>JAKAFC010000030.1 GCA_021818065.1 Pseudomonadota bacterium
CCTCGCGCAGCAGCGCCTGCTGCACCCGCAGGTCGAGCGCGGCGGTGGCGCCCAGGCTGACCGACGGCAGCTTTGCAACTGCACGATCACATCGCCTTCGTCCAGCGTGGGCATGAAGGTCTTGCCCACGCGGGTGTAGGCCCAGCCAGCCGCCAGCAGCGACAGCAGCGCCACGACGACGACGATGCGGCTGTGCGCGAAGCTGCAATCCAGCACCCGCCGATAACCGGTGGTGAGGATGCGCACCAGCCAGGGGTCGGTGTGCGGCATGGTCTTGAGCAACAGCGAGGCCATCACTGGCACGATGGTCAGGGCGATGAGCAGCGAGGCGCCCAGGGCGAACACGATGGTCAGCGCCACCGGCCGGAACAACTTGCCCTCCAGTCCTTCGAGCGTGAGCAAGGGCAGGAAGACGATGGCGATGATCGCCACCCCCGACAGTACCGGCCCCGCCACTTCCGACACGCCGCGCAGAATGCGGGCGATGCGGTCGCTGTTGCCCGCGCCTTGTTGCGGCGGATGCGGCACCGGCGGTTCGGCATCGGGGTCGTGCGCCATGTGGTTGACCAGGTTTTCCACCACCACCACGGCTGCGTCCACCAGCATGCCCAGGGCGATGGCCAGACCGCCCAGGCTCATGAGGTTGGCGCTCAGGCCGAACCAGCGCATCAGGATGAAGGTTGCCAGCGCCGACAGCGGCAGGGTGATGGCCACCACCAGCGCGGCGCGCCAGTTGCCGAGGAACAGCAACAGCATCACCACCACCAGCACCACGGCCTCGCCCAGCGCCTTGGTCACCGTACCCACGGCGCGTTCGACAAGCTGGCTGCGGTCGTAGAACACCTTGATGCGCATGCCCTGCGGCAAGCGTGGCTCCAGTTCGGCCAGGCGGGCCTTGACGCCTTGGATGACTTGCTGCGCATTGGCGCCGCGCAGACCGAGCACGATGCCTTCCACTGCCTCGCCCTTGCCATCCGTCGTGACGATGCCGTAGCGCGTGCTGCTGTCGACGCTGACTTGCGCCACGTCAGCCACGCGCACCGGCGTGCCCCGCACCTTGGCGATGACGGTGTTGCGAATATCGTCGGCGTTGGCGAAGGCGCCCTGCACCCGCACGATGCGGGTTTCTTCGCCCTCGTCGAGTCGGCCTGCGCCGTCGTTGCTGTTGTTGACCTGCAGCGCCGTGCGCAGTTGGTTGAGCGACAGCCCCCAGGCCGAGAGCCGCGCCGGGTCGGGTTGCACCGCGAAGGCGCGCACGTCGCCACCCAGCATGTTGACATCAGCCACGCCGGGCACGGTGCGCAACATCGGGCGGACCAGCCATTGCAGCGCACTGCGCTTCTGCTCGAGTGTCGCGTCGCCAGCGATGGTGAACATGTAGAGGTCCGACAGTGGCGTGGTGATGGGCGCCAGCCCGCCCTGCGCCGAGGCCGGCAATTCGCCGCGCACATTGGCCAGCGCCTCGCCCACCTGCTGCCGTGCCCAGTACACATCGGTGCCTTCCTCGAAGTCCACTGTGATGTCGGCGATGCCGTACTTCGACACCGAGCGCACGATGCGCTTGTTGGCGATGCCCAGCACCTCTTGTTCGATGGGCAGCACCACCCGGGTTTCCACTTCTTCGGGCGTCATGCCCGGTGCCTTCATGATGACTTTGACCTGCGGCGAGGACACATCGGGGAAGGCGTCGATAGGCAGCGCCCGCCAGGCGACGATGCCGCCGGCCACCAGCGCCAGCATGGCGCCAAGCGCCAGCAGGCGCTGGCGCAGCGCGCCGCGCGTGAGTGCAATCAAATTCATGGCGCCACCTCGCCAGCCGCCGCCTTGATGGCCACCACGCCGGTGGCCGCGACCTTGTCGCCGGCCTTCAGCGGGCCGCTGACCATGACCGCGTCATTCAGGCGTCCGGCCACGGTGACCGGAACGATGCGAAACCCCTCTTGGGCCGCGACCAGCACGGCATCGCGCCCGCCGATCTGCGTCACCGCGGCCGGGGGCACGCGCCACACGCCTGCCTGGGCGGGCAGACTCAGGCGCGCTTGCACCACGCCTCCGGCCTGCAGGCTGCCGGGCTGGGTGACGCGCACGCGGATCAGCACACTCTGGCCGGCATTGAGCGCGCTGGCCTTGGCCTGCACCACACCACGCGCCTGCAGCGCCGGCACGTCCACTGCGGCGCCGGGCTGCAGCGTCGCCGCCTGCTGCGGGCTGGCGTCAAGCTCCAGCCACAGTTGGCCCTGTTGGGCGATGCGGAACAGTGGCGCGGCCACGTCCACGCGCTGGCCGGGCAGGGCCGTGGCTTCGGTGACGACGCCTGCGATCGGTGCCCGCAGCACCGCCACGCCGTTGAGCGCGGTGCCCCCTGCGGCGAGCTTCAGCGCCAGGTCACGCTCTGCCAGCATCGCCTGGGCTTCGCGGCTCTGCGCGCGCGCGGCGTCGAGTCGGGCGCTGGGCACGATGCCTTCGTTCACCAGCGTGGTGTCGCGCTGCAGTTGGCGCTGCGCCAGCTCCAGGCGGCTGCTGGCCTCGCTGCGCTCGCGCTGCAACTGCGCGATCTGCGGGCTGCTGAGTTCGGCCAGCGGCTGGCCGCGCTGCACGCTGTCACCCGGATTGGCCAGCAGCCGCGTGACGAGTCCGGCGGCCGGTGCCGACACCACCGCCTGCTGCGACGGTGGCACGGTGACGCGGGCGGGTAGATCAATCTGCGCCGCGGTCGCCGCCTGAACCGGGGCCAGGCGCACGCCGAGCGCGGTCTGCTGGTCCAGCGACATGGTGATGAGCCCGGATGTGGCAGCGTGCGCTGCAACCGGGCTGCCCACAAACGCCAGACCGATCAGGCTGGCGGCAACAACACGCACCAGCGGCGTGCGGGAAAAACGAATGGGGAACATGAGTCATCCCGACCGAGCCGGGTTCCATCGAGGGGTGGATGTCCCGCAGGGCGCTGCTCGACACAGGCCGAAGCAGACGCGCTGCGACGTCAAGGTGCTGCGGCATGCGCCGCAGGCGAAACGTCAAGCCAGATCGGTGGGAGGGCCTTGGGCCGGAGGCGGCAAGCCCGGACGGCTGCTGGAGAGGGCATGGCGCGGCGCGCTTTGCCACGCCGCAACATTGCACCGAGCCGCAAGCCGCAGGGCTGCAGCCACAGGTGGCGCCGCCAGCCCTGGCGTGTCGGCGGCAGCCACTGCCGCCGCGCGCAACTCGGACAGACGCGATTGCGCAATGCCCGTGGCCGGCTCGATATCGCTCGGCTCAGGCGCATGCAGCGCCAAACCGCTCTGCTGCGATGCCGCGCGCTGGTGGCCGACGAGGCACGCAAGACCGTCGAACTGCGTGCTGGCCTGCACTTCCTCCACGGCCGACAGCGCGTGGATGTGCCAGCCGCTCTGCACCGGCTGCCCCAGATGGCCGTGGATGAACGGCATCAGGCCGAGCAGCAGCATCAGCATGGACAACCAAGCTGTGCGCAGGGCGGTGAGGGCGGCGGACATGGGATTCGCGTACGGATTTGTAACAACTATAACCAAAGCTGTTTCGGCTTGCCATCGTGGGGGCATGACCGCCGAGCCGCTTTACCGCATTTCCGCGCCTGTGTCATGTATTTTTACAACGGAATTCCATCGTGGCCGATCCATATGCGCACTGAGTAATCTTCTCGTAAGCAAGTCGAATTCAGGGTTAGTCCTAGGTGGGGCTACGAGTAGGATTGCTACATTGCGTCACCAGACACGCAACCGGTCTCAACAAAGCAGTGAGCAGTGGCTTCACTGGTTGCAGGTCAACAAAATAAGGTCGGACGCCGTGCGTCTGACTCCATACCTTTATCCCAGGAGACGAGCATGAAAAAAACCTTGTTGTGCCTTGCCATGACCGCGGCTGCGGCGTTTTCCGTGTCGGCGCATGCCGCCGACAAAAGCGTGCAGGTGATTCACTGGTGGACGTCGGGCGGTGAGGCGGCAGCGCTGGGGGTGTTGAAGAACGATCTGGCGTCCCAGGGCGTGACTTGGAAAGATGTGCCGATTGCTGGCGGCGGCGGTGCCCAGGCCATGACCACTCTGCGCGCCCGGCTTCTGGCTGGTGATCCGCCGACTGCCTCGCAGATGTTGGGGTTCACCATCACCGACTGGGCCAAACAGGGCGTGCTGCAAGACCTGACGCCGCTGGCCGTGAAGGGCAACTGGGCGCAAAAGGTGCCGAAGGCGCTGCAGCAGTTTGATGTGTACCAAGGCAAGTGGATTGCCGCGCCCATCGATGTGCACTCCACCAACTGGGTCTGGGCCAACAAGGCAGTGCTGGAAAAGGCGGGCGTGACCACCGAACCCAAGACCTGGGATGACTTCATCGCCGACCTGGAGAAGGTGAAGAAGGCTGGCTTCATCGGGCTGGCGGTTGGCGGGCAATCTTGGCAAGAGGCCACGATGTTCGACGGTGTGGTGTTGTCGACCGGTGGCCCGGACTTCTATCGCAAGGCCTTCATCGATCGCGATCAGGCGGCACTAAGCTCCCCGCTGATGCTCAAGGCGTTCGAGCGGATGACCGAGCTGCGCAAGTACGTCGATCCGAACTTTGCCAACCGCGACTGGAACGTGGCCACCGGGATGGTGATCAACGGCAAGGCCGGCTTCCAGATCATGGGGAACTGGGCCTTGGGCGAATTCAACCACGCCAACAAGGTGCCCGATAAGGACTATCTGTGCTTCAACGTTCCTGGCACGCAGGGTTCTGTGATTTACAACTCCGACGTCTTCGCCTTCTTCAAGGTCGGTGCTTCCGAGAAGGCGGCGCAGGACATGATGGCCGAAGACGTGATGTCGCCCAAGGTGCAGATTGGTTTCAACGTGCTCAAGGGTTCGGCTCCTGCCGTGTTGGGCACGCCTGACACCGACTTCAACGCCTGCGGCAAGAAAGCGATCGCGCAGTTGGCTTATGCCGACAAGCACAACACCCTTCTGGGTTCGATGTCGCAGGGCTATGCGGTGCCTCCGGCCATCCAGAACGCTTTCTTCGACGTGATTTCCCGTGAATTCAACGGTCAGATCACGCCACAAGAAGCCGTCAAGCAACTCGCTGCTGCTGCCAAGGCGCAGTACTGACCTCCAGTCGTCGGCAGGGCATCTCCCGGGTGGAGTTTGCCCTGCCGTGGCGACGCCTCGAAACAACGACCATGAAGGCCGGATTTCTTCCCCGACTCCTGCTCAGTCCCAGCGTACTGCTGGTGCTGGCGTGCGTGTACGGTTTCATCGCCTACACCGTCTATCTCTCGCTCACCGCATCGCAGATGCTGCCGAACTACGAGTGGGTGGGACTGACCAACTACAAGATTCTGCTGGGTTTGCAGAACTGGTGGATCTCGGTCAACAACCTCTGGATTTTCGCGCTGCTTTACATCGTGATCTCCATGGCGCTGGGGCTGTTTCTGGCCATTCTGCTCGACCAGAAAATCCGTGCTGAATCGTTGTTGCGTTCGATCTTTCTCTACCCCATGGCGCTGTCGTTCATCGTGGTGGGGACAGCGTGGAAGTGGTTGTTCGATCCGGGTGTGGGGTTCGAGCATGTGATCCGCCAATTGGGGTTCAGTAGCTTCACCTTGCGGTGGGTGACGGAAAGCCACATGGCGATCTATTGCATCGTGGTGGCGGCGATCTGGCAAACCACCGGCTTTGTCATGGCCATGTTCCTTGCCGGGCTGCGCGGCATCGACACCGAGCCGGTCAACGCGGCACGCATCGACGGCGCCCGTACCTGGCAGATTTATGTGCACGTCATCATCCCGCAACTCGCGCCGGTGTTCGCCTCGGCGTTCGTGGTCCTGGTGACCATGGCGATCAAGTCGTATGACCTGGTCGTGGCGCTTACCAGCGGCGGCCCGGCCAACGGCAGCTGGTTGCCCTCGGTGTTCATGTATCAGTACACCTTCACGCGCAGCGAAATGGGTGTGGGCTCGGCAAGTTCGGTTCTCATGCTGCTCGCAGTGGGACTGTTCGTGTTGCCGTATCTGCTGAGCGAAGTGCGGAGGGTGAAACATGGCTGAGCTCACCTTGCCGAATCAGGCTGCGCGCACCAAGTCCGGACTGCACGCCAGCCGCGTGGTGCTGTACGCCGTGCTGGTGTTCATGGCGCTGCTTTTCCTCATCCCCCTGTATGTCATGCTGGTCAACGCGTTCAAGCCGCTGAGCGAGATCGAGACCGGCAACCTCATTGCCCTGCCGAGTCGCTGGACCCTGCAGCCGTGGCTGACGGCGTGGGGCACGGCACAGATCGGCGTCTCGGCGCACGGACTGAAGCCTTACTTTTTGAATTCATTTCTCATCGCCATCCCAGCGGTGATCATCTCGACACTGATCGGCGCGCTCAACGGCTACATCCTCACGCAGTACAAGTTTCGCGGTGCCAATCTGGTGTACGCCGGGCTGCTCTTTGCCGTGTTCATCCCCTTCCAGATCGTGCTCATTCCCATGGCACGCCTGCTGGGCATGGTGGATCTGTCAGGCACCATCAAAGGCCTCATCTTCGTCAACGTGGTCTATGGCATCGGCTTTGTCACGCTGTTCTTCCGCAACTACTACGCCGCGTTTCCGCACGAACTCGTGCGCTCGGCACGCATGGACGGCGCGGGGTTTTTTGGCGTGCTCTGGCGCATTCTTTTGCCCAACAGCGCGCCCATCATCGTGGTCACCGTGATCTGGCAATTCACCAACATCTGGAATGAATTCCTCTTCGGTTCGACATTCAGCAGCTATTCCTCGTCGCCACTCACGGTGGCGCTGAACAACCTGGTCAACAGTTCCATGGGCGTCAAGGAATACAACGTGTATTTCGCCGCAGCCATCATCGCGGCCGTTCCCACGTTGATCGTTTACATCCTTTCTGGCAAGTATTTCGTGCGGGGCCTCATGGCGGGCTCCGTCAAGGGCTGAAACCTGATGGCAACCCTCGACATCCTCGGTATCAACAAGAGCTTCGGCGCCGTCAAGGTGCTGCACGACGTCACCATTCAGATGGCCGACGGCGAGTTTCTGGTGCTGGTGGGCCCTTCGGGCTGCGGCAAGAGCACGCTGATGAACATCATTGCCGGACTGGAAGAGCCCACCGGCGGTGCGCTGCACCTCGACAAGCAGGACATCACCCGTCTGGCGCCGGCCGATCGCAACATCTCCATGGTGTTCCAGTCGTATGCGCTCTATCCCAACATGAGCGTGGCCAAGAACATCGAGTTTCCGCTGGCCATGCGCAAGGTGCCCAAGGCACAACGCGCCGAGCGCGTGCGCAGTGTGGCGGCGTTGTTGCAGATCGAGCATCTGCTCGATCGCAAGCCGCGCGCGCTCTCGGGCGGTCAACGTCAGCGTGTGGCGATTGGCCGGGCGTTGGCGCGCGAACCGAAGCTCTACCTGTTCGATGAGCCCCTGTCCAACCTCGACGCGCAGCTGCGTCTGGACATGCGCACCGAGCTGAAGAAGCTGCATCAACGTCTGCGCGCCACCATCGTCTATGTGACGCATGACCAGATTGAGGCCATGACGCTGGCCAGCCGCATCGCCGTCATGAAGGGCGGCGTGATCCAGCAGTTGGGAACCCCCTACGAGGTCTACAACAAGCCTGCCAACACCTTCGTCGCCGGCTTCATGGGTTCGCCACGGATGAATCTGGTGAAGGCAACGGCCGCCCGTGCCGATGCGGGATGGCAGTTGATTCTGCGCGGCGCCGACGGACGCTCGGAAACCATCGACGTGCCCCATGCCACGGTGGATCTGTCCGGGTACATCGGGCAGGAAGTGCTGATGGGGCTCCGCGCTGAGGCGATTTGTCTGGCGCGCGACCCCAACGGACAGAGTCCTCTGCGTCGGTTGGTCAGGGCGCGGGTCGTTGTCATCGAGCCCACCGGCTCCGACACATTGGCCTTGCTGCAGATCGGTGGTCACGAATTCACGGCCAGGCTCGAACCCGATGTGCAGCTGCACGTTGGAATGGAAACCGACGTCTATCTCGATCTGAGCAAGCTGGTCTGCTTCGATGCCAAGAGCGAGGCCCGTATCGGTGCTTGACGCCGACCGAGACGGGGTTTCGATCGAGACAAGGAATAGACGATGCGTTGGGGACTGATCGGCGCGAGCCGCATAGCCAAGCGGATCTGCAGCGCTCTTGGCAACATCGGCGATCAGCAACTGGTTGGCGTGTGTTCGCGCAGCGAGGAGCGTGGCCGCGCCTTCGCTGCAGAGCAGGGGGTCGCCAAAAGCTACACCGATGTGGCGGAGATGCTGGCCGACTGTCGGCCCGAGGCGGTGTACGTCAGCTCAACCAACGACCAGCATGCGGCCCAAACTCTCGCCGCACTCGGCGCCGGGTGCCACGTGCTGTGCGAAAAACCTTTGGCCGTGCGGCTCGAGGACGCGATGGCAATGGTGCGCAAAGCTGCCGCCAAAGGCCGCGTTCTGGGGACGAATCACCACCTGCGGGGTTCGCTGGCGCATCAGCGCTTGCGTGATCTTCTTGCTGCGGGGGTTGTCGGGCGGGTTCATGCTGTCGAGGTGGTTCACGCGGTGAACTTGCCGACGACGCCGCATGGCTGGCGCCTGAATCAACCTGACGCCGGGGGCGGGGTGGTGCTGGATATTTTCACGCACGACATCGACCTGTTGCGTTATCTGCTGCAAGTCGAGCCCGTGGCGATCCAGAGCGAGGTTCAGCACAACGGCCTGACGCAAGAAGGATTGGAAGACAGCGTCATGAGCCTGGTCACGTTCGCCGATGGAACTCTGGCGCATCTGTATGAGTCGTTTGTGGCGCCGCATGCACCGACGCGGCTGGATGTGCTGGGGACCCGGGGCATGCTGAGCTGCGTGCAGTCGCTGACGGCGTCCGGCGTTCCAGAAATCACGCTGCACACCGAGCAGGGCAAGCAGGCCATTCCTGTGGACCGCAATGATCTGCACCTTGCTTCGGTGCAAGCCTTTGTTGCCGCGTGCGCAGGACATGGCACGCCGCTGTCAACCGGTGAGGACGGCATGCGCGCCGTTGCTGCGGCCCAGGCGGCACTGCAGGCGGCGCATCACGGACGTCGGCAAGCGATTGCCCAACCGGTCTGCTAGCCATGCAGCCCTTGTCTGAAGCTCATCGAAGCGGCGCAAAGCAGGCGTTGCCGGACTTCCGTGCTCCCGCGTTCCTTCGCAGCCACATCCGGCAGACGCTGGCGTTTTATGCGCGTCACAGTTTCGATCCAAGCGGCGGCTTTCATCACTACTACAAGGACGATGGCACGGTCTATGACGCCCATACCCGGCATCTCGTCAGCAGTGCGCGTTTTGTCTTCAACTTTGCCACGGCCTATCGCCGGTTCGGGAATCCCGAAGATCTGCAAAGCACACGTCATGCGCTCGAATTTCTGAACCGGGCCCATGCCCAGCCCCAGGGTGGGTATGCCTGGGAAATCGACTGGCGGGATGGCCGCGCCACCGTGCGTGATGGGACGCAGCATTGCTACGGTCTGGCCTTCGTTTTGTTGGCAAACGCCCATGCTCTGATGGCCGGCGTCGACGAGGCCCGTGAGGGTCTGGCAGCGACCTGGGCGCTGATGGAGCAGCGGTTCTGGCAACCCGCCCATGGCCTTTATGCCGATGAGGCGACGCCAGACTGGCAACTGCTGCCCTATCGCGGCCAGAACGCCAATATGCACGCCTGCGAGGCCATGCTCGCGGCGTTCGATGCGACCGGAGAAACGCATTACCTGCAACGCGCTACGGCAATCGCAGAATCCGTAACCCAACGGCTGGCCAAACTGAGTGGTGGCTTGATTTGGGAGCATTACCACGCGGACTGGAGCGTTGATTGGGAGTACAACAAAAACAACCACAGCAATATTTTTCGCCCCTGGGGATTTCAAACGGGTCATTTGACCGAATGGGCGAAGCTGTTGCTGCAGTTGGAGGCTCGGTTGCCTGAGCGGGACCGCTCACCTGCATTGGCCGACCAAGCCCGCCACCTTTTTGATTCGGCAGTCAACATCGGCTGGGATCATCAGCATGGTGGTTTGATTTATGGCTTTGATCAAAACGCCCAAGTCTACGATGCCAATAAATACTTCTGGGTTCAGGCGGAGAGTATCTCGGCAGCAGCCCATTTGGCAGTACGGTTCGGAGACCAACGTTACTGGGACTGGTATGACAAGATCTGGGATTATGCATGGACCTACTTTGTCGACCATGAATATGGGGCGTGGTTCAGAGTACTCGCGCCGGATAACAGCCAACTGAGCGACGAAAAAAGCCCTGCGGGCAAGACCGATTATCACACCATGGGGGCGTGCCATGACACGCTGCAGGTTTTGGCACTCAGTCAGTCAAAAGTTCGGCATGTGGTGCTGATGGATTTTTCCGACCGCACCGAAGATGGTGTGATCAATCGCCATGTGCAGGATTTTATCGGGCTACGAAAACAGATTAGCGCCATCGGCATGGCCGAAGTTGGGAAAAACATCAGCCGGGAAGGTCTCGGGACGAATTTCACGCACATGGCCCTGCTCAGTTTTCTTGATCAGGAAGATTGTGCCACCTATCTCGAACATCCGACGCATCAAGCATTCGCTGGCCGGTTGCGAAACGATCTGCGTGCCATCGTGGTGGCCGATATCGATGGGGCTTGAATTCATGCCAAATGGGATCTGAAACCGTCTCGGTTTCATGAAATGAAGCTCTCGTCGAAAATCAACTCAAAAATCGATTCATTTTAACGACGCAAAAAGAGGAGGGGCTATTGATCAAATTGTTTTGTCACGCGGTGTAAAACTTGAGGTGCGCTTGTCCCTCAATAATAATTTCGAGCCGGCATGCTCGATGATTAAATAAACGGAGATAAATTCATGAAGCGCTTTGCAAATATCGGCCTGTCGGCCGTTGGTCTTGCAGTGGTGGTGGCTTGCGGAATGTCCGCACCAGCTCGTGCCGATACGTTCGGTTTCAATGGATACTTTCGTGCTGGCGCCGGCACGACTTCAACCAGCTCGAATGGCGGCAATTCCAGGCAATGTTACAACCTCCCGGGCGTAGATGCTGGGCACTATCGTCTGGGTAACGAATGTAATTTGTACGGGGAATTCGGATTCAACGACTACGGTTCTGCTGGCGGGATCAAATACCATAATATGGTGATGATCAATGAGTACAGCCCAGGTACCGATATCGGCACGTCCTCGGCAAGCTTTGAGCAAATGTATTCCGAAATCAGCGGAGTCGACTTTGCGCCGAACGTCAATTTCTGGGCAGGCAAGCGGTTTTATGGCCGAGCCAATATCGACATGCTCGACCATTTCTTCGTCCGTATGGACGGGGTTGGCGGTGGTGCTGACAATATCGGGATCGGCCCCGGCAAACTCGGGTTGGCCTATTTCGGCTCCGATTCGTACCAAGGGTTCGGCGATGCAGGCAGCGGCGCGCCAAAAATTCCGGGTACCGGCTTGTCGGGTCGCCGCTTCAACTTTGATTACACCGGTCTCCCTGTGAACCCGGGTGGCACGCTTCGGGTCACCGGCACACTCACCAAGAGCAATGCGGTTGGCGGCACGACCGGTGAGGCGATCAGCTTCCAGCACAACCAGGACATCAAGTCGATCGGCGGCGGCAACGTGCTCTGGTTGCAATTTGCCCGTGGTTCGGCCTCTCTGGCACAAAATTTTGGCGCTCCGCTGTCGCCAACCAGTGCGAAGGCCTGGCGCGTTGCCGATGCTTTGAATTGGCAAGTTGGCAACTTCAGTGGTCAGGCTGATTTGGTGTACGGCCACCACGATGCTGGGTCGGCAAACAATCTGGTCGCCTACCCGAACGGCTTGGTCGCTTACAAGAACAGTTCGATCGGTGCGCGGTTTGCTTATGCGCTGACCAACAATCTTCGGGTGATCGGTCAACTCGGCCACATGACCAAATCGCCGGACGGCAATCCGACGGAAAAGCTTACAATCGCGACAATCGGCCTTGGCATCGTGCCCGATGCACGGGTTTATTACTCGCGGCCTGAAATTCGCTTCTATTTCACCCATGCGTCCTGGAATGCTGCCGCGGCTAATGATCCGTCGAATGCCGGCCCTTACAACGGGGATAATGGACTTCCGGGCTATGGTGTCAATGGTGCTTCCACCAGTGGTAACAGTATCGGGATTCAGGTCGAAACCTGGTTCTGATCGGTTGTGTTTTACTCGTTACATTGACGAGCCTCTCCAGAGCAGTACTTTAACCAGCGCCGTTTCTTCGGAGGCGGGCTGGTTTTTTTGTTGAGCGCGCACAGTGTAATATTGGAAATCCGAAAAGGGTTTCGATGTCTGGTTTGTGCGGGCAGTCGCAGGTTCGTTGGGTTTGTTATCCGTCATTAAGCAGGAGCACACATGAATTCAAAATTCACTTTCATCGCCCCCGTCGGCTTGGCGCTCGCCTTGTCGCTAGCTTACGCACCAGCGGCGCAGGCCGGCCTTCTTGATGTGTTTTCTGGCGGAACGGCTCCGAGAACCGGCATGGCAGAGCCCGGAAGGACGGAGTGGCAACTGGGGGAATTTTCCCTAGTTCATATCGTGCCGGAAGAGGGCGGTGCGGCACCAAATCAACAGCCCGTCACCGTTTCTGTCGACGGACTCAGTCGGGTTCTCGGCTCTGTGGTTTTCAAGAACAAGAATCAAGACGAGGCCTTGTTTGGCCAGAGTGAAATCCAGGAGCTAGCCCCAGCGATTGCCCATGCTTTGGCAACGGCCCGGCCCGATCAGGATATTGTCTTTTCCAGCGCGTCACGTCGAAACGGTGCATTTTTTATGGGGCCGACTGCGGTGACAGGCCGTATTTTCGTGTCGCATGGCCAGTTGGATTTGATCATTCACGATGCGCGCAACAATTTTTATGATCAATATCGTGGTTCGATGCAGAAACCGGTTTTCAACTATGGCGGCAGAGATGTCGCTGGCAAAGTGACGTTGTCGAGTCCAGCCGGGGTCAACAAGCGCGCAGACTGGCTGCAGATTGCGCTTGGGCAGATCGATTCCACTGCGCCGCTGCCGCCAGCGAACGCTGCGGCCACGCCCCCAGCACCTGCGGGGGCGGCGAATATGGGGCCAGCCCCTGGGCCAGGGCAACCCTATCCCCGAAACAGCCCGGAGGGCATCGAGCATCGCCTGCAGGTGCTGAAGGATGCTTATCAACGCGGCCTGATCACCAAGCAGGAGTACGACGAAAAGAGGGCCGAGCTCCTGAAGGAGCTGTGATCGGGGCGCTATGCGCCGAAAACCTGAGATGTCGTGCCCGCACCGGCCTCAGGTTTTCTGCGTGGCTCCGTTGACCTGACGATACAGGCGGATCAGACGCTCGGTTGATTTGTCATGGTTGGCTTTTTGAACGCCACCTTGCAGTTCATCGACGATGGTCTTCGCCAGTTGCTTGCCCAGTTCCACGCCCCATTGGTCGAAGGAGTTGATTTGCCAGATGGCGCCCTGCACGAAGATCTTGTGCTCGTAGAGGGCGATGAGTGCCCCGAGGCAGCGTGGATCGAGCCGTTGCAGCAGCAGGGTGTTGGTTGGGCGATTGCCGTCAAAGACCTTAAAGGGCGCGAGGGCCTGCACGGTGGCCTCGTCAAACCCAGAGGCGCGCAGTTCGGCGCGCGCCTCGTCGAGCGTTTTGCCGCGCAGAAAGGCCTCGGCCTGCGCGAACATGTTGCCGAGCAGGATTTCGTGATGGCCCGGCAGCGAACCACGGCCGTCGAGTGAGGCGATGAGGTCGATGGGGGCGATGTGTGTGCCCTGGTGCAGCAGCTGAAAAAAAGCATGCTGGCCGTTGATGCCGGTGCCGCCCCAGATGATCGGGGCGGTTTCGTAATCGACCAGGCGGCCTTCGCGCGTGCGCTGCTTGCCGTTGGACTCCATGTCAAGCTGCTGGATGAAGGCGGGAAAGCGATGCAGATATTGGTCGTAGGGCGCGATGACGTGACTGCCGCCGCCGAAGAAGTTGATGTACCAGATGCCCACGAGAGCGAGCAGCACGGGCATGTTGGCTTCCAGCGGCGCAGTGCGGAAGTGCACGTCCATGCCGTGGGCTCCGGCCAGCAGGGCGCGGAAGTTCTCTTCCCCCAGGCAGAGCATGATGGGCAGGCCGATGGCTGACCAGAGGCTGTAGCGGCCGCCGACCCAATCCCAGAACTCGAACATATGCGCCGGGTCGATGCCGAAATCGGCCACGGCCTTCTGGTTGGTCGAGACGGCGACGAAGTGCCTGGCCACCGCGCTGGCATCGCCGGCACGGCTCAAGAACCACTCGCGGGCGGTGTGGGCGTTGGTCAGGGTTTCGCTGGTGGTGAAGGTTTTGGATTCGATGATGAACAGCGTGGTTTCGGCATGCACACGCTTGAGCGTTTCTTTCAGCAGCGAACTGTCGACGTTGGAGACGAAGTGCATGGTCAGGCGCGGATGGGCGTAGGCCTTGAGCGCTTCGCACACCATCAACGGACCGAGATCGGAGCCGCCGATGCCGATGCTGACGATGTCGGTGATGGGCTGGTGCGTGTAGCCCAGCCAGTCGCCGGAGCGGACCGCGTGCGCGAAGCGCGCCATCCGGCTGAGTACGCTGGTGACCTTGGGCATGACGTCTTCGCCGCCGACGCGAATGGGCGCGCCAGGCGGGCTGCGCAGGGCCACATGCAGCACAGCGCGGTGCTCGGTGGTGTTGATCGGTTCACCGCCGAACATGGCGTCGATGCGCTCGGGCACCTCGGCTTCGCGGGCAAGCTGCAACAGCAGCGTGAGGGTCTGATCGGTGATGCGGTTTTTGGAATAGTCGAGGATCAACCCGTCTTGTTCCAGCCAATAGCGCTCGGCACGCTGCGGGTCGGTATCGAACAGTTCCCGCATCGACCAGTCGCGGGCGCGGGAGAAGTGCTGCCACAGCGCACGCCAGGCAGGAAGTTGGGTGAGGATGGGCATGGTGTGAAAACCCGGTGCGGGTTCAGTTGTCGGCGCGGCGCCGGTGGGCCCGGAGGCTGCGCTTGGTTTTTTCGAGTTGCGCGATGAGATCGGGGCCGCGGCGCAGCGCCACGCCCACGGCCAGCACGTCGATCAGCGTGAGATGCAGCAGGCGCGTCAGCATGGGGCTGTAAATCTCGGCGTCTTCCTGCGCATCGGCCAGCAGAGCCACATGGGCCATGCGCGCCAGGGGCGAGCCTGAGGAAGTGATGGCCACCACCTTGCATCCGTTGTGCAGGGCGATGTCCACCGCATCGAGCAGCTCGTTGGTGCGCCCGGAGTTGGAGATCGCCACCAGCACGTCGCGGGGGCCGAGCAGCGTGGCGGCCATCGCCTGGATGTGCGGGTCGGCGTAGGCGATGGCGGGAGTGCCGAGGCGGAAAAACTTGTGCTGGGCGTCCGCCGCGATGATGCCGGAGTTGCCCAGGCCGTAGAACTCCATGCGGCTGGCCTGCGCCAGCAGGTCGATGGCTTGATCGATCGCCGCCGGACTGACAGCGTTACGGCAGCGCAGCAGGGCCGAGATGGCGTTGTCGAACACCTTGGCCGCCAGTTCGGCTGGTGGATCTTGCGGGCCGACGCTGGCGTGCACATAGGGAACGCCGCCGACCAGGCTGCCCGCGAGCTTGAGCTTGAGGTCCTGCAGCCCGGTGCAGCCCACCGAGCGGGCAAAGCGGATGACCGTGGGCTGACTCACGCCCACAGTTTGCGCGATGTCAGCCACCGCGGCCTGGATGAAGTCGTGGGGCCGATCGAGCAGGGCCTCAGCCACGCGCCGCTCGGCGGCCGAGAGCAAGGGCGCCTGCTCGCGGATGCGTTCAAGCATGTCCATGGCGAGGCGATGCTTGCAAGGCTTGATCGAGCGCTGCGGCCGCGCCGAGCAGCGCGGGCCACGGGCTGTGAATCACCCACACCGGGATGTCGCGCAGGTAGGGCGAGGTGCGCCCCTTGTCCTCGAAACGCTGGCGGAACGGCGAGCGCACGAAAAACTCGCCCAGCTTCGGCACAATGCCGCCGCCGATGTACACCCCACCCCGCGCCCCCAGGGTGATGGCCAGATCGGCCGCCACCGTGCCCAGCAAGGTGCAGAACAGGGTCACCGTGTCGCGACACAGCGCGTCGCTGCCCTCCAGAGCCAGGCGGGTGATGTCCGCTGCGCTGCGCTCGGGCGCCGTCTGTCCGGCGATCTGCGCCAGCGCTTGATGCATGAATGTGATGCCCGCACCGTTGAGCAGGCGCTCGGCCGAGACATGGCCGAAATGCGCATGGGCCAGCCGCCAGAGTGCCACTTCTCGCTCGTCGTACGGGGCGAAGCTCACATGCCCGCCTTCGCCCGCCAGCGGCACCCAGCCGTCGTTGCCCGTGGGAATCAGCCCGGAGACGCCCAGTCCGGTGCCCGCTCCCAACAAGCCGAGCGGCACCCCGGCGACAGCCGTGCCGCCGCCCACCTGCACGAGTTCATGCGCGGGCAACTCGGGCAGCGCACGCGCGAGCACGGCGAAGTCGTTGAGCACCATGAACGTCTCCAGGCCCAGCTCGGCACGCGTTTGCGCGATGGAGAAGGCCCAGTGATGGTTGGTCATCTGAATGTGGTCGCCGTACACCGGATTGGCGATGCCGATGGCCACATGGCGCACCGTGGTGACGCCGACCGCGGCCAGATAGCTGCGCAAGGCGGCGGCGAAGGTCGGGTGGTCGGCGCAGGCCAGCACGCGGACATCGCGCAGCCCCTGCGGCGTCAGCAGGCCGAAGCGGGCGTTGGTGCCGCCGACGTCACCAACGAGGCGGGTTGCTGCATGGGGCCGATCAGCAGACATGGTTCACTGCTCCTCATGCCAAGCGGCGCCGTCGCGCGAGAGCAGGGCGCTGGAGGCGGCGGGTCCCCAGGTGCCTGCGGTGTAGGTTTTGGGCGGTTCGGGGTTACGCTGCCAGCACTCCAGGATGGGTTCCACCCAGTGCCAGGCGGCGGCGAGCTCATCGCGGCGCATGAACAACCCGAGCTGACCGCGGATCACATCGAGCAACAGCCGCTCGTAGGCATCGGCGCGGCGCTTTTGCGCCGTGGCCTCCACATCCAGATCGAGCTTGGTGGGATGCAGCCGCATGCCGTCGCCCGGCTCCTTGGACAGAAAGTGCAGACTGATGCTCTCCTCGGGCTGCAGCCGGATCACCAGCCGGTTCGCCCCCTGCACCGCCGTGGGCCCGCCAAACAACGACAGCGGCACCGCCCGAAAGCTGATGACGATCTCCGCCAGCCGCTCCTGCATGCGCTTGCCCGTGCGCAGGAAGAACGGCACCCCGGCCCAGCGCCAGTTGACGATCTCCGCCTTCAGCGCCACGAACGTCTCGGTCCGGCTGGCCGGGTCGATGTCGGCCTCCTGCAGATACCCCACCACCGGTTTGCCGTCGATGGCCCCGGCACGGTACTGCCCGCGCACCGTCTTGCTGGCCACATCGGCCTCGGCAAACGGCTTGAGCGCCTGCAGCACCTTGAGCTTCTCGTCGCGGATGGCATCGGCCTGCAGGCTGGCTGGCGGCTCCATGGCCACCATGCACAGCAACTGCAGCAGGTGGTTTTGCATCATGTCGCGCAGCGCGCCCGTCTTGTCGTAGAACTCCCCGCGCCCCTCCACCCCCAGATCCTCGGCAATGGTGATCTGCACGTTGTCCACCCACTCGCGGCGCCACAGCGGCTCGAACAGCACATTGCCAAAGCGCATGGCCATGAGGTTCTGCACCGACTCCTTGCCCAGATAGTGGTCGATGCGGTAGAGCTGGCTCTCGGCAAACGAGCGCGCCACCGCGGCGTTGATGGCCTCGCTCGACTCCAGATCGTGCCCCAGCGGTTTCTCCAGCACCACGCGCACCCCGGGATGGTTCAGGCCGACGCGGGCGAGCTGCGCGCAGATGCGCTCGAACAGCGAGGGGGCGGTGGCCAGGTAGCACACGGTGATGTGCGCATCCTCGGTGCCCAGCAGGTCGGCCAGGGCCTCGAAGTCGGCGGGGCGGTCGGCGTCGAGCCGCAGATAGTGCAGGCGGGCGACGAAGCTGGCCCACTCGGCGCTGGCGAAGTCGGCCTTGAGGTGCGGCCCGGACTGGCTGCGCACCTGCTCCAGGTAGCCATCCAGCGTGAGCGCGGCGCGCCCCAGGGCGACGATGCGCCCGGAGGCGTGCAGACTACCCGCCCGGTGCGCCTCATACAGCGCCGGCAGCAGCTTGCGCATGGCCAGATCACCCGTGCCACCAAAGAGCACCATGTCAAAAGCGGGAGAGGCTGTCATGCAAAGAACCTTGGTTCGGGATGGCCGACTGTGGACACAGCCCAGTTGAGTGTAGAGAGGAGCACGGTCTGCCGCGGTGCAGCCCGCGGACTCGCAGGCAAAAATTGATTTTTGTCATAAAGATACTGCGGCGCAACGCGCTGCGCTGCAAGCGAAGGTACAGCCGTTGCGTGTCACAGCGGTGTGTCCGGTTGGCATCCCTGTGCAAGATCCCTGCCACGTTTGGCGATGGCAGCTGTGCTTCCGTCCTGTCATGCCGTCATGGCTCGGGTTTTTCCATGCTCCGGCCGGTTTGTCCCCGTGCGTTGGGTCGCCACAGCACGGTCGAATGCGGTCAAAGCGTGTGAAGTCCGGGCGTGATTCCGTCGAGCGCCATTCAGTTCGGCTCATGCAGTCGGCGCCAGATCTGAAATAAAGCGTTACATCGGCGTGCAGTTTTCTGGCAGTTATTTTGAATCCACAACGCAGCGCCGCGCGTAGTTCCGTTTGTCGCGGCCGTCCACCGGCACGGTGTCGGTGCTGCCACGACCACTTCCCCAAGGGAGTGCATAACGCACTGCGAGGAGTCAAGATGAGACAGGATTCGTGGAAGAAAACCCTGACCGCCGTGGCTGCGGCTGGTTTGGCCGTGTGCGGCATGGGCTTGGCCCATGCCCAGGGCAGCCGATTGCTGGCCACCAGCGGCGTCACTGAAGTGGGCGGTTCGACCGGCGGCGGCATCACTCCGTGGGCGGTGATTGCCGGCTACGACACGGGCGATGAGGTCGGCGGCTCGGTTACGGGCACCTACGTCACCGTGCCCAATTACGGCCTCACCACCCTGGGCGCCGCCGTGGGCATTCACAACCGCTTCGAGATCTCGGTGGCGCACGAGAACCTCAATGTCAACCTGGGAGCGCTGTCCAGCCTGGGTGTGCTGGGCAATCAACCCGGCGGGCTTGGGGTGATCAACAGCGGTGGCGTGGCGCCCAGCATCAATCTGGGTAACAAGACCATCAGCATGGACGTGCTGGGGCTCAAGGCGCGGCTGTTCGGCGACATCCTCTACACCCCCTACCCGCAGGTGTCGGTGGGCATCAAGTACAAGAAAAACAACGACTTCGACAGCAACTTCTCCGGCCTGGGTCCGATCGGGATTCCCAAGTTCCTGGGCGCCGCGAGCGATTCCGGCACCGACTTCTACGTTGCCGCGACCAAGGTGTTTCTCAATGGTCTGTTTCACCGCGTGACGCTGGTGAACCTGACCGTGCGCGGCACCAAGGCCAACGCCATGGGTCTGCTGGGCTTCGGGACCAACGCCAACAACGGCATTGCCGGGGCGCTGGGGACCAAGAGCGACAACAGCTACCACGCCGAACTCGAAGGCTCGGCCGCGGTGTTCCTACGCCCGGACGTCGCGGTGGGCGGCGAGTTCCGCCAACAACCCGACAACATGAAGTACCCCATCAACTCGACGGCCACGGCCATTGGCTCGCCCGGCACGATGAAGGACGTGTTCGTCGCCTACTTCCCCAACAAGAGCCTGTCGCTGACCGCGGCCTATGCCGATCTGGGCCCCTTGCCGTTCCAGGCGAGCAACAAGGGCTTCTACCTCTCGCTCAACGGCACGTTCTGAGCCCGCAACACCATCGACTTTTCAAGGAGTTCAACCATGCGAAACTCGCTTTCATTCCTTTCCAAGCCGCTCGTCATGACCGCTTTTGTCGGCGCCGTGACCATGACGGGGGCGCTCAACGCGCACGCCCAAACCGCCAGCCCGACGCTGTATGACCAGCTCGGCGGCAAACCGGCCATCACCAAGGTGGTGCACGACATGATCGTCAACGTCGCGGCGGACAACCGCATCAACCACTTCTTCGCCAAGACCAATATCCCGCATTTGCAGATGGAACTGGTCAACCAGGTGTGCGAGGGCACGGGCGGACCGTGCAAATACACGGGTCTGAGCATGAAACAGGCGCACAAGGGCATGAATCTGAACACTGCGGATTTCAACGCCCTGGTCGAAGACTTGCAAAAGTCCATGGACAGCAACCATGTTCCGCTTGGTCTGCAGAACCAGTTGCTGGCCATTCTCGCGCCCATGCAGCCCGACGTGGTGCATCAGTAAGTCCGCAAGACGATGCGGTTGGCGCAATCGCGCGTCAGCCGCGTGTTCATGTTTTGGAGATCAAAATGTCTCAAACCGCAAAACCTGATCTGAAGCGTCGCGCTTTGTTGCGCCAAGGTGGACTCTTGATTGCCGTTGCTGGAACCGCGGCGGTGATTCCGGCGCGGGCAGATGACAGCATGCTGAGCAAGGCCACGGTGCACTATCGGCCTACGCCGCATGGCGGGCAACATTGCAGCGATTGTGCGTATTTCATCCCTGGGACCGATGCCAAGGCGATCGGCAGTTGCCGACTGGTCGCGGGATCGATTGATCCCAATGGCTGGTGTGAGCGCTTCGCATCCTGACGACATCCGATCTCGATCACCAACCTCCAGTCCTCACAATGGGATGGCATTGTGAGGTTGATAGGGCCCG
>JAKAFC010000031.1 GCA_021818065.1 Pseudomonadota bacterium
GCCGAGCATGTCGAGCAGTTGCCGGCGCTTTTGCTCCAGCGCCTCCTTCTGCTGCGGGTTGGGTTCGAGCTGCGCGGTCTGTGCCAGTTGCACGATCTGCCGCTTGACCTGGGTGAGAAGCTGCTGCTGCTTCTGCTGCAGTTCGGACAGGCTGCGCGTCTGATCGACGGCAGACAGGCCATGCGCCACATCGGCGGTGAACGGCAGCGGCGTGGTGGCCAGGCCCTTGTTGGTGTCGCCGCCGCCATCGAGGTTGGCCTGGGCGATGGCCTGCGGCTTGGCCGGAGCGTCCGCGGTGCGCTGGTTCACCAGCACCACGTTGAGCGGGGCGTTGTCGAACAGACGGTTGAAGGTCTCGGGCGCGGCAAAGCGCAGGCTGAGCACGGCCGCGTGCACCCCGACCGAGGCGATCAGCGCCCAGTGCAGCGGAGTGAGGGAACGCAGACGGGTGGCGAGCACGGGACGGAGGGCTGGGCGGACGGCGGCGATTCTACGAAGCCTGTTGCACCGCGGCGTCGGCCTCGGGCTGTGGCTCGTCGCTGTCGACCGCCACGCTGATGGGCGCGGCCAGGGCCACGGCGTCGTCCTCCTCGTCGCTCTCGGCGGCGGGCTCGGTGGCCTGCTGCGGCGTGTCGAGTTGGGTCAGCACGCTGCCGAACACCTCCAGGGTGATGAGGTCGGTGCCGCTGATGCGCACCCGCACACGGGTGTTGCGCGGCAGGTCTTGCGCCCCCACGGCGGTGAACACCAGCGGCAGGCCGTCCACCCGCACCGCGCCTTCGCGCAGCACGCTGGCGTCGAAGCTGTCCAGCCCCTGCTGCGCCAGGTATCGCAGCGTCCAGTAGCGTTCCAGCGCCGACTGGTGCGTGGCGTAGGCCTTGTAGGTGTCCTCGAACGACTCGACGATGGCGAACAGCAGCGGGTCGCGCGGCTTGAACGGCGCTTGCAGCAGCGCGGTCTTGCCGAAGCGGGCGCAGGCGATGAGCTGGCCCTGATTGAGCAGATCGACGTAGCGCCGCAACGGCGAGGTGCACCACGCATACTGCGCCACGCCCAGGCCCTGATGCGGCGCGGGCTTGAGGCCCATGCGGGTGCGCAGATTGGCACCGAAGCCGCTCTGGCTGCGGTAGATGCCGGGCATGCCCAGCTCGGCCAGCCAGCCGCCCCAGGTGGCGTTGGCCAGGATCATCAGCTCGGCGACGATGGTGTCGAGTGGCGCGCCGCGCAGGCGT
Organism: Pseudomonadota bacterium; assembly: GCA_021818065.1. Classification (GTDB taxonomy): domain Bacteria; phylum Pseudomonadota; class Gammaproteobacteria; order Burkholderiales; family Burkholderiaceae_C; genus Thiomonas. The sequence goes on from JAKAFC010000031.1 coordinate 1,233, forward strand.
GGCTCGATGCGCACGGTGGCGGCCTCGGCGCCCTGCTCCAGGCCGTCGATGCGGAAAGTGTAGTCCACCCCGCCGGCCCGCTCGGGTTTGCCGCGCACCTGTTCGCGGCCCTTTTTCAGCGCCTGGGCGAAGCGCCACAGCCAGGCGAGTTCCCTGGCATGGGGATAGGGTTGTGCCGCGGGGTCGGCGTCCAGGGCTTGTTCGGTGACGAGGGTGTCGAGCTGGTCGTGGCGCAGGTTGCTGGCCATGCGCACCTGCTCCACCCGGGTCTCGAAGGCGCTGGGCTGCAGCTCGGGGCCGACGGTGCAATACAGCGACAGCGCCGGGCAGTCGCGCCCGGCCTCCAGGGTGAAGGCCTGCACCAGGGCGTCGGGCAGCATGGTGATCTTGTCGCCCGGCATGTAGACGGTGGACAGACGGTTGCGCGCCACCAGCTCCCAGTCGGAATCGCGCGTCAGCGCCAGCGCCGGGGCGGCGATGTGGATGCCCAGGCGCACCTGACCATCATCGAGCCATTGCACGGAAAAGGCGTCGTCGATCTCGGTGGTGGCCGAGTCGTCGATGCTGAACGCCGGGGCAGCGGCCAGCGGCAGCGGCGCGTCGAACGCCGGCACCGGTAGCGGCGGAAAGTCGGTGCCCTTGGGAAAGCGCTCCAGCAGAAAACGCTGCATGTGGAAGGCCCACGGCGAGGCGATGGCACCGGCCTGGCGCAGCAGGGTGAGGGCGCCGTGCCCGGTCTGTTTCACCGCCAGCGCCACGGCCTTGAACTCCGGGCTGTTCTTGTCGGGTTTAAACAGAATTTGATAGAGCTTGTCGGCAATCTCAGGCGGGCAGCGGCCCGCGCCCAGCTCGGCGGCGAAGGCCTCGATCTGGCGCTGCTGCTCCTCCTTGCGGGCGATGGCCGCCAGCGCCGCCTGCACCTGGGTGGCGGGCGCCTTGCGGAACTGCCCACCCCGGCCGCGGCGCTGGAAGTAGTGCGGCGCGCCGAACAGGCGCAGCAGAATGGCCGCGCGCTGCCCGGCATCGGGCGTGCCGCCGTAGTAATCGGCAGCCACCTGGTCGAAATGGAATTCGTCTTCCGGGGCAAATTCCCACAGCAGATCGAGGTCCAGCCCGTCCTGCTGCGCCTGCGCCCAGGCCATCAGCTCGGCCGGCGTGGGTTTGTCGAAGCGCACCAGCGCCTGCGCCGACTTGATCTTCTGCCGCTTGCCCGAATCGAGCTCGACCTGCAGGCTGGCCTCGGCCTCGCTCAGGATGCGACCGGCGTGGAATTTGCCGCCATCCTCGAACAGCACATTCATAATGTCATCCCGCCGTCGACCTCGATCACGGCGCCGCTGATGTAGCGGGCGTCGCTGCTGGCAAGGAAGGCGTACACATTGGCCACGTCCTCGGGCTGGCCGAGCTGGCGCAGCGGCACGCGCTCGGCCAGCTGCGCCATCACCTTCTCCGGCACGGTGGCGATCATGGGGGTCTGGATGAAGCCGGGGGCCACGGCGTTGACACGGATGCCCTTGGGCCCGAGTTCGCGCGCCCAGGTCTTGGTCATGGCGATGATGCCGGCCTTGCTCGCGGCGTAATTGGTCTGGCCGAAGTTGCCGTACAGCGCCACCACGCTGCTGGCGTTGAGGATGACGCCGCGGCCGCGTCCGATCATGTGCGGGGCGACGATCTGGGTGCAGCGGAACACGGCGCGCAGGTTGACGTCGATCACGGCGTCGAACTGCTCGTCGCTCATGGTCACCAGCCGGGCGTCGCGGGTGATGCCCGCGTTGTTGATCAGCACATCGATCTGGCCGAACTGGGCGATGGCCGCGTCCACCAGGGCCGTGAACGCAACGCGGTCGGCCACGTCGAGCGCCTGCGCCAGCACCGGCGTGCCCTTGGCGCGCAGCGCCTCGGCCACGGGGGTGAGGGAGTCGGCATGACGGTCGCACAGCACCAGGCTGGCGCCCTGCGCGGCGAAGGCCTGCGCCGTGGCCAGGCCGATGCCTTGGGCCGCGCCGGTGATGAGGGCAATCTGACCTTGGAGTCGCATAAGTGGGTCCTTTGGAGTGGGTCAGGCCGGTGCGAGGCACCAGCGCAAGACGATGTCGAGATGATGGTCGGCGTAGTCGGACAGGCCGTGGTCGCCGCCGGGCAGCACGGTGCACTGCGCGCCGGTATAGCGCGCGGCCATCTCGCGCCAGTCCAGCACTTCGTCGCCCTGGGCGATGCGCACCAGGTAGCGTTGCGGTTCGGGCACGGGAGCGCGCAGATCGCCGACTTCCAGCGCATGCAGCTCGTCCACATGCGCGGCGGTGAAGTTGAACTGCAGCGCCGGGTCGTGCCAGGCGGTGCGTTGGCCGATCTGGCTGCGCAGATCGCGGGCCGGGTTGACTGCGGGGTTGAGCAGCGCCGCCCGCGCCTGCAGGGTGTGCGCCAGCCAGGTGGCGTAAAAACCGCCGAGCGAGCTGCCGATCAGGCGCAGCGCGTCGCCGCGGGTGTCGCCCAGCAGGCCCAGGCACAGCTGCATGGCCTCGCGCGGCGAGGGCGGGAGCTGCGGGCAGAGCCAGCGCACCGCGGCCAAGCCCTGCTGCGCCCGCAGCGCGTTCCACGCGGCGACGCGCTGCGCCGTGACGCGCGCCTTGGCAGACTGCGGCGAGGAGCGAAAACCGTGGAGGTAGAGCAGGGTGAGCATGGGGGCGGGGCGGGCACGGCGCGCCAGACGCCGAACCCTTCAATCCTACCCGTCAGAGCCCACCGCCCCCAGCGCGGTTTCCGGCGGCCGTCAACCGCGCGCCGGGGCCGAGGCGGGCGTGGCCTCGGCCTGGGTTTCGTCCTCGGGCCAGTCGCGGATGTAGGCCTTGAGCATCTGGTTCTCGAAATCCTGCTCGCGCACCACGGCCATGGCAACGTCGTGGAAGGAAATCACCCCGAGCAGCGCGCCGTCCTGCATGACCGGGATGTAGCGGGTGCCGCTGTCGAGCATGGTGCGGCGCAGCGTGTCCAGCGTGGTGTCGGGGCCGCAGACTTCGTAGTGCGTGTCCATGCGCGCAGACACAGGCTGGTCGCCGAGCACGCCTGCGCCTTCGGCCACGGCGGCCACCACCTGGGCAAACGTGAGCAGGCCGACGAGCTTGCCCTGCTCCATGACCACGAGCGAACCGATGTCGTGCTGCGCCATGGTCTGCACCGCCTGCAGCAGGCTGGCTTGGGGGGGGACGGTGAAGAGCACATGGCCTTTCACGCGCAAAATGTCGCTGACTTTCATGGCGTCTCCTCTGAAGGCGTGGTGCGCCGAACTATAGTCAGCGCGCTCCGAGCAAGCCAGAGGAAATTTCCGTAGCCTCGCCCCCGTACCGTGTCGTTCTCAGGAGTGCAGACCATGACCCCGCCCAACCCGATGTCCATTCCCCTGGTGCTGCTGCACGGTGCGGGCGGCGACGCCCGGGTGTGGGCGGCGCAGACGGACTGGCTCACCGCCCGGGGCCACTCCTGCTTGGCGCTCGAGCTGCCCGCGCATGGGCACACCCCAGGGCCGCCGCTGGCCAGCATCGCCGCCATGGCGGCGTGGGTGTGGGCCCAGCTCGATGCGCGGCAGATCGGCCCGGTGGTGCTCGCCGGGCACAGCATGGGCGCGCTGGTGGCGCTGCACGCCGCCGGGGAGCGTCCGGCGCAGGCCAGAGGGCTGGCGCTGCTGGGCGTGGCCTATCCCATGCGGGTGTCGGCGCGCTTGCTGGCGCAGGCGCAGGAGGCGCCGACCGAGGCCATCGACAACGTGGTGCGCTGGTCCTATGCGCAGACCGAACCGCTCACCCCGGCGCCGGGGTACCAGCCGCCGCAAGATTACCGCGCGCTGCTGCTGCAACAACAGACGCACTGGCCGGAAGGCAGCCTGCTGGCGCGCGATCTGGCCGCCTGCGATGCCTACACCCACGGTCTGCAGGCGGCGCAGGCCTGGAGCGGCCCCACCCTTTTCGTGCTGGGCGAATTCGATCGCATGACCCCGACGGCGCAGGCCGCCAACCTGCGTGCGGCCTTGCCTGCGCAGCGCACGGTGGTGCTCGAATGCGGTCACAACCTCATGGCCGAAGCGCCGCATGCCGTGGCGCATGCGCTGGCCGACTGGATGGAGCGCGATCTCGGCCTGCTGTCGTAAGCCGACGCGCAACCAGTTGGAGTCGCGGTCGGCGGGGCCCGCCAGGCATCAAGCGAACTCGACCCGCCCGAGCGCCGATTTGCGCGCGCGGGTGCCGGTGGCGGCCGGGGTCTGCAGCCGCAGCCGCGCCGTGCCCAGCCAGACGGTGAGCACCACGCGGCCGCCGCCGCGCACCGCGTAGCTGTCGCCCGAGTGCAGGAACACGTCGTCGGGCTGGCCTTCTTCGGTGAGCCAGACGCGCACCTGGGCGTCGCCCGGCGTTGCCGTGGCGAGCTGCAGGCGGGTGCCGGTCGCGCCGCGCAGCGCCAGCGTGTCGCCGGGCTGCAGCGCCAGCCATTCGCGTTGCACTGCGATCTGCGTCTGTGTCATGATGTCCTCGGTGCGTTTGAACATGCAAAAAAAGCATGGAAGGAAGCGGCCGTCATGGATTCGAAACCGACTTCATCCTGCATGTGCATCGCAGTTTAGGCAGACCGAACGCCTCTGAACAACGCAATTCGCGAACCCTCATCATGCAGAAAACGAATGCTTCAGAAACCGCCGTGGCGCCTCGGCCACCGCTTGCCACGCGGCCCCGCAGCCGCCAGGTCGATGCCGGCAATCTGCGCGGCTTCGAGGCCGCGGCGCGGCTGGGCAGCTTTACCGCCGCTGCCGAGGCGCTGGCGCTGACGCAGTCGGCCCTCAGCCGCCAGATTCAAACCCTGGAGGCCAGTGTCGGCGTGCCGCTGTTTCTGCGCGAAGGGCCGCGGGTGCGGCTGTCGCCCGCGGGCGAGCAGTTTGCCGCCGTGGTGCGGCAGGCGCTGCACAGCCTCGACGCCGCGGTGGACGGCCTGCGCGCCAGCCAGGGGCGCCCCAAGGTGCAGCTCACCACCTTTGCCTCGCTCGCCAGCCAGTGGCTCATTCCGCGGCTGGGCGAATTTCAGGCGGTCTATCCCGACATCGACATCGCCGTGGAGACCTTCGACAGCCTCAGCGACCTGGAGCATGGCGGCATCGACATCGCCATCCGCCGCCTGCGCCGCGACAACCCGCTGGCGCAGGCGGCGGGCACCACCTATCTGTTCGGCGAGCAGATCACCCCGGTGTGCAGCCCCGCGCTGGCGCAAAGCGGCCGCGCCCTGACCAGCCTGGAGACGCTGCCGCGTTGTGTGTGGATCGACGACGTGCGTATCCACAGCGCTCCGCCCATCGCCCGCGCCAATCTGCAGGCGCTGTCGTGGGGCGGCTGGTACGCCGGGCTGGGCCTGCCGCAGCCCGAGCCGCTGCGCTGGCTGCGCTTCAACTACACCTATCAGGTCATTCAGGCGGCGGTGGCCGGGCAGGGCGTGGCCATGGGGCAGATCGGCCTGATCCGCGACCTGCTGGCCGCGGGCACATTGGTCACTCCGGTGGCCCAGCGGGTGGACGCGGGCTACGGCTACTACCTGGCCACCCGCACTGGTGCTCGGCCCCGCCCCGAGGTGCAGGCCATGCTGGACTGGCTGCAGCAGCAGTTCGCCGCCTGGCAGGCGATTGCCATCGACTGAGTCGGTCGCTGCGTCAGGCGCGCTGCAGCGGGTGGCGCAGGTGTTGCAGGGCGTGCAGCGCCTGGGCCTTGGCGCTGTCCACCCAGGGGCTCTCGCCCACGGGCTTGGGGTTTTGCAGCCCCAGGCGGCGCAGCCGGGCGTTGAACTGGTGGGCGGCGGTGAGCCGGTCGGACTGGCGGGTGCGGAAGGTGAAAGCCAGCGACACCGACAGATTGGAGTGCGTCCACACCCGGTGTGGGGCGATGAAGGGGTGATGCACCCCCAGACCGGGGCGCAGCGTGAAGTGCATGGCTCGCTCCTCGAAGCTGGGCTGGTAGGGCGGGCGCGTACCCTCGTAGGCCAGCAGGCGGTCTTTCTGCGCCGGGCTCATGATGCGCGGGTCGCCTTGGTCCCACAGATCGGCGGTCTTCTCGCCGCGGATCTGCAGCAGGAAGTTCATTTCACGGTCCATGTGGTAGGGCGTGACCGCACCCTGCGCCGAGATGAACACATAGGTCGAGTACCAGGTGATGTGCGGATCGAGCGGATGGATGTGGGCGGCGATCTCGGCCAGCAGCGCCTCGATCACCGGGCGGTACTGGGCGTCGAGTTCGGGGTTGTTGATGCAGACGTAGCCGTGCAGCGCCTCGAAGTGCCGCAGCAGATGGTCGAGGGTGAGCGCGCCCTGCGGCAGGTTGAACGAGGCGTCGAAGTCGGCGTCCGGGGCGATGTCGCCGCGGCGAAACTTGACCTGCCGTGCGGGCACACGTCGCGCCAGCTCGAACAAGGGGGCGATGTCGAACAGTGCGTGCTGCTGCAGCCGGTGCTCCACCACAAACGGCCGACGGTTGTAGTCGGCTTGCAGCTGCGCCGTATCGAACGGCAGCCAGCGTTCGGTGGCGTGCCGCCCGCGCTGCAACAGGCTGGCGTACTGCGCGGGGCTGACGAATTCACCCAGCATGGTGGCCTCCAGGGAGTGGATGCGCTTATGACGTGTTTGCGGCCACTTTACAAATCCGCCAGGCGGCTGTCCAGACGGGTTGTCACCGTTTGCCGCACGCCGTGCCGCAGGCGGCGCAAGGCCACGCGGGCGGGGTCGAGGGCGTCGGCCAGGTCGGTTTCGATGGGCAAGGGCGTGCCTTCGAGCGCGGCGGCCAGGGTGTCGGCCAGCAGGGCGGCCAGGGTCAGCCCGCGCGATCCCAGCCCGGCGCACACGGCCAGACCGGGCAGACGGGGCAATTCATGCAGCTGCTTGCCCGCGGCGCGCTGCGGGTCGGCCAGCAGCGGTGTGAGGTCAGGCAGGCTGCCGCAGTAGGGCAGCCGGTCGGCGCTGGCCGCACGGGTGCCAACAAAGTGCCGCAGCGCGGCGGCGTGCTCTGGCAGCGGCGGCTCGGTGGTGAGCGCGGCCAGGCTGGCGCGGTTGTGTGTCCAGGCTTGCTCCGGCGTGAGGGGGCGGGCCTCGGTTTCAAAGGTGGCGCCGATCAGCAGCCAGTCGGTGTCGGTTTTGGTGTTGGTATCGTTGGCCTCAGCCTCGGCTTGCAACCGACGCGCGGCCGCGGTGGGCAGGCGCAGCACATAGCCGCTGCCCATCCACGGTTGCGGCAGTTGCTGCAGCGCGGGCCAGAAGCGTGCGGGCAGCGCCTGGGCCTGGCCGCGCAGGGGGTGCAACGGCAACCAGTCGGGGCCGGGGAGCAGGCCGCTGGCGGCGAGCAGGTCGGGGGTCTGCAAGGCGTTGGCGAGAATGATTTGCGGGGCGCGGGCCAGCGGCTGTTTGTCGGGGCCGAACACCGTCCAGGCGGTGCCGTCGTGCTGCAGCCGTGCGGCTGCGGTATGGCAGCGCAGGCTGATGTGCGGTGAATCCAGCCAGGCGGCGCACAGCGCGGCGTTGGCCAGCACGGCGCTGTCCACCAGCCAGCCTTGTTCGATGTGCTGCGCCAGCGCGGGCGGCAGGTGCACGCGGTCGCGCCAGTCGCGCATGCGCTGCGCATCGAGGGCGTCGGCCGGGGTCAGCAGGGCGGGGGTGAAATGGGCGAGCTCATCGCGCTCGGGCGGCAAGGCGCGGCGCAGCGCGGCCATGCCGGCACGGGTGAGGCGGGCGAGCAGGTTGTCGTCGGCCGAGGGCTGCAGATGGGCCAGCCCGGCGGGCATGGCCGAGCCGCCGCTGGCGACGCGCGGCGCGGCGTCGAGCACCTCCACCGTCCAGCCGCGTTGCGCCAGGGCGTGGGCGCAGGCCGCCCCGGCAAGCCCGGCACCGACGATCACGGCGTGCCGCGGCTGGGTGGCGGGCCAGGGCGCGGGCAGGGTGTGGCGGGTGCGCTTCCACAGGGGCTCGAAGCGGGCTTGCAACCGCTGGCGCTTGCCACCCCAGCCGGGTTGCAGCGTGACGCTGAAGCCGGCGTCACGCAGGCCGTTTTGCACGGCATGCGCCACGGTGTAACTGGCCGCGGCCGCTCCGGGTTTGAGCAGACGCGCCAGGGCGCGCAGCAGCGCGGGTGCCCACATCTGCGGGTTGCGCGCCGGGGCAAAGCCGTCGAGGTAGAGCGCGTCGGCGGCGAGCCTGAGTTTGGGCGCGAGTTCGGTGGCGTCGCCCAAGGCCAGCAGCAGTTGCACGCGGCCGCCGTCGAGGGCGATGGGGTGCAGGCCGCGCACGGGCAGCGGCCACTGTGCAGCGAGTTCCGCGGCCAGGGCTTGCAGCTCGGGCGGCGTGTGGTGCAGCAGGTCGGCGGGGCGCACCGGGTGCAGCTCCAGGCTGACGTAGTGCAGCCGCGCCGGGCGCTGCGGGTCGGCACGCCACGCGGCCCAGGTGGCGAGGAAGTTGACCCCCAGGCCGAAGCCCGTTTCCAGGACGGTGAACTGGGCACAACCGGCCCAACGCGCGGGCGAGTCGAGCAGGCCACAGCCGCCCAGGTACACCGCGCGCGCCTGGCCCAGGGCGCCAGCGCGGCTGGCGTAGATGTCGCCGTAGAGCGCACTGGCGGGGTGGCCGAGGGGATCGACGCTGAGGTCCGCCTCGGCCAGCAGCGGGCCTGGGGCTGTGGGCTTCAATCGACCAGGGTGAGCGACAGCGCATCCAGGCCGTAGAGACCGTCTTCGGTGAGCACCAGGTCCATGAGCTGGTCGTGTGGCTGCATGTCAAGCTGTTGCAGTTCGCAGCAGGCGTAGCTCAGCCCCACGGTGTAAACCTCCTCCCGCCCGGCCAGGTAGCGGTCATAGTAGCCGCCGCCGTAGCCCAGCCGCAGGCCGACGTCGGCAAAGCCCACGCAAGGCACCAGCAGGGTGGTGGGCGCCAGCGCGGTGTGCCCGGTGGGCTCGGCGATGCCGTAGGGGCCGGGGCGTAGCGGCTCACCCGGTCGCCAGACGATGAACTCCATGGTCTTGGCGGCCTCGTTCACCCGCGGCAGCGCCAGGGTGCATTCGGGGTGGGCGGCCAGCCACTTGACCACAGTGGGCAGGGGATCGAACTCGCCGCGCACCGCGCAGTAGGCGCCCAGGGTCTCGGGCTCCAGCGCGTCGAGCACCCGCAGCAGGCGCTCGGCAAGCTCGGCGTTGCGGCGCTCCAGGTCGGGCAGGGCCTGGCGCTTGGCGATGAGTTCGCGGCGCAGATCGGCGCGCAAATGCTGAGGGAGTTCTGGGGACAATGGGTCGTACAGGGGCGGGTTCACGGTAAGCTGGCGTCCTATGAGCGTGCATGCGTTGCTGTTGCGTATTTTGCGCCGCTTCGGCGGTCTGGCCCTGGGGGCGGGCATGAGTGTGGCGGCGCCGTGGGTGCTGGCGCAGTCGGCCCCGCAGGCGCCGAGCGCTGTCCTGCCCCAACAAGCTCCGGCGGCGGCCAGCGTGGCCGCGCCGCTGGCACCGGCCAGCGTGGTGGCAGCGCCGGTGGTCATGCCGCCACTGCCGCAGATTCCCGATGCTCAGGCGCAGTTGATCGTGGCGGCGCAAAAGGCCGCGCAGCGCGGCGATCCGCAGCCCGCGCGTGACGCCCTGCCGCAGCTCAAGGGCACGCTGCTCGAACCCTGGGTGGCCTACTGGGCCATCCGGCCCACGCTGGCCAAGGCCACGCAGCAAGACTTCGACGCCTTCGCCCGCGCCTACCCGCACACCTATGTGCTCGATCGCCTGCGCAACGACTGGCTGCTCGAACTCGGCAGCCGCCAGGATTGGGCCGATTTCAACCGCGTCTATCCGCACTTCATCATGCGCGACGATCCGCAGGTGCAGTGCTACGACCTGCAAAGCCAGTACGTCACGCAGCATGCCGATGTCGCCGCGCAAGTGTTCAAGCTGTGGATGGAGCAGCGCACCGGCGGGCCGGGCTGCAACAGCGCCGCCAGCGCGCTGCTGCAAGACGGCGCCATGCCACGGACCATGCTGTGGCAGCGCATGCGCCGCTTCTACGACGACGGCCGTGCCAAGCAGGCGCGCGACCTGCTCGCGCCGTTTCTGCCGCCGGGGAGCTGGCGCATCCTGGCGCAGACCGATACCGACGCCGTGCGCTACCTGCTCGATGCCGTGCGCCGCGGGCCGCAGGCGGCCATCGCTCACGACGAGCAGCGGCAATACCTGGTTCTGGCGCTGCTGAGCATGGCGCGGCAAGACCCCGAGCAGGCCGCGCGGCTGCTGCATGACAGCTTCTCCGCCCTTCCCGCGGCAGACCGGGCGCAGATCTGGGGGCGCATCGGCCTGAACGCCGCGCTCAACCTGCAACCCGACGCCGCTCGCTGGTTCGCCCGCATGGGCCAGGCCGACCCGAGCTATGTGCCGTCACCCACGGTGCTCGAATGGCAGACCCGGGCCGCATTACGGGCGCAGGATTGGGCGCTGGTGCGGCGCGCCACCCGCACCCTGATGGACCAGGGCGACACCGATCTGGCCTGGCCTTACTGGCATGCCCGGGCGCTGGAAAAGCTCGGCCACCCCATCGAAGGCCGCGCGCTGCTGGCTGAAGTGGCCAACCCCTGGGACTTCTACGGCCAGCTCGCCACCGATGCCCTGGGTATGAAGGTCAGCCTGCCGCCCTCGCTGCCCGCCGCGCCACTGGCCGCCGTGGCGCAGCAGGCCGCGCGCCCCGGGTTGCAGCGGTCGCTGGCCTTGTTCAGCCTCGACCTGCGCTTTGACGCCGTGCGCGAGTGGAATTTCTCGCTGCGCAGCCTCGACAACGGCCAGATGCAGGCCGCCGCCGAACTGGCGTGCCAGCAGCAACTGTGGGACCGCTGCATCAACACCAGCGAACGGGTGAAGGGCGGGGTGGACATCGCCCAGCGCTACGCCATGCCGTACCGCGACGCCATCGGCCGCGCCTCGCAGCGAGAGGGTGTGAGCGAGGCCTTTCTCTACGGTCTGATCCGCCAGGAGTCGCGCTTCATCGCCAACATCAAGTCGTGGGTGGGCGCCTCCGGGCTGATGCAACTCATGCCGGCCACGGCCAAGCTGGTGGCGCGCAAGATCGGCCTGACCGACTACAGCCATGACCAGATCGCCGACGTCGGTGTCAACGTGCAGCTCGGCAGCGCCTATCTTGGCGGACTGCTGCAACAATTCGGCGGTTCCGAGGCCCTGGCCGCGGCGGGTTACAACGCCGGGCCCGGCCGCCCGCTGCGCTGGCGCAACATGGGCCAGCCCGATCAGCCCTTGCTGCCTGGGGCCATCTTCGCCGAGAACATCCCCATCCCCGAAACCCGCGATTACGTCAAACGGGTGCTGGCCAACGCCACGGTGTACGCCGCCATCCTCAGCGGCAAGCCGCAGTCGCTCAAGGCCCGACTGGGCGATGTGGGCGCGCCCGACGCCATGCTGGCCAGCATGCAACGCTGACAGTCGCTTGCCTGCGGTCATGTCTGTTTGGCAGCAGTCTGGCACACTCTGATCTGTCGCGGTTTTCTTCTGGACTTCTCATGCAACAGAACATCCTCGTCATCGGCGGCAGTGGGTTCATCGGCAGCCGCCTGGTCAATGCCTTGTCGCTGGCCAATCACTTCGTCACCGTACCCACCCGCCGCCGCCAACGCGCACGCCATCTGGTGCAGCTGCCATTGGTCGATGTGGTCGAAACCGATGTGCACGACGACGCCAAGCTGGCGAAACTCGTTGCCGGGCGCGACGCCGTGGTCAACCTCGTGGGCATTCTGCACGGCAAGCGCGGCCAGCCTTACGGCGCCGATTTCGCCCGGGCCCATGTTGACCTGCCGCGCCGCATCGCCGCCGCCTGCGCCCGCCAGGGCGTGCGCCGCGTGGTCCACATGAGCGCACTGGGTGCAGACGTCAACGGCCCGTCCATGTATCTGCGCTCCAAGGGCGCGGGCGAGGCCGCACTGCGGGCGCAGGACGGCATCGACCTCACGGTGTTCCGGCCGTCCGTGGTGTTTGGCCCGGGCGACAACTTTCTCAACACCTTCGCCCGGCTGCAACGGCTGTTTCCGCTGGTGCCGCTGGCCGGTGCCCACACCCGCTTCGCTCCGGTGTACGTGGGCGACGTGGTCACCGCATTTTTCAGCAGTCTGGTGGGCCCGCAGGCGCGCGACACCTATGGCCAGACCTACGAGCTGTGCGGTCCGGGCAGCTACACCCTGGCCGAGTTGGTGCGGCTGTCGGGGCAGTGGGCGCGGGTGGGGGGCGGCTGCGGCCGCACCATCCTGCCGCTGCCCAACGCCCTCGGCCGCCTGCAGGCGCTGTTGATGGAACTCGCCCCCGGTGAGCCGTTGATGAGCCGCGACAACCTCGACTCGATGAAGGTCGACAGCGTGTGCAGCGGCAGCCTGCCGGGTTTCGTCCCGGCGCTGGGCGTGGCGCATCCCGAGTCGCTGGAGGCCATCGCCCCCACCTACCTCGACCCGCGCCGCCAGGAGTCGGAATACGGCACCATGCGCGCCACCGCCGGGCGCTGAACCCGGCAGCCCAGCATGCGCCGCCTGCATGGCGGCCATGCGAAAAAGCCGTTTGGACACGGCGCATGGCGGCGGGAGAATGGCCTCGGTTCCACACCCCCGTCCCCACCTCTCTTCTGCGGCGCTGCGATCATGTTCACTCTCCACATCGGCAACAAAAACTATTCCTCCTGGTCCATGCGCCCTTGGGTGGCAATGACGGCCTTCGGCATCCCCTTCGAGGAACGTCTGCACCTGCTCGACACCCCAGCGTTCGCCACGGAGGTGGCGCCGCTGTCGCCGGTGGCGCGTGTGCCCATTCTGGAAGACGGCGCGCTGCGGGTGTGGGACTCGTTGGCCATTTGCGAATACCTTGCCGAGCGCTTTCCGCAGCATGCCCTGTGGCCGCGCGACAGCGCCGCCCGCGCCCGCGCCCGCTGCCTGTGCGCCAGCATGCACAGCGGTTTTGGCGCGCTACGCGAGCACATGAGCATGAACATCCGGGCCGAATGGCCAGGCCAGGGCCTGACCCCGGCGGTGCGGCACGACATCGACCAGATCCTCAGCATGTGGAGCGATGCGCTGCACGCCAGCGGCGGGCCTTGGCTGTTCGGCACCTTCAGTCTGGCGGACGCCTTCTACGCCCCGGTCTGCATGCGCTTTCTCACCTACCGGCCGGCGTTGCCGGACTGGGCCTGGAGCTACGTGCGGGAGGTGGCCGCGCACCCGGCTGTGGCCGCATGGGTGCAGCAAGCCCGTGCCGAGCTCGCGGTGCTGCCCGGGGACGAGCCGCCGTCCCGCCACGTCTGAAAAGTCCTCATGCGTGGGGCGTTGCGTCATCGGTTGCTTCACGCCGTGGCAGGGTCTGTATGGGGAGGAGGCAGCGGCTAGACTGCATCCCTTTGCCTCAGCCAGCCTCATGCTCAACGCCGCCCAGGAACGCGCCGTCGCCCATCTGTCCGGGCCCTGCCTCGTCATCGCCGGGGCGGGCAGTGGCAAGACGCGGGTGATCACGCACAAAATCGCCCGGCTGCTGCGCGCCGGGCTGGAGCCCGGGCAGATCGCCGCCATCACCTTCACCAACAAGGCCGCGGCCGAAATGCGCGAGCGCGCGGCGCAACTGGTGGACAAGCGCGGCGTGGCCGGCAAGCTGGCCATTTCCACTTTCCATGCCCTGGGGGTGCGCATGCTGCGCGAAAGCGGGCAGGCTCTGGGGCTCAAGCCGCAGTTTTCCATCCTCGCCGCCGACGACGTCACCGGCCTGCTGCGCGACGCCGGCGCCACCACCGACAACGCCACCGCCCGCCGCTGGCAGTGGACCATCAGCCTGTGGAAAAACGCCACGCTCACCCCCGAGCAGGCGGCGCGCGTGGCCGAGAACGACGACGAGCGCGTCGCCGCCAAGGTGTACGCGCGCTACGCCGACATGCTGCAGGCGTATCAGGCAGTCGATTTCGACGACCTGATCTGGCTGCCTGTCACCCTGCTGCTGCAGCACGCCGACGTGCGCGCGCACTGGCAGGACAAGCTGCGCTACCTGCTGGTCGACGAATACCAGGACACCAACGCCGCGCAGTACGACCTGCTGCGGCTGCTGGTGGGCGACAAGGGCCGGTTCACCGCGGTGGGCGACGACGACCAGAGCATCTACGGCTGGCGTGGCGCCACGCTGGACAACCTCAAACGGCTGCAGACCGACTGGCCGCAGCTCGAAGTCATCAAGCTGGAGCAGAACTACCGCTCGACCAATGCCATCCTGCGCGCGGCCAACGCCATCATCCAGAGCAACCCCAAGCTCTACCCCAAGAGCCTGTGGAGCGAGCACGGCGAGGGCGAGGCGGTGGAGGTGCGCGCGGCGCAGAACGAGGACGAGGAGGCGCAGATGGTGGCTGCGCGCATCCAGGCGCTGCGCAGCGGCCGCAACGCCGAGCTGGCGCACATCGCCGTGCTCTACCGCGCCAACCACCAGTCGCGGCCGCTGGAGCAGGCGCTGCGCCGCGCCAACATTCCGTATGTGGTCAGCGGCGGGCAGAGCTTTTTCGACCGCGCCGAAATCAAGGACCTCTGCGCCTACCTGCGGCTGCTGGCCAACGCCGACGACGACCCGGCGTTTTTGCGCGCCGTGACCACGCCACGCCGTGGCATCGGGCCGCAGACCCTGGCGGCGCTGAGCACCTTCGCCGGGCAGTGGAAGGTGTCGCTGTTCGAGGCGCTGTTCCGCGACTCCATGCCCGCCGCGGTGGGGGCGCGGCCGGCCGACCATCTGCGCGAGTTCGGTCGTCTGCTGCACGACATCGAGTGGCGCGCCCGCACTGCGCCTGCGGGCGAACTGCTGCGCGAGATGCTCGACACCATCGGCTACCGCGCCTGGATCGAGGAGCAGGCCGACAACCCGCGCGAGGCCGAGCAGCGCTGGAAGAACGTCGACGATTTTTGCGGCTGGATCGAGCGCAAGGCCGAAGAGGACAAGGTCGGCCTGACGCAGATCGCGCAGACCATTTCGCTCATCACCCAGTTGCAGGAGCGCGGCGAGCAGCGCGACGCCGTCACCCTGTGCACCCTGCACGCCGCCAAGGGGCTGGAGTGGCCGCATGTGGTGCTGGCCGGATGCGAGGAGGGCCTGCTGCCGTTTTTCACCGAAGACCGCCCGCTGACCGACACCGCGCTGGAGGAAGAGCGCCGGCTGATGTATGTGGGCGTGACGCGGGCGCGGCAGACCCTGGTGCTGAGCTGGTGCCAGAAGCGCAAGCAGGGGCGTGGCGCCGCCGGGCGCACGCCCAGCCGCTTCATCGCTGAAATGCAGACCGGGCTGCCCAAGGTGAGCAGCAAAGACGCGGCCATGGCGCGCATCGCCGCGCTGCGCAATCGCCTAGGCGCTGCGGCGCCGCAGGACGCCGCAAGCGAAGCCGCCGCAAAGACCTGACCGGGGGCATTGCCCGCACTAGCCGAATCCAGCCGAATCGGCTATGTTCCAAAAATCGAACGGGCGTGCTTTTTCCCGTTGCGCTGCATTCAAAACAACGCAGGAGACAGTTCATGGAGCGGATCTGGCTGGCGAACTATCCCGCAGGCGTGCCTGCGGACATCGACCCGGACATTTTTTCCAATGTGGATGCGCTGCTGGCGCGCAGCTTCAAGACGTACGCCGAGCGCCCGGCCTACGCCTTCATGGGGCACAAGACCAGCTACGCGCAGTGGGACGCGCAGAGCACGGCGCTGGCGGCGTATCTGCAGTCGCTCGGGCTCAAGCCCGGCGACCGCGTGGCGCTGATGATGCCCAACGTGCCGCAATACCCGGCGGCGGTGGCGGCGGTGCTGCGCGCCGGGCTGGTGGTGGTCAACGTCAACCCGCTCTACACGCCGCGAGAACTCGAACATCAACTCAAGGACAGCGGGGCGCTGGCCATCGTCATCCTGGAAAACTTCGCCCACACGCTGCAGCAGGTCATGGCCCGTACCGCGGTGCGGCATGTGGTGGTGGCGAACATGGGCGAAACCCTGGGCTTTCCGCTGGGCGCCATCGTCAACTATGTGGTGCGGCACAAGAAAAAGCTGGTGCCGGCATGGTCGCTGCCCGGCCATGTGACATGGAAGGCGGCGCTGACGCAAGGAGCGAGGCTGCCGTTCAACCCGCCGCAGGTGCGCGCCGAGGACGTGGCCCTGCTGCAGTACACCGGAGGCACCACCGGCGTGGCCAAGGGCGCAACCCTGACGCACCGCAACATCGTGGCCAATATCGTGCAGTCGGCCGCCTGGTACGCCCCGGCGCTGGGCAAGCTGCAGTCTGGCAAGCAACTCACCACCATCTGCGCATTGCCGCTCTATCACATCTTCGCCTTCACTGTGATCATGATGCTCAGCGCCTACGAGGGCGGCATGATGATCCTCATCCCCAATCCGCGCGACCTGCCGGCCACGCTCAAGGAACTCGCCAAGTACGAATTGCACTCTTTCCCGGCGGTCAACACCCTGTACAACGGGCTGCTCAACCACCCGGACTTCGACAAGGTGAACTGGCGCACCCTGATGCTCAGCGTCGGCGGCGGCATGGCGGTGCAGGAAGCCGTGGCCCGGCGTTGGCTGGAGCGCACCGGTTGCCCCATCTGCGAGGGCTACGGCCTGTCGGAGACCTCGCCATCGGCCATCTGCAACCCCACCGACACCGACCGCTACAGCGGCACCATCGGCATGCCCATTCCCTCCACCGAGCTGCAACTGGTGGACGACAACGGCCGCGAGGTACCGCCGGGCCAGCCCGGTGAAATTGCCCTGCGCGGGCCGCAGGTCATGCGCGGCTACTGGAACCGTCCCGACGAGACCGCGGCGTCCTTCACCGCCGACGGTTTTTTGCGTACCGGCGACATCGGCCAGATCGACGACCGCGGCTATGTCACCATCATCGACCGCAAGAAGGACATGATTCTGGTGTCGGGCTTCAACGTCTATCCCAACGAGGTCGAGGGTGTGGCGGTGATGCACCCGGGCGTGCTCGAAGCTGCGGCTGTGGGCGTGCCCGACGCCAATTCCGGCGAGGCGGTGAAGTTGTTCGTGGTGAAAAAAGACCCGGCGCTCACCGAGGCGCAACTGCGCGACTTTCTGCACGAACAGCTGACCGGCTACAAACGGCCCAAGTTCATCGAATTCCGCAGCGAGCTGCCGAAGACGCCGGTGGGCAAGATCCTGCGCCGCGCGCTGCGCCCGGACTGAGGGTGCCCTGCAGACAAGGCAGCGCCCCGAGCGCAAGCGCGGCGCTCAGGCGCCGCGCAGCTCGCGCAGCAGGTTGAGCGCCTGCTGCACGTTGAGGGCGCGGGCGAACACCCAGCCCTGAATCATGGGGCAGCCCGCGCGTTCCATCCACAGCAGATCGGCCACGGTCTCCACGCCTTCGGCCACGACTTCGAGGTTGAGCGTCTTGGCCATGGTCAGGGTGGCGCGGGCGATGGCGGCCTTGAAGCGGTCGGTGCTCACGCCAGAGGCGATGGCGCGGTCGATCTTGATCTGCGACACCGGCAGGCGGGTGAGGTAGCCGAGGTTGGAATAGCCCACGCCGAAGTCGTCCAGCGACAGTTGCACGCCGAGCTGACCGAAGGCGTCGAGCACCGCCAGCAAGTCGGGGTTGTGCTCGATTTCCACGTTCTCGGTGAGTTCCAGCGCGATGCGGTCGCAGGGCACGCGGTTCTGCGCCGCCATGTCGGCAATGCAG
The DNA here is from genome assembly GCA_021818065.1 of Pseudomonadota bacterium. Lineage (GTDB taxonomy): Bacteria > Pseudomonadota > Gammaproteobacteria > Burkholderiales > Burkholderiaceae_C > Thiomonas. Next base: position 18,942 of record JAKAFC010000031.1, read on the forward strand.
GAGACGCAGGCGCTGACGTGCAACTGCCGTGGCGACACGTTGTACGCCATGGTGCCGTGGAAGTTTTGTTCGTTGCGCAGACGTGAGAACCCCTCCATGGCGATGGACATCATCACCGGGCCGAAGTCGTCGAGCAGGCCGCTGTCGGCCAGGATGGGGATGAACTCGCCGGGCTGCACCCGCTCGCCGTTGCCCCGCGTCCAGCGCGCCAGGGCCTCGAAACTGGAGATTTCGTAGGCCCGGCGCAGGGTCTCGACGCTGGCCGAATCGTCCTGCAGCAGCACGCTCTGCCGGCGCGTCCAGATGGGCTGAAAGTGCACCTCGAAGCTGCGGTTGGCAATGGCCGCGCGCAGTTCTTCTTCGAGTTGCGAGCGACGTTCGATGCGCGACTGCAGCGCCACCGAGAACGACTCGACGCGGTTGCGTCCCAGGGCCTTGGACTCGTGCATGGCGGCGTCGGCCCGGCCCAGCAATTCGGCCGTGGTGCGGCCATGTTGCGGATAGAGGGCGACGCCGACGCTGGCACCGAACTGCAGCGAACGCCCGGCGTGGGCGATGGGCTCGCCGAGCTGGTCGCGCACCTGCATGGCCAGTTGCATGGCCTGCGCGGCATCGTGGGCGTCGCGTGCCAGGATGAGGAACTCATCGCCGCCGAAGCGCGCGGCGGTGTTGTTGGGGCGGGCCAGCTGCACCAGGCGCTGCGCGGTTTCGATCAGTACGCGGTCGCCCGCATCGTGGCCGAGGGCGTCGTTGATGAGCTTGAAGCGGTCGAGGTCGATGAACAGCACGGCAAAGCTCTGCCCCGGCGGGGTCACGGCGATGGCGTCTTCGACATGCTTTTCGAACAGCGTGCGGTTGGCCAGCCCGGTGAGGCTGTCGCGGTAGGCGGCCAGTTCCAGCCGCTCTTCGTCTTGGTGCGCCTTGGTCACATCCCGCACCACTCCGCGGTAGCCACGAAACAGGCCGAGGGCGTCGATCACTGGTGCGGCGTCGATGCGCCACCACAGCAGCGCCTGATCCGGGCCCAGGCGGAAAGGCACGACCAGATCGCGCACTTCCTCGTGCTCTTCCATCAGAAAGCGCAGTTGCGCCCACTCGGGGGAAAATTCCTGCCCGGGATACAGCGCGTCCACGCTCTGCCCCACCAGGTTCAGGTTGACCATGGGCGAGGCGCTGCTGCGGCGCGAACTGCGGGTGATGTAGGTGAGGATGCCGTTGTCGTCCGACTCCCAGAACCACTCGCTCGACAGCTCGGCCAGCATGCGGAACCGGCTTTCGCTGCGCACCAGACGGTTTTGCGCCTGCCGCAGCTCGGTGATGTCCCAGGTGAGGCCGACGATGCGCGTGGCCAGGCCACCGGGCCCGCGCTCGCGCACCATGCCGTGGTTCATGGTGGTGACCATGCTGCCATCGACGCGGATGAAGCGCGTCTCCACCGTCTGCACATAACCATCGGGGGCGCTGATGCCGGCGATGGCCTGCTCCAGCGCCGGCAGATCAGCCGGGACCACATGGCCCATCCACTCCGGAATGGTGAAGGTCTTGGGCTCGTGGCGGTGGGCCTCGTCGAGCCAGTTTTGCTCGGCATGCAACTGCCCCGTGAGCAGATCGAGATCCCACACGGTCAGGCCCGGGCTGGTGCGCAGCAGATCGAGCGGGGTGTCGCTGGCGTGCAACCGGGTGGTGTCCTGCATGAAGCAGAAGTAGCCGGGAATGCGGCCCTGCGCGTCGGCGGGCAGCGGCGCCAGCCGCACCTGCACCCAATGTCCGGCATGGCGGCCCTGGCTATCGGCTTGGCGCTCGTATTGCA
>JAKAFC010000032.1 GCA_021818065.1 Pseudomonadota bacterium
GCTGCTGGAAATCGAAATCACCGAGTCGCTGCTGGTGGACGACAACGCCCAGGTGTTCGAGCAGATCAGCGCCCTGCGCGCCATGGGCGTGACCGTGGCGCTGGACGACTTCGGCACCGGCTACTCCTCAATGGCGGCGCTGCGCAAGCTGCCCATCGACGTGATGAAGATCGACCGTTCCTTCGTCATCGATCTGGAGACCGACGCCAGCGCCCTGCCCTCGGTGCGCGCCATCGTCGCCCTGGCGCAGGCCGCCCGGCTGCACCTGGTGGCCGAGGGCGTGGAGACGCCGACCCAGGCCGACATGCTGCGCGAGCTGGGCTGCCACGAGCTGCAGGGCTATTTGTATTCGCGCCCGGTGGGGTTCGCCGAGTTCATGCGTCTGCCCTGTCTGCGACGGGCCGGAGTCTGACACCGTCGCTGCCGCTCTGCGGTCGAGCCGATGCGGCCGGGTGCCGAGAGCGCCACAAGGCGACCACCAAGGTCAACTGGCGTGGCGCAGATAGAAGCCGTGATAGACGTCGAGCGAATGCGCGGGCTCGAAGGCGATGTGGCAATGCTTGTCGGGGTTCTGCCAGCGGTCGACCACCTGATAGCCCAGCCGGGTGAAGCCCTCCAGAAACGGCGCATAGGCGGCGATGCGATACGGGCAAAAGGCCGTGCCGATGCTCTGCAACGTGAAGTAGTCGTGCCCGCCATTGTCCAGCGCATGCAACGGCGTGAGGTTGACGATGATGTGGCGCGGCGGCCGCTGCAGCCGGGCCAGGCGCTGCGCCAGGGTGTCGGGCAGGTACTGCAACACGCCCAGCGCCAGCAGCACATCCACTCCGTCGGCCCCGCCAAAGTCGCCATTGAAGCCCAGCCGCCCGGCGGCATCGCGCTCGCGCGCAATCTCGGCGCCGCGTGCCATCACCGCAGGCACGTCGCTCACCGTCCAGCGCAGGCCCGGCGGATAGTCAAGGTAGCGCTGATAGCCGTAGTAGCCGATGCCGATGTGCCCCCCCAGATCGAACACCGAGGCGGCTCCCTGGGCAAACAGCTTCTGCAACCAGAAGATCACCGGGTAGTCGCTGGGGTAAATGCGTTTGATGCGCTCCAGATACATGCCCGCTGCATCGGCGTTGTCGTAGCCCAGCGGCCGCGTGCGCGGGGCGCTGCCCTGCGCGGCATCGAACGTGGCATAGACACCCCGGAACAGATTGGCGTCGGTGTTGGCGGCAAAGGCCGCCTCGGCCCGGCGCCGCCGCAACTGCCCCAAGGGCGGCAGTTCAGCCAGACGGTCCAGCGCGGCGTGGGCGCGTTCGAGCAGGTGCATGGACGTTCTCCTGGATGGGGCGGAAAAGGTTGACCGCCGTCGGGCTCCGGCATGTAAGCAAATGCGTCGCTGCGTATCGTCTGGTGACTTTTGCGTGCCGAAGTCAAACGAACTGCATGCAAAAAACCAGCGGCCGAAGTCGATTGCGAGGCGTCAATTTTCCACCGTGATTGCAGGCGCAGCATGTCGCGCATTCCTTGTTTGCAACGAAAGCGCAGATCATGCAATCCTATCGACAACCCGCGGCGGCGCGAACCGGGCGCACGGCTTGGTGGCCGCTGGCGTCTGCCCTCAGCGTTGTGCTGGGCCTGCTCACGCCCATCCCCTGGGCGCAAGCGCAGGACGCTTCGACCTTCGTCGCGCAGCACGGCGCCAGCGTCGCCACCGCGGCATCGTCGGACGACTGGCATGTGGTGTCCAACACCGTGCCCACGGTGCAACAGGGCAACGTCGGCAAGGAAATGCCGCAGGATCACAGCCAGTTTCCGCAGCTCAAGGGGCCGTTCACCTCGCCCGAGCAGGTGACCAAAGCCTGCCTGAGCTGTCACACCGACGCGGCCAAGCAGGTGATGTCCACCATCCACTGGACGTGGAAGGCCTACGACCCGAAAACCAAGACGCTGGTGGGCAAGAACCACGTTTACAACAACTTCTGCGTCAGTCCGATCAGCAACGAGCAGTTCTGCACCGTCTGCCACGTCGGTTACGGCAGCACCGACCCGAATAAGTTCGTCCCGTTCGACCACCGCTCGCAGGATCACGTCGATTGTCTGGTGTGCCACGACCAGACCAAGACGTACCACAAAATCCCGTTCATCGGCGGCAACCCGGCGATGGAAAAAATCGCCGTGCGCCCTGGTTGCGGCGAGGTGTACGGCACGGACAAGCCCTTCGTCGAACCGGAGGATCTGGCGAAGATCGCGCAACACGTCGGCGCCCCCACGCGTTACACCTGCGGCCAGTGCCACTTTTACGGCGGCGGCGGCGATGGCGTGAAGCACGGCGACATGGACAGCTCGCTGGTCAACCCCGCACGCAGTGAAGACGTGCACATGGCCACCAAGGGGCTGAACTTTTCCTGCCAGGAGTGCCACAAGACGGAAAACCACAACGTCAGCGGCTCGCGCTACATCACCGACGTGATGACCGATGACAAGCCCTTCATGCGCGGCAGTCCGCACAACGGCCAGGCCGCCAGCTGCGTGTCGTGCCACGGCGCCACGCCGCACAAGGGCAACGATCTGAACGCGCGCATCCAGGCGGCCACGCTGAACATGCACACACGCGACATCGCGTGCGAAACCTGCCACATCCCCGAATACGCCCGCGGCGGTCTGCCGACCAAGATGGCGTGGAACTACGCCACCGCCGGCAAACTGGCCCCCAATGGCTCGCCGCTGGTGATCAACGACAGCCACGGCTGGAACACCTACTGGGGGGTCAAGGGCAGCTTCAAGTGGGAAGACAACGTCGTGCCGCAATATCGCTGGTTCAACGGCGTGGAGCGCTGGATGACGGTGGGCGAGACGGTGCAGCACTTCCAGGACAAAAACGGCGTGGTGCAGCTCAACGCCATCGAGGGCAGCCCGACCGATGGCAAGTCCAAGATCTTCCCGTTCAAGATCATGCGCAACAACCAGCCGTATGACACGCAGACCGGCATCCTCGCGGTGTTCCACTCCTTCGGTTTCGACAAAGATTCCTACACCATGAGCTACGACTGGCAAACGGCGATCGCCGCCGGCATGAAAGCCGCGCACCTGCCGTATTCCGGCCACTACGGTTTTGTCAAAACCGAGATGGACTGGCCGATCGAGCACATGGTCGCGCCCAAGACGCAGGCGCTGTCGTGCATGCAGTGCCACACCAGCGACGGCCGGCTGCAAGCCATCGACGGCGTGTACATGCCCAGCCGGCCAAAAGACCACAACCCGTGGATCGAACGCATCGGCCTGCTCGCCGCCGCGCTCGCCCTCATCGGCGTGAGCCTGCACGGCCTGATCCGCTTCGGCCTGTGGCTGCGCCGCCGTCATTGAAAGGACACCGCCATGTCAATCCAACGCATGTACCTGTTCACCCGCTTCGAGCGCTTGTGGCACTGGAGCCAGGCCGCGCTCATCATCACCATGCTGTTCACCGGCTTTGAAATCCACGGCTACCTCGGCGGCTTTGCCTTCGAGCAGGCACTGCTGATCCACGAATACGCCGCCTGGCTGCTGATGACCCTGTGGGCTTTTGCCATTTTCTGGCACTTCACCACCGGCGCGTGGAAAAACTACATCCCCGACCTGCGCCCGCACAGCCTGTGGGTGGTGGCGCGGTACTACGCCTGGGGCATGTTCATCGGCGAAAGCCACCCCTACCACAAGGTGCCCAACCGCAAGCACAACCCGCTGCAGCGGCTGGCGTATCTGTGGCTCAAGCTGATGATCAACCCGCTGATCTGGGGCAGCGGCCTGCTGCTGCTGTTCTACAGCTACGACTGGATCCGGCTGTCGCCGCTGGGCCTGCAGCTCGACTGGGTGGCGCTGACGCACACCGCCGCCGCGTACATGATGCTGCTGTTTTTCATCCTGCACGTCTACTTGGCCACCACGGCCCACCCGCCCACCGGCTACATCAAAGCCATGATCACCGGCTGGGAAGACGAGCACGAACCCGCCGCGACACCGGCTGCCGCCGCCGAACGGCACTGAGCCCCGGCCCGATGCCCCCTCATTGGCGCCCCCTTTCTGGTGCCTCCTTTCCGGAACGTCCATCATGGCCCACCGTCTTGCGTTGTCCCATCTCCTTCAGCCGCGCCGGGCGCGTGCCGCGCTGGCCTGTGCACTCGCCGGCCTGACGCTGTGCGGCGTCGCCGCGCAGGCGGCCGAACGCGCTGCCTCGGCCCCCGCAGTGAACCTGCAGAATGCCTCGAACACCGACCTGCCCGGCGCGCCATCGCGCGTGCGCATCGACCAGAGCCTGGGCGTGCACGCCATCAAGGTGCGCGACGGCAGCGTGGTGCTCGACTCGGCCGTGCTGCTCAAAACCTACGTTTACGCCTATTCCAGACAAGCGCTGAACACCAGCGGCATCCTCACGGCCAACACCGAGATGATCGACCCGCCCAAGCCGGTGCAGGCCACGGCGCGCGAACAGCAGCAGATCGATGCCATGGTCGCCTTTGCCAAGGCGCATCCCCGCCTGCAGATCGACGTCGACGACATCGCGCTCGACAGCTACGTGCCGGCCGGCAAGTTCTACCCGATCGACAACCGCCTGTTCATCCACGGCGCCGGGTATTACTTCGACAACTCGCCGTACCACTACACCTACGACCACCCGGAGGCGTTCCGCCACCTGCAGTGCACCGATGCCGCAGCGATGAAAACCATCAACGACGCCATCGCCAACTACGTGCACTTTCATATGCGCATTTTCGCCACCGTGCTCGGCGCCGACGCAAAAACGCAAACGCTGCACCTGCGCGTCGACGACGTACAGCTCAAGGACGATCTGGGCAAGGTGCTGATCGACCAGAAGGCGACGTAAACGTCGCGTCACCCCTCCACCCCGGACGCCGCTCAGCAGCCCTTGGGGCGGGCGGCGGCGGTCACGCCGCGCGGTAGTCCTTCAGGTACTTGCCCTCGAACCAGCGCTTGGCCCAGGTGAAGGCGCGCGAGGGCGGCAGGACGATGGTTTTCTTGGCGTCGCGAAACACCAGAATGCCCGAATCGACGGTGTCGACGATGCACACCAGCTCCGCCTTGGGCACATGCGCCGCGGGCTTGCCCTGCATGGCCAACAGCAGGTTGTCCGCCGCTGCCGTGGCTTGCAGATCGGCCATGTGGGCCTGTTTGGGCAGCCAGTCGGGGCCGGGGTAGCTGCCCGCGTCACCGGCGACGAACACGCGCTCGAACCCCGGCACGGCGCAATGTGCATCGGCCTGGATGAAGCCGCCGAGCGAGCGCGGCAGGTCGGTGTTGTGCAGCCAAGTCGGGCCGGTCATGCCGGGCATGAACAGCACCAGATCGGCGCGGACGAAGCCGCCTTCGGTCTCTACCCCCTCCGCAGTGAAACGCAAGGGCTTGTGCCCCAGGTGGGTGTCGATGCGCCGCTTCGCCATGTGCGACAGCAACCCGGTGACGGCCTTCTCGCCCAGGCGCTGTCCGGGGGTTTCGGAGGCGTTGAAAAACACCAGCTCCACCCGGTCGCGCTTGCGCTGACGCCGCAGCCAGGTGTCGATGCCGAACAGCAGCTCGAACATGGGCCCGCCACGCGCCGCAGACGGCTCTTGCGGGTTGCCGCCGAAGCCGCAGGCGATGCGCCCGCTGTCCATCGTCAGCAGGCGCTCGCGGATGGTTTCCGCCGCCGCCACCCCCTCGCACAGCGCGATGGCGTGTTCGATGCCCGGCAGCTTTTTGATGAAGCGCCCGCCGGTGGCGATGATCAGGCCGTCGTTGTCCACCGGGCCGGCCGTGGTCAGCACGGTACGGCCGCTGTCCTGCAGCCCGGTGACTTCGGCGGCGAGGAAGTCGATGTGCAGCTTGTGCAGAAAGGGTGCCAGGTCGATCACCAGATCGGCGCTCTTGCGCACCCCGGTGGGCACCCAGATCAGGCTGGGCAGGTAAACGAATTCGGCCTTGGGCGCCACCAGGGTGATGCGCGCCTGCGGCGCCTTGGCACGCAGCGTGCGCGCGGCAGTGAGCCCGGCGAAACCGGCGCCGAGAACGACAAAATGGTCAGACATGGGGTGCAAAGATCGGGGAGAACGCGAGATTCAAAGCATAGGCTCGCCCCTGCCGTGCTGCGTTGTCAAAGATCAGCAACCGACAGCCTGGATGCGTCAAGTGAGCAACACGGCGCGGCGCAGGTCGCGGGCAAGCGACGGCCGCCGATCCGGGCGCAGGTGGCGGCCGATCAGCGCCCGCTGCTCCTGCTGCGACAGTTGCACCAGCCCACGGCCCTGCGTCTCGATGCGGGTGCGACGCGGGTCGAACACGGCGCGCCCCTCCCTGCCGCCACGCATCCACTCCACCTCGATGGCCTCGGCACTGATGGCGATGCGCTCGTAGTCGCCCGCATGGCGCGCATCCACCAGCAGCGCCGCGCCGACGGCGGCGAGTTCCAGCCCGGTGAACGGCATCACCAGATGCACACCCCGGAACCAGAAGATGACGGCGACCACGATCGAGGTCAGCGCGAACCCGGCGAACATGCCCAGCACCTGGCCCGGGCGCAGCGCGCAGTTGCGCTGAAACCGCCACTGCCAGGCGCCGTCCTTCCAGACGGGGCGCAGCAACAGGCTGCCAGGTGTGGGCGGGTGCGGCCAATCCGGCGCCGCCAACGTGGGCGGCGTGGCCGACAACGCGACGCTCTCATCCATGCAGGGCTCCCTGCGCAGCAACAGGCGGGTGCAGGGCACCCTGGCCTTGCGCCAACTGATCGAGCGCTTGGGCATCACACACTTCAAGCCGATGCAGCGGCCCGCGGACCCAGCCGTTCTTGCGAAATTCGGACAACACGCGGCTCACCGTCTCGACCCGCAGATGCAGATAACTGGCAATGTCGGCACGCGCCATGGCCGGGAGCACGCTGACCGCCCCACCCTGGTGGCGGCCGCGGGCGGCGCGCATGAGCTGCACCAGCCAGTGCGCCATGCGCACCTGCGCCGCGTCGGCCACCAACTGCCGGTGCTGAAAGTTGTCGCGGATGCGCGTGGCCAGCTCGGCACTGAGGCGCGCGCAGAACTGCGGCGGCAGGCGCTTGGCTGCTTCCGGGCGCAGGCGGATGCGGCACACCGTGGTCATGGAGACGCAGGCGCCGTGCCGCACGTCGGCAGGCTCGGCGTCCACCGCCGCCTCCAGGCCGAACAGATCGCCCGGGAAACTGAAGGCCACCACCCGGTCCTGCCCGTGGGCATCGCGGCACACCGACTTCACCACCCCCGACTTCACCGCCAGCAGGCAGTCGCCATCGACGGCAATGGGCGCGTCGGCGCAAAACGCCTCCTGGCGAATGGCCAGATCGGCATCCTCCGGGAAGGCACCACCGGCGTCACGCAGCGCGCAACCGATCTGATTGCCGCAGCCGTCGCAAGCGCAGAGCTCGTGCAACATCGCAGACCTCCGGCAGGCTCAAGCCGTGGCTTGCTCCGGCGCGATCACGCGCGTGGCGTCGGCGTTGAGCAGCGGCGGCGTCTCATAGGTATGGAACGGCGCGGGCGACGGCACTTCCCACTCCAGCCCCTCGGCGCCGTCCCACGGGCGCTGCGGCGCTTTCTCGCCTTGGCCGCGCAGCACCGGAATGACCACGGCGAAGACGAAGTAGGCCTGCGCCAGACCGAAGATCCACGAGCCCACGGTGGAGATCTGGTTGAAATCGGTGAACTGCACCGGATAGGCGATGTAGCGGCGCGGCATGCCAGCCAGGCCGAGGAAGTGCTGCGGGAAGAAGGTGAGGTTGAAGCCGATCATCGACAGCCAGAAATGGATCTTGCCCGCCGTCTCGTTGTACATGGTGCCCGTCCACTTCGGCGACCAGTAGTAGAACGCCATGAAAATGGCAAACAGCGTGCCCGCGACCATGGTGTAGTGGAAGTGGGCCACGACGAAGTAGGTGTTGTGCACCTGCGTGTCGATGGGCACCATGGCCAGCATCAGCCCGGTGAAGCCGCCCAGGGTGAAGACGATGATGAAGCCCACGGCGAACAGCATGGGCGTCTCGAACGACAGCGAGCCGCGCCACATGGTGGCAATCCAGTTGAACACCTTCACCCCCGTGGGCACGGCGATCAGCATGGTGGCGTACATGAAGAACAACTGCCCCACCGTGGGCATGCCCGCGGTGAACATGTGGTGCGCCCAGACCAGGAACGACAGGATGGCGATGGACGCCGTGGCGTACACCATCGAGGTGTAGCCGAACAGCCGCTTGCGCGAGAACGTGGGCACCACCGAACTCATGATGCCGAACGACGGCAGGATGAGGATGTACACCTCCGGGTGTCCCATGAACCAGAACAGATGCTGGTAGAGCACCGGGTCGCCGCCGCCCGTGGCGCTGAAGAAGCTGGTGCCGAAGTGACGGTCGGTCAGAGTCATGGTCACCGCCCCGGCCAGCACCGGCATCACGGCGATGAGCAGGTAGCCGGTGATCAGCCAGGCCCAGCAGAACAAGGGCATTTTCATCAGCGTCATGCCCGGCGCGCGCATGTTCAGAATGGTGACGATGATGTTGATCGACCCCAGAATGCTCGACGCCCCCAGCAGGTGCACGGCAAAGATCACCAGATCCATGCCCATGCCCTGCTCCAGGGTCAGCGGCGGGTACAGCGTCCAGCCCACCCCGGGGGCGCCACCCGGCACCAGAAAGGCCACCACGCCCAGCGCCGCCGCGGGCACCAGCAGCCAGAAGCTGAGGTTGTTCAGCCGCGGAAACGCCATGTCGGGCGCGCCGATCATCAGCGGGATCATCCAGTTCGCCAGGCCGGTGAGCGCCGGCATCACCGCCATGAAAATCATGATCAAGCCGTGCATGGTGCCGAAGGCGTTGAACAGCTCGGGGTTCATCAGCCAGACGTAGGGCTTCCACAGCTCGGTGCGGATGGCCAGCGCCAGCACGCCGCCGACGAACAGCATGACCAGGGCATAGATCAGGTACATCGTGCCGATGTCTTTGTGATTGGTCGACAGCAACCAGCGCCGCCAGCCCGTGGGGTGGGCATGGTCAGCCGCATGCGCTGGGGCATGCACGGGGTCGAGCACGACGCTCATGAGAGGCTCCTTTCAGGGGGAAGATCAGGCCGGTCTTGCGCGGGGCGGGCGCTCTGCTGGCACCCATCCGCCCCAGGGGGCACCGCAGCAACCTGGCAACATGCTGCGCAGCATTCTGGGCGCAGCCCCCGCCGGAACCCCTAGGGTTTTGGAGAAGTGGAGTGAGGCAGATCAAGAGATCGCGGAATTTCGCCGGCAGTCGCCATCGGTTCTGCGGTCATCGGGGACGATGGGTTCTTGAGGCTGCTGGTTTCGACAGACCGAGTGTCCGTCAGGCAGGGCAACTTCTGGCGCTGGAGATGGCACCCATAGGTCGCGGTCCATGCGAGCCGCGTTCCAGATCATGCCTGGGCAAACGGCTCACGCCTGTCGAAACACTCCACCAGATAGTCGATGAAGACCCGCACCTTGGGCGGCAGGTAGCGGTTGGGGAGGTAGAGGGCGAAGAGCTCGGCACGGCTGGGCGGGGCGTAGGCGGCAAGCACTTCACGCAGCGAGCCGTCAAGCAGGTTCTGGCGCACGGCGTAGTCGCGCATGTACACCACACCGATGCCGGCGCAGGCGGCACGCCGCAGCGCTTCGCTGCTGTTGCTGCGAAAACTGCCCCGCACCGGCACGACCAGGGCGCGTCCGTCCTGCTCAAACGCCCAGGTGCCCGCGCCCTCGGCCTGGGGGTAGATCAGGCAGTTGTGCTGTGTCAGCTCCTGCGGGGTCTGCGGCGTGCCGTGGCGCTGCAGGTAGGCGTCAGCCGCGCAGGCCACCCGCCGGATGCGGTGCAGCGGCCGGGCCACCAGGCCCTCGGGGGGGCGTGCGGTCAGGCGAATGGCCAGATCGAACCCATCTTCGGCCAGATCGACCTGACGATCGCTGGCGTCGAGTTCGAGCTGCACCTCGGGGTAGCGCGCAAGAAAGGCGGGCAGCAGCGGCGCCAGACTGCCATTGGCGAACGCCACAGGTGCGCTCACCCGCAGCTGCCCGCGCGGGGATTGATGGAACTGGCTCACTGCGGCTTCGGCCGTCTGGGCGATCTCCAGCAGTTGCCCGCAATGCGCGTAAAACGCCGCCCCCGCCTCACTGAGACTGAGATGCCGCGTGGTGCGGTTGAGCAGGCGCGTGCCCAGTTGCTGTTCCAGACGCGCCACCTGTTTGCTGACCACAGGCAGCGACAGACCCAGACTGCGCGCGGCCGCAGAAAAGGAATGCGTCTCCACCACGCGGGTGAAGATGCGGCATGCGTCCAGATCGAGCATCGTGCCTCCAATTATTTCCAAATCGAAAACAAATAATTGGAATTTTGCATCTTTATAAAAATTACGGAAATTTCTACGCTGCAGTTCTCGCGAGGCCAGGCAGCAAAGCCTGGCGCTTGCATCCACGGGGACCGACTGCGTACAGCGCCGCCCCGGGGCCATCAATGACTTTCAGGAGAACGCCATGAAGCGGAGTTTGAGTTTCCCCCAGGCGTTGGGGGTGTTGGGTGTGGCGGCCATGGCCTGGGGCGGCATGCTGCCGCTGGCCAAGGCCATGATGCTGCACATGGATGTGTTCGTCATGACCGCCATCCGCTACGGGCTGGCGGCGCCGCTTTTCCTGCTGGCGCTGGCCTGGAAGGAAGGCCGATCCGCATGGCGGCTCGACGGCCAGGGCTGGCAACTGGCCGCGCTGGGCAGCCTGGGCTTCGCCGGCTTCAACTTGCTGGGCTACGAGGGCCTGCGCCACACCCAGCCGCAGCAGGCCGCCATCATCATCGCGCTCATGCCGCTGCTCAGTGCCTTGGTCAACTGGGCGCTCAACGCGGTACGTCCCAGCGCGGGCACCTGGGTGAGCATCGGTCTGTCCCTGCTCGGCGTGGCGCTGGTGCTCAGCAACGGCAACCCGGCGCACCTGCTCGCAGACAACCACCTTGGTGGCGACGGGCTGGTGCTGGCGGGCGTGCTGTGCTGGGTGATCTACACCTTGGCCGCGCGCCGGTATCCGGCTTGGTCATCGCTGCGTTTCACCGCCTGGACTTGCACCTTCGGTGCCCTGAGCATCGTGGCCATCGCGGCTCTGGCGGTGGCCCTGGGCCACGCCCAGATGCCGACGCTACCGGTGTTGCGCGAGTCGGCCTGGGGGCTGGCCTACCTGGTGCTCATTGCCGCCTTCATCGCGGTGCTGGGCTGGAACGCCGGCATTCAGCGCGTGGGGGCTTCGGTGGGCGTGCTGTTCATCAACTTCGTGCCGGTGACGGCCTTCGGCATCGCCTTGCTTCAGGGCGTGCACGTCGGCGGCGCGGAACTGCTGGGCGCGGGGCTGGTGATGCTCGCCTTGTTGCTCAACAGCGCGCTGGCGCATCCGCGCATGAAAGCCCTGGTGTCACGCCAGCAAGTCGTCCGCACCTGCCCGCAGGCCTGACGGCCCCGGCGATGCGTGACGGCACACGGCGGCGAGCTTGTTGCCGTCGGGGTCGCGCACGTATCGCGCACATCGGCGGCGTAAAAGTCGGGACCGGACTGCGGACGCAGGCCGGGAGCGCCTTCGCTGCAGCCGCCATGCGCCAGCGCCGCGGCGTGAAAGGCATCGACCTGCGCCCGGCTGGCGGCGGCCAGCGCGATCATGCTGCCGTTGCCCACCGTGGCGGTGGCGGCCATCGAAGGGCTTGCACAACCACAGCGCCAGTTCCACCCGCCCTTCGTCGGCATAACGGCCCCAGCCCATTTCACGGCTGGGATCGTCGTCCTCTGTCACGCATCGCGTGTGGCAGGTCGTTGGCCCCGAGCATGCGGTCGGTGAACATCACGGCCTTGGCTCCTGTCACGCAAAAATCTTCCCCGGATTGAGGATGCCCTTGGGGTCGAGCGCATGCTTGATGGCGCGCATCACGTCGAGCGCGTCGTCGCCGGCCTCCTCGCGCAGAAAGCCCTGTTTGTGCAGGCCGATGCCGTGTTCGCCGCTGCAGGTGCCGCCAAGCTTGAGGGCGCGGCGCACGAGCTGGGCGTTGAGGCGTTCGGCGAGTTCGCGCTCCTCGGGTTTGGCAGGGTCGATGAGGTAGCCGATGTGGTAGTTGCCATCGCCCACATGGCCGACGACGAAGTAGGGCAAGCCGGCTTCGTCGGCCTCGACAATGGTGGCGTTGATGCTCTCGGCCAGGCGCGAGATGGGCACGCAGGTGTCGGTGGTGACGCAGCGGCAGCCGGGTTTCATCTGCAGCGCGGAGAGGTAGGCGTGGTGCCGCGCCTTCCACAGCCGGGTGCGTTCTTCCGGCGTGTCGGCCCAGGCGAAGTCGCTGCCTTGGTACTCGGCGGCCAGGGCCTGCACGGCCTCGGCCTGCTCGCGCACCCCGGCGGGCGAGCCATGGAACTCCATGAGCAGCAGCGGGCATTCGGGTAAACCGAGGTGGTCGTGGGCGTTGACGGCGCGCACCGCGCCGGCATCCATCAGCTCCACGCGGGCGATGGGGATGCCGGCCTGGATGGTGGCGATGGTGCAATCCACCGCGTGCGCCACGTCGGGGAAGGAGCACACCGCAGCGGCCACGGCCTCGGGCTGCGGATACAGGCGCACGGTGACTTCGGTGACGATGCCCAGCGTGCCCTCGCTGCCCACCATCAGCCGGGTGAGGTCGTAGCCCGCGCTGCTCTTGCGCGCCTGCGTGCCGGTGCGGATGATGCGGCCATCGGCCAGCACCACGGTGAGCGCCAGGACGTTCTCGCGCATGGTGCCGTAGCGCACGGCGTTGGTACCGCTGGCGCGCGTGGCGGTCATACCACCCAGGGTGGCGTCGGCGCCGGGGTCGATGGGGAAGAACAGCCCGGTGTGGCGCAGTTCCTCGTTCAACTGCAGGCGCGTGACACCGGCCTGCACGGTGACGAGCATGTCGGCAGCGGCCACCTCGAGCACGCGGTTCATGCGGGTGAGGTCGAGGCTGATACCGCCCTGCACCGCCAGCAACTGCCCTTCCAGCGACGACCCAGCGCCGAAGGCGATGACCGGCACATCGTGCGCGGCGGCCAGCTTCACGGCATCGGCCACGTCCTGCGTGCTCTGGCAGAACACCACGGCGGCGGGCGGCTGCACGTCGAATGGCGATTCGTCGCGCCCATGCTGCTCGCGCACCGCCAGCGCGGTGGAACATTGCACGCCGAAACGCGCGGCCAGGGCGTCGAGCAGGTCGGGCGGCGTGGGGCGGGTGAGCACGGCGGGGGTGAGCGGGGCGTTCATGGCGGCAGTCCTTGCACAGCGCAGGTTTGCAGAATTCGGCAAGAATACGCCGATCATGTCGTGAGAACACTTCCATGGGACACCGCCTCACCGCCATTTCCACCCGCACTGGCGACGCGGGCACCACCGGCCTGGGCGACGGCTCGCGCTGCCCCAAGAGCGCCGCCCGCATTCACGCCCTGGGCGATGTGGACGAGTTGAATTCGCACATCGGCCTGCTGCGCAGCCTGGATCTGCCCGAGGCCATCGACGCCCTGCTGTCGCAGGTGCAGCACGATCTGTTCGATCTGGGCGGCGAGTTGTCGGTGCCCGGCATGAGCCTGCTCAAGCCCGAGCAGGTGGCCGCGCTCGATGCCGCGCTGGCCGAGCACAACGCCCAGTTGCCGCCGCTGGCCGAATTCATTCTGCCCGGCGGCACGCAGACCGCCGCGCAGGCGCATGTCTGCCGCACCGTGGCGCGGCGCGCCGAGCGTGCCCTGGTGACGGTGGCCAACGAGGTGGCGCAGGCCGGCGGCGCCGAAGCCGCCACGCTGTTGCGCCCCGAGTTGCTGCAATACCTCAACCGCCTGTCGGACCTGCTGTTCGTGCTGGCCCGCACGCTCAACCGCGCGGGCGACGCCGCTAGCACCGAGGTGTACTGGAAGCACCAGCGTCAGCCCAAAGCCTGAGCGCCGCGCGACATACTTCTTCACACGACCTGCACACGGCTTTCATGTCGCGCAGGCACGATGTGGACACTGCCGTTCGATTTGTCTTTTCACCGTGACGCCCCACCCATGACTGCGCAACCCTCCCCCTCCGCCCCCCACACCTCTGCTTCCCACAAGCGCCGCTGGCTCTGGGGCGGGGTGAGCGTGGCGCTGCTGGCCGCGGGCGGCCTGGCCCTGCTGGGCAGCGAACACCCGGCCCAGGCGCAGATGCAGGGCGGCGGCGGTGGCGGTGGCAAGGGTGGGATGGCCAGGGGGGCGATGCCGCCGCAGCCCGTGACCGCCTCGGTGGTCAAGACGCAGGCGGTGCCGGTGTGGCTCACTGCCCTGGGCACGGTGACGCCGCGCAGTTATGTGAACGTGATGCCGCGCGTTGCCGGGCTGTTGCAGAGCGTGGATTACAAGCAGGGGCAGATGGTCAGGGCCGGGCAGTTGCTGGCCCAGATCGACCCGCGGCCGTTTCGCATCGCCGTGGAGCAGGCCACGGCGCAAGTCGAGCAGACGCAGGCGCAACTGAATGGCGCGCAAAGCGATCTGCAGCGCTACGAGACCCTGCTGACGCAAGATTCCATCTCGGCACAACAAGTGTCGGACCAGCGCGCCACCGTGGCGCAGCTCAAGGCCACGCTCGACGCCAACAAGGCCGCGCTGGACAACGCCAAATTGCAACTGAGCTGGACGCGCATCACCGCACCGGTGTCGGGCTTGGCCGGCTTGCGCCCGGTGGACGCCGGCAACATGGTCACCACCTCGGGTGCGGTGGGCAGCAACACCAGCACCAGTTCCAGCACCACGGCGGCCTCGCCCGTGGCCACCATCGCCCAGGTGCAGCCGGTGGACGTGACCTTCGCCCTGCCGCAGCAGCAGATCGGCGAAGTGGTGTCGCAGCTCATGGCGGGCAAGCAGCTCGAAACCCAGTCCTGGGATGCGCGCAACACCCGGCTGCTGGAAACCGGCAAGCTGGTCGCCGCCGACAACCAGATCAACAGCACCACCGGCACGCTCAACCTGCGCGCCGAGTTCAACAACAAGGGGCTGACCCTGTTTCCCAACCAGTTCGTCAACGTGCGGCTGCTGGTGCGCACCCTCCCCGAAGCCATGGTGGTGCCCACCACGGCGGTGGCGGTGGGTGCGCCCGGGACCTATGTGTATGTGATCGGGGCCGGCAACAAGGTGTCGATGCGCGTGGTCAAGACCGGCGTGGTCTATGACAACCTGACGCAGATCACCAGCGGGCTGCAGCCCGGCGAGCAGGTCGTCACCGATGGCCTGGACCGCCTGCGCGACGGCCGCGAGGTCAAGGTGGTGCAGGCGCAGACCGCAGGCGCCGCCCCGGGCGCGGCTGCCCACGGCAACAAGCACGGCGCGCACGCCAAGCCCGCAGCCAGCGGAGCGCGCTGACCATGAGCGCGCCCGAGGACGATTCCACCACCTCGCCCCACGCCTCGCCCCGCCGCGGCGACGGCGTTGACCGCGCCCTGCGCAACCCGGCTGCGCCTTCCGCCCCAGAGGAACACGGGCAGGAGGCCGAGCCGCTGGAAGACCGCCCCAGCCCGTCGCGGCTGTTCATCCTGCGGCCCATCGCCACCACGCTGCTGATGATTGCGGTGCTGGTGGCCGGGTTCATCGGCTACAAGCTGCTGCCGCAGGCCGCGTTGCCGGAGGTGGACTACCCCACCATCCAGGTCACCACCCTCTACCCCGGCGCCAGCCCGGATGTGATGACTTCCTCGGTCACCGGGCCGCTGGAGCAGCAGTTCGGGCAGATGCCGGGGCTGGCGCAGATGTGGTCGGTCAGTTCGGGCGGAGCCTCGGTCATCACCCTGCGCTTCGATCTGTCGCTGTCGCTGTCGGTGGCCGAGCAGGAGGTGCAGGCGGCCATCAACGGCGCCAGCAATCTGCTGCCGTCGGATCTGCCGCAGCCGCCCATCTACGCCAAGGTCAACCCGGCCGACGCCCCGGTCATCACCCTGGGGCTGACCTCGGCCACGCTGCCGCTCACCACGCTGTACGACCTTGCCGACACGCGGCTGTCGCAGAAGCTGTCGCAGGTGTCGGGCGTGGGCCTGGTCACGCTGTCGGGCGGACACAAGCCGGCCATCCGCGTCACCGTCAACGGCCCGGCGCTGGCCGCGCTGGGCCTGAGCCTGGACAGCATTCGCACCGCCATCGCCGGGGCCAACGTCAACAGTCCCAAGGGCAGCATCAGCGGCAGCCAGCAGTCGTTCACCATCGACGCCAACGATCAGTTGCAATCGCCGCAGCAATACCGCGACATGATCATCGCCTACTCCGGCGGCGCTCCGGTACGCCTGGGCGATGTGGCCACCATCAGCACCGGCGCCGAAAACGCCTGGCAGGCGGCCATGGTCAACGGCAAGCCGGGCATCGTCATCAACGTGCAGCGCCAGCCCGGCGCCAACGTCATCGCCGTGGTCGACAGCATCCAGAAGCTGCTGCCCAGCCTGCAGACGCAACTGCCCGCCGCCGCCCAGCTCTCGGTGCTGTCCGACCGCACCGTGACCATCCGCGCCGCCATCGCCGACGTGCAGTTCGAGCTGCTGCTGGCCGTGGCCCTGGTGGTGCTGGTGATCTTCGTCTTTCTGCGCAGCGCGCGTGCCACCTTCATTCCGGCCACCGCCGTGCCGCTGGCGCTGGTGGGCACCTTTGGCGCGATGTACCTGTTCGGCTTCTCCATCAACACCCTCACCCTCATGGCGCTGACCATCGCCACCGGCTTCGTGGTGGACGACGCCATCGTGATGATCGAGAACATCTCGCGCTACATCGAGGCGGGCGACCGGCCGCTCACCGCGGCGCTCAAGGGCGCGGGGCAGATCGGCTTCACCATCATCACCCTCACCTTCTCGCTCATCGCCGTGCTCATTCCGCTGCTGTTCATGGGCGACGTGGTGGGGCGGCTGTTCCGCGAGTTCGCCATCACCCTGGCGGTGGCCATCGTCATCTCGGCGGCGGTGTCGCTGACCTTCACGCCCATGCTGTCGGCGCGGCTGCTGCGCCACACGCCCGAGGCACAACAGGGCCGCCTGTTCCACGCCACCGGGGTCCTGTTCGACCGTCTGTCGGCCGCCTACACCCGGGCGCTGCGCTGGGTGCTGCGGCACCAGCCGCTGGTGCTGCTGCTGGCGCTGGGCACGCTGGTGCTCACGGTGTTGCTGTACGTGCTCATTCCCAAGGGCTTCTTTCCGGTGCAGGACACGGGCATGATCCAGGCCACCACGGTGGCGCCGCAGGACGTGTCGTTCCAGTCCATGGTGCAACGCCAGCAGGCGCTGGTCGATGCGCTGCTCAAGGACCCGGCGGTGGCTTCGGTGTCGTCGGTGGTGGGCATCGACGGGGTGAACACCACCATGAACACCGGGCGGCTGCTCATCAACCTCAAGCCGCTGCAGGACCGGCCGCGGGTGCAGCCGCTGATCCAGCGCCTGGACGCGCGCGCTGCCCAGGTGGAAGGCATCGCTGCCTATCTGCAGCCGGTGCAAGACCTGACCATCAACGACATCGCCAGCCGCTACCCCTACCAGTTCAGCCTGTCGGCCACCAGCGCTGCCGAACTCGCCAGCGCCAACGCGGCGCTGATGGAACGCCTCAAAGCCCTGCCGCAACTCTCGGGCGTGACCAGCGACCTGCAGGACCAGGGGCTGCAGGCCTACGTCAACGTCGATCGCAGCGCGGCCTCGCGTCTGGGTGTGACCATGAGCGCCATCGACAGCGCGCTGTACAACGCCTTCGGCCAGCGGTTGGTCTCGACCATCTTCACGCAATCGGCGCAGTACCGGGTGGTGCTCGGGGTGCAGAGCGCGCACACCGCGGCCGCATCCGCCGCGGCGGTGCCTGCCGCACCGAGCACCGATCCGATGAGCGCGTTCAACAGCGTGTACCTCACGGGCAGCAGCGGCAAGGCCGTGCCGCTGTCGAGCATCGCCACCATCGAGCAGCGCACCACGCCGCTGGCCATCGACCACCTGGGCCAGTTTCCGGCGGCGCTGATCTCCTTCCAGCTCGCCCCCGGCGTGTCGCTGGGTGAGGCGGTGGACGCCATCAACCAGGCGGCGCGCCAGGCAGCGCTGCCGGTGTCGGTCACCATCGCTTTCCAGGGGGCGGCCAGCGCCTTCCAGTCGGCCCTGTCGAACCAGCTTTGGCTGCTGCTGGCGGCAGTGGCCACCATGTACATCGTGCTGGGCGTGCTGTATGAGAGCTACATCCACCCGGTGACCATTCTGTCCACCCTGCCGTCGGCGGGCATCGGCGCGCTGCTGGCGCTCATGGGCACGGGGCACAACCTCACGGTCATTGCCATCATCGGCATCATTCTGCTCATCGGCATCGTGCAGAAGAACGCCATTCTGATGGTCGACTTCGCCCTCGACGCCGAGCGCAACCAGGGCCTGGCCCCTGAAGACGCCATGCTGCAGGCCGCGCATCTGCGTCTGCGGCCCATTCTGATGACCACCTTCGCCGCGTTGTTCGGCGCCGTGCCGCTGGCGCTGGGCACGGGCATGGGGTCGGAGCTGCGCCAGCCGCTGGGGATCGCCATCGTCGGCGGGCTGCTGCTGTCGCAGTTGCTCACGCTGTTCACCACACCGGTGATCTACCTCGCGTTCGACCGGCTGTCCACCCGCACCGCGGCGTGGCGCGCCCGCACCTTCGGTGCCAAGCGCCCACCGGCCGCCTACGCCGACGAGGAGGGCCGTTGAACCCCTCGGCGCTATTCATCCGCCGCCCCATCGCCACCAGCCTGCTGGCGCTGGCGGTGCTGCTGGCGGGGTTGATTGCGTTCCGGCTGCTGCCGGTGTCGCCGTTGCCGCAGGTGGACTTTCCCACCATCGTGGTCAACGCCAACATGGCCGGGGCCAGCCCCGAGGTGATGGCGGCCACCGTGGCCACGCCGCTGGAGCGCAGCCTGGGCACCATTGCCGGCATCACGCAAATGACGTCCAGCAGTTCGCTGGGGTCCACCCGGGTGATCCTGCAGTTCGATTTGTCGAAGAACATCAACGACGCCGCGCGGCAGGTGCAGGCCGCCATCAACGCCGCGCTGCCGCTGCTGCCCAGCGGGCTGACAGGCAACCCGACGTACAAGAAGATGAACCCGGCGGACGCGCCCATCATGATTCTGTCGCTGACGTCCAAAAGTCTGTCGCGCGGGCAGATGTTCGATGCCGGTTCGACCATTCTGGCGCAGAAGATTTCGCAGATCGCCGGCATCGGCTCGGTGACGGTGGGCGGCGCGGCGCTGCCCGCGGTGCGGGTGGAACTCGACCTGCCGCGGGTCAACGGCATGGGCCTCGGTCTGGAGCAGGTGCGCCAGGCCATTGCCACGGCCAACGTCGATACGCCCAAGGGCGCCATCGACCAGGGCGGGCGGCGCTGGCAGGTGGGCGCCAACGACCAGATGTCCACGCCGCAGCAGTACCAGCACATCGTTGTCGGCTACAAGAACGGCGCACCGATTCGCCTCGACCAGATCGCCACGGTGAGCGAGGGCCTGCAGAACGACCGCAACATGGGCCTGGCCAACGGCCAGCCCTCGGTGCAGCTCATCATCTACCGCCAGCCCGGCGCCAACATCATCGACGCGGTCGAAGGCGTGAAGGCGGCACTGCCCGACCTCAAGGCGTCCATCCCGGCGGCCATCAACATCACGCTGATGTCCGACCGCACCACCACCATCCGCGCCTCGCTCAAGGAGGTGGAGAACACCCTCATCCTCGCCGTGCTGCTGGTCATCGGCGTGGTGTGGCTGTTCCTGCGCGACTGGCGCGCCACGCTCATTCCGGCCATTGCCGTACCGCTGTCGCTGGTGGGCACCTTCGCCGCCATGTGGCTGCTCGACTATTCGCTGGACAACCTGTCGCTGATGGCGCTGATCGTCGCCACCGGCTTCGTGGTGGACGACGCCATCGTGGTGCTGGAGAACATCATGCGCCATGTGGAGGAGGGGATGAGCCCGCTGGCCGCAGCCTTCAAGGGCGCGCGCGAGGTGGGCTTCACCGTGCTGTCGATGAGCATTTCGCTGGTGGCGGTGTTTCTGCCGGTGCTGTTCATGGGCGGCATCGTCGGCCGGCTGTTCCACGAGTTTGCCGTCACGCTGTCGGTGGCCATCGGCATTTCGCTCTTGGTGTCGCTGACTGTCACGCCCATGCTGGCGTCGCGCTGGCTGCGGGTGCAGCGGCATGGCGCGCAGGCCGCAGCGCAGCGCAAGAGCGGGCTGGAGCGCGGCTGGAATGCCATCCATCGCGGCTACGCCCGCAGCCTGCGCTGGGCCTTGCTGCACCCGCTGCTCATGCTGGTGCTGTTCTTCTCCACCATCGGCCTGACGGTGTACCTGTTCAAGGTGGTGCCCAAGGGCTTCTTCCCGACGCAGGACACGGGCCTGCTCATCGGCTCGGTGCAGGCCGATCAGTCGATCTCGTTCCAGGAGATGAGCAAGAAGCTGGCGCAGATCGTCGCCATCGTGCGCAAGAACCCGGGCATGGACAACGTGGTGGCCTTCACCGGCGGCGGCACGACCAACAGCGCCTTCATGTTCATGCAGCTCAAGCCGCTGAGCCAGCGCCAGGGGGTGCAGTCCATCATCGTCGAACTGCGGCGGGCGCTGGCGCGGGTGCCGGGCACGCAGACCTTCATGTTCCCAGTGCAGGACATCCGCGCCGGCGGCAGGCCGAGCGCGGCGCTGTACGAATACACCTT
>JAKAFC010000033.1:0-9803 GCA_021818065.1 Pseudomonadota bacterium
ACGCATAGCGCCGAGGGCGGCAACTGATGCGCCGCCACGGCTGCCCCCAGGTAAAGCGGAAACTGCGGGTCGAGTAGCGACGATGGCGGAAAGTTGACCGCGGTGTAAACCGTCTCGCCCACCAGACCCTCCTGGCGCCACTGCGCCAGCGCCGCCAGCGAGCGCTGCAGCATGCGGTCGGTGAGGGCAGCCATCATGCCGTTGGCTTGCGCCAGTGGAATGAACTCGGCGGGGCTGATGGGCTGGCCGTCGGGCCCGCGCCAGCGCGCCAGTGCTTCAAATCCGGCCAGCGTGCCGTCGGCGTACAAAATGGGCTGCCACCAGGGTTCGATCGGGCCGTCGTCGATGGCGTCGCGCAGCCAGCCGAGCACGCGCTTGCGGCGCTCGTCGGCCTGCAGCACCTCGGTGTCGAACCACAACGTGGGCTGATCGCGGTCGTGCGCCACACGCGCGGCGAGTTGGGCCGCGGCCAGGCTTTGCCCTGCCTGGGCAAAGGCGGCGCTGGCGCTGAACACGCCGATGCGCAGGCGCGGAACGATGGGCCGCCCCACCACCTGCACGCCGCGGCGCATGGTGTCGTGCAGTTGCTGTGCCAGCGTCTGCAGCGTGCTGTCGTCGATGTGCGGGTCGCGCGCCAGCAGCACGATCTGGCTGGCGAGCTCGCCGCTGCCGATCTGCACGCTGTCGCCAAGCTGGCCGGACAGGGTCTCGGCGATGATCTCCACCGTCTTGCCGAAGGTCTGGCCGCTGGCGAAGTCGAGTTGGTGGTCGATGTCGAGGATCTGCGCCACGAGCACGCCGACGCGGGCCTGCGGCGTGTGCTGCAGCCGCTGCAACCGGGTGGCGAGCAGGTCGGTGAGGCGCTGCAGGTTGGGCAGTTGGGTGACACGGTTGACATAGCGCAGCGCGCTGATGTCGCTGTGGGTGCCGGCCAGACGCAGGCATTGCCCCAGCGCGTCGCGCACGGCGGCGGCGCGGGTCTCGATCCAGCGGTAATCGTCGTCGCCACCGCGCAGGCGGTACTGCAGCCGCAGCACGCTCTGGCTGGGGTCGGCGACGAAGCCGTCGAAGGTCTGGCGCGTGGCGCTGTGATCGTCGGGGTGGACGCGCGCCATCCAGCCGTCCAGGGTGTCGGGCGTGGGCTGCTCGCCCCAGTCCAGCAGGCTGAACCACTTGGCCGAGTGCCACAAGCGCTGCGTGCCGCCGTCCCATTCCCAGATGCCGTCGTTGGTGGCGTGCAGCACCAGCGCCTCGCGTTCGCGCGTTTGCTGGAGGGCGCGGGCAGCGTGGGCGCGTTCGAGGTGCACCTTGAGCCGGGCGCGCACCGCGGGGTAGTGGATGGGCTTGTTGAGGTAATCGCTGGCGCCGAGGTCGAAGGCCTGCTGCAGCCGCTCGGTTTCGTCGAAGGCGGTGACCATGAGCACCGGCAGCAGGTCGGCGCTGTGCGTCTGGCGCAAGGCGTGCAGCACCTCCAGTCCGCTCATGCCGGGCAGGCCGATGTCGAGCAGCACGGCGTCGATGGGCTGGTGCTGCAGCGCAGCCAGCGCCGCGGGGCCGTCGGCGGCGGTGCGCGGTTGCAGGCCGTCGCGCTGCAGGCGGCGCACCAGCAGATCGCGGCTGTGCGGGTCGTCTTCGACCACCAGCACGGTGCTGTGCGTCCAGGTCCAGGGCGGGGTGTCGGCGGTCATGGGTGGTCAGTCGGTGCGGGGCGCATCGAGGTCGGGGCAGGCCTGGGCCAGCCGTTGCAGCAGGACGTCGAAGTCCAGCGGCTTGCTGAGGTAGCCGCTGACGCCCAGGGCCGCGGCGCGCTCGCGGTCGTCCTTGAGCGAATGGGCGCTGAGGATGAACACGGGCATGGTCAGCCCCATGGCGCGCAGCGCGTGCAGTACGCCCCAGCCATCGACCACGGGCATGTCCAGGTCGAGCAGTACGGCGTCGGCCGGCGCCGTGCTGCGGGCCAGGGCGATGGCTTCGGCGCCGTCGCAGGCCTCGAGCACGGTATGGCCGCGACGACGCAGGCGCCGAGCGAGCATGTCGCGGTTTAGCGCGTTGTCCTCGGCCAGCAGCAGTCTCACGCCGCCTCCGAGGGCTGCGGCGCGGTCTGCGGCAGCAGCAGGGTGAAGCGCGAGCCCTGGCCGGGTGCGCTGTCGACGCTGATGCCGCCACCCAGCACCGCCGCCAGAGCCGCGCTCAGGGTCAGCCCCAGGCCGGTGCCGCCGTACTGCCGTGAAATGCTGGCGTCGGCCTGGGTGAAGGCCTCGAACACGCGGGCGCATTGCTCGGGCGTCATGCCGATCCCGGTGTCGGCCACGGTCCAGGCCAGGGCGGGGGTGCCGTCGGCCAGTCGGGCGCGACGCAACTGCAGGGTGATGGTGCCGTGCTCGGTGAACTTGGCGGCGTTGCCCAGCAGGTTGAGCAGGCACTGGCGGATCTTGCCCGGATCGCTGTGCATGGGCTCCAGGCCGTCGGCGATGTCGATGTGCAGACGGTTGAAGCGCCGCCGCACCAGCGACCCCACGGTGCCGGCCACGCTGCGGCTGAGTTCGGCGGGGTCGAAGGTTTCGATCAGGGCTTGGGCGTGCCCGGCCTCGACGCGGCTGAGATCGAGCACGTCGTTGATCAGCCGCAGCAGATGGCGCCCGGAGTCGCGCACGGCCTCGAGGTCGTTGCGGCTTTGCGTCAGCGGCACGCCGTCGTCGAGTTCTTCGAGGATAAGCTCGGCATAGCCGATGATGGCGTTGAGCGGGGTGCGCAGCTCGTGGCTCATGCTGGCGAGAAACTGGCTCTTGGCCAGGGCGGCGGCTTCGGCGCGCTCCTTGGCCTCGCGCAGGGCGATCTGCTGCGCTTCGCGCTCGCCCAGATCGCGCCCCACGCCCACCAGCCCGGCGGTCTTGCCCTGGGCATCGAGCAGGCGCGAGGCGACGAATTCGTAGGGCTTGAGCGAACCGTCGGCGGTTTTCAGCCGGGCCACCACCTGCCCCTCGCCCTTGGTGAACACGTCGAGGATGGTCTTGAGCACCACCGGCCAGTCGCGCACGGCGAGGTGCTGTTGCACGCCGCTCTTGGCGAAGGTGTCCGCGTCCATGCCCACGGCGCTCAGGGTGGCCTGGTTCCAGCGCAGAAAGCGTAGCCGCGTGTCGAAGGCGTAGACCAGATCGGGCATGGCGGCGAACAGCCGCTCGTTGAACTGCCGCTCCTCGTCCAGCGCCTGCAGCCGCGCCTGCTCCGCGGTGAGGTCGTGGGCCAGGCCGACGAACCAGTGCGAATCGCCGACCTGCACTTCGCTGACCGCCAACCGCATGGGAAAGGTGCTGCCGTCGCGGCGCAGGCCGCGCACGTCGCGGCCGCTACCGATGACGCGGGCCTCGCCGGTGGCGAGGTAGCGCTGCAGGTAACCGTCATGCGCTTGGCGCCAGAGCTCGGGCATGAGCTCGTTCACCCGCATCTGCCGCAATGTGCCCGGGGCGTAGCCGAACAAGGCGTGCGCGGCGTTGTTGGCGTTGCGGATCACGCCTTGCGGGTCGATGACGATCAGGCCGTCGAGCACGTTGTCGAACACCGCCTGCAACAGGGCGCTGCGTTCGGCCACACGGCGGTCGAGCGCTTCAGCCTGCTTCTGCACCTGGGCGATGAGGCGGCCGCCGGTATCGAGCAGGAAGTTGATCAGCAGGGCGAGCTTTTCCGCCGTGGGGTCGGCCAGCGGCGAGCGCACGACAAAATCGACCTTCTGATCGACCGCCAGGCAGAGCTGGTCGGCCATGTGTTCGACGGCCTGGCGCAGCGCGGCATCGCGCGCCGCCTGGTCGTCGGGCCCGCTCACGGCGTGTCTCCGCTGGGCGGCGCGGCTGCGGCGTCAGGCACGGCGTCGGCGCTGCGCTCGGGCCAGTGCAAGTGGAACACGCACTGGGCGTCGCCGCGCTGGCGACACTGCGCCACGCGCACTTCCAGACGGTCGCCGTACAGCTGCGCCACCTCGTGGGCCAGGGCCAGGTACAGGCCACACCAGCGGCGCGGCGAGTTGTAGTGCACGCGCAGATCGCCGTCGTCCAGCGCGGTGATCTGGAACTTGTCGTTGATCTGGCGCCGCCGATCGGGATTGCGCAGGCCCGAGGCCATGACGTTGTGAATCGCCGCCTGGCGCGCCAGAAAGGCGCGCGAATCGGCCGACATGGCGTAGAACGCCGGAAAGCGCTGGCGGGTGTCGGCCAGAAAGGCGCGGGCATAGGCGGCGAAGGCTTGCTCGCGCGTGATCTGCAGCACGGCGCAGGCGGCATCGAGCAGGGCCTCGGCCTGGGCGTCGTCGTAGTCGGTGTCGAGACGAAAGTGGGTGTCCTCGGGCAGGCCGACGCGCCGCAGCACCTCGGCACGCGCGCCGACAACGCCGCTGTCGTCCAACAGGTGCAGCAAAACGTGCTGGATGAGGCCGATCATGGGGGTGCGAGACCGATCAGAAAAACGCAATACGAACACAAACGGCACGCAGCCCGCGCGGCATGAGGGCGGAAATGTAAAGTTTGAAGCCGCATCATCGCGTCATGCGGCCAATGCGCAATCGGCGGGTGCCGCGCTCTCCAGTTGCTCCACGGCTTGGCGCAGGGCGTCGAAGCACTGCGGGTCGAGCGCCGTGCCCACGGTCTTGGCCATGATCTGCAGGGTTTCAGGCACGGGCACGGCGCCGCGGTAGGGCCGATCGGCGGAAATGGCGTCGAAGATGTCGGCCGTGGTGATGATGCGGGTTTCCAGCGCGATATGCTCGGCGCCCAAGCGGCGCGGGTAGCCGGTGCCATCCAGGCGTTCGTGGTGGGCGGCGGCCACACGCGCCAGCTCGGCGAAGGCGCTGATGCGCCCGAGGATGCGCTCGGTGTAGGTGGCGTGCAGTTGCACCGCCTCCCACTCGGCGGCGTCGAGCTTGCCGGCTTTGTCGAGCACGGTGTTGCTCACGCCGAGCTTGCCCACGTCGTGCAGCAGCGCGCCGCGCGCCAGCCAGCGGCGGCGCTCGGCCGACATGTCGAGCTGCGTGGCGATATGGTCGGCGTACAGCGCCACGCGGGCGCTGTGCCCGGCGGTGTAGGGGCTTTTGACGTCGACGATCTGGCCGAAGGCGGTGGCGATTTCGTCGAGGTAGTCTTCGTCCAGCGGCACGCAGCATTGCGCCGGTTCCAGCGCGAGCACCCGGCTGCCCAGGTCGGGGTCGCGCAGCGCCTGCCAGAAGGCATCCTGCTCGGAGAGGATGAGAAAGGCATCGACCAGCTCCGGGTCGAACCAGCTGGCGCGCCGCCGACGCACCTCGTCGCGCGCCGCGGTCGGGCCGCTGGCGGTGAAGAACACGTCCACCACCTGCGCCAGCAACGCCAGCCGGGCGTAGAGCGGAATCTGCGCGCCCACCAGGCCCTCGGGCTTGCCGCTGCCGTCCCAGTGTTCGTCCAGGCCGTGGATGCCCTGCGCCACGGTTTCCGGAAAGCGCAGTTGCCGGGCGATGTCGGCACCGCGCTGGCAGCGGGTCTGGATGAGTTCCTGGGCGATGTCGCGGCCGTTGCGGAAGATGTTGAGCGTGGCGCGAAACCGCTCGGCCAGACCGCTGCGCAGTCCGGTGTGGTCGAGCACGAAGCGCAGCACATGCGGCATGCTGCCATCCACCAGCTTGAAATCGCGCTTGAACTGCAGGTCGTCGGTGAGGTAGAGGGCGCAGATGCGCGCGGCGTTGCTGCTGCAGCCCAGGTCCTTGAGCAGCAGGGTGTAGTACAGCTCCCACTGCTGCGGCGCGGGCAGGCCGATGGTCCGGCCCACCGACATGCCGATCCAGGCGCAGCGCACGCAGTGGCCTTCGGGCTGGCCCTCGGTCATGTCGAGCGCATGACTGAGGGCGCTCATCAGCTCGGCAAGTTTGAGTTCGTTCATGCGGGCAGCTTAAAAGTGCCGCATTTCCCCCATCTGTTGCATTGCATCATCCAGGGCGCGCTGGTGTGACTTTTGTCACGAAAGTGCCCTGAACGTATCCGCCCTACGGGTATGGCCGCCTCCCTACAATGGCGTTTTAGCTCCGTGGTCCGCCAGCCGGACGCCGTTCCGATGAACGCCCCTGCTTCGCACGCTCCCGAATTGCTTCCCGCGCTGGCCCACGGCGCGGCCGACGCCGCGCCGCGCCTGCGCGAGATTCCGTACAACTACACCTCGTTTTCCGACCGCGAAGTGGTCATGCGCCTGCTTGGCGCGCAGGCCTGGGACTGGCTCAACCAGCTGCGGCAGGAGCGCCGCACCGGGCGCTCGGCGCGCATGCTGTACGAGGTGCTGGGCGACATCTGGGTGGTGCAGCGCAACCCCTTTTTGCAGGACGATCTGCTGCAGAGCCGCAAGCGCCGCGCCGCGCTGATCGACGCGCTCGAACACCGGCTGCGTGAAATCGACCGCCGCCGTGACGACAGCGCACACACCCAGCATGCCGACGCGCAGCGTGATGCCCTGGTGCGCCAGCTGCTCGACCGCGCCCGCGCCGCCGTGGCCGCCTTCGCCGCCTGGTTCGACGAGGCCGCGGCGCTGCGCCAGCGCGCCCGCAAGGTGCTGGGGCGGCACAGCGCGCAGGGCGCGATCCGCTTCGACGGCATGGCGCGGGTGACGCACGTCACCGACGCCACCGACTGGCGGGTGGAATATCCCTTCGTCGTGCTCTGCCCCGACAGCGAGGACGAGATTGCCGGGCTGGTGCAAGGCTGCATCGAGCTCGGGCTGACCATCATTCCCCGCGGCGGTGGCACCGGCTACACCGGCGGCGCCATTCCGCTGGTGTGGAAGAGCGCGGTGATCAACACCGAGAAGCTCGACCGCATCGGCCCGGTCGAATACCTGGAGCTGCCCGGTGTGGCCCACCCCGTGCCCACCATCCAGACCCCGGCCGGGGTGGTGACGCAGCGGGTGGCCGACGCCGCCGACGCCGCCGGGCTGGTGTTCGCCGTCGATCCAACCTCGGCCGATGCCTCCTGCGTGGGCGGCAACGTGGCCATGAACGCCGGGGGCAAGAAGGCCGTGCTGTGGGGCACGGCCATCGACAATCTGGCCTCGTGGCGCATGGTCGATCCCCAGGGTCGCTGGGTGGAGGTGCAGCGGCTCGATCACAACCTCGGCAAGATTCACGACGTCGAGGTGGCGCGGTTTGCCATTCGTACCTACATGGCCGACGGCCAGACCCTGCTCGAATCGCGCGAGCTCGAAATTCCCGGCGCCCGCTTCCGCAAGCAAGGGCTGGGCAAGGACGTGACCGACAAGTTTCTTGCCGGTCTGCCCGGGGTGCAGAAAGAAGGGTGCGACGGCATCATCACCAGTGCGCGTTGGGTGCTGCACACCATGCCGCCGCATGTGCGCACCGTCTGCCTCGAATTTTTCGGCCAGGCACGCGAGGCCATTCCCAGCATCGTCGAAATCAAGACCTTCCTCGACGCGCGACCGGGCGGCGCGATTCTGGCGGGGCTCGAACACCTGGACGACCGCTACCTCAAGGCCGTGGGCTACGCCACCAAGAGCGCCCGCGGTACCCTGCCCAAGATGGTGCTGTTCGGCGACATCGTCGGCGACGATGAAGCGGCCGTGGCCCGCGCCGCCTCCGAAGTGGTGCGCATGGCCAATGCGCGGGTGGGCGAGGGCTTCATCGCCGTGAGCGCCGAGGCGCGCAAGAAGTTCTGGCTCGACCGCAAGCGCACCGCGGCCATCGCCCGCCACACCAACGCCTTCAAGATCAACGAAGACGTGGTCATCCCGCTGCCGCGCATGGGCGAGTATGTCGATGGCATCGAGCGCATCAACGTCGAGCTGTCGCTGAAGAACAAGCTGGCGCTGGTGGCCGAGATCGACCGCGCGCTGCGCGGCACCCTGCCCCTGGCGCGCAACGAGGAGCTGGGTGACGGCGAGCACGCGCTCTCGCCCGAAGACCTCGAGGCCAAGCGCGCCCAGGCGCTCGACCACCTCGCCGCGGTGAATGCACGCTGGTCGTTTTACCTCGACCAGCTCGACACGCCGCTGCACGCCCTGGCCGACGCGCAGCGTGCGCTGTCGCCCGCTTTGCTGGCGCTGCCTGCGGATGCGGCTGTGGATGGGGCGGCCGAAGGTCGCACCCTGTTCCATCTGCTGCAGGATCATTCGCTGCGGGCGTCGTGGAAGGCCGAGCTGCGCAAGCCCCTGGCGGCGGTGTTCTCCGGCGGGCTGTTCGAGCCCCTGCGCCGCGAGATCGACGCCATCCACCAGCGCGTGCTCAAGAGCCGCGCCTGGGTGGCGCTGCACATGCACGCCGGCGACGGCAATGTGCATACCAACATCCCGGTCAACTCCGACGATTACGCCATGCTGCAACAGGCGCACGACGCCGTGGCCCGCATCATGGCCCTGGCGCGCAGCCTGGGCGGGGTGATCTCGGGCGAACATGGCATCGGCATCACCAAGCTGGAGTTTCTGAGCGAGGACGAAATCGGTGCCTTTCGCGCTTACAAGCGCGCCGTCGATCCCGACGGCCGCTTCAACAAGGGCAAACTGCTCGACGATCCGGCGCATCCGGCCGATCTGCGCAACGCCTACACGCCGAGCTTCAACCTGATGGGCCACGAGTCGCTCATCATGCAGCAGAGCGACATCGGCGCCATCAGCGCCTCGGTGAAGGACTGCCTGCGCTGCGGCAAGTGCAAGAGCGTGTGCGCCACCCATGTGCCGCGCGCCAACCTGCTGTACTCACCGCGCGACAAGATTCTCGCCACCTCGCTGCTGATCGAGGCGTTCCTGTACGAGGAGCAGACGCGGCGCGGCGTGAGCATCCGGCACTGGGAAGAATTCGAAGACGTGGCCGATCACTGCACCGTGTGCCACAAGTGCGTCACGCCCTGCCCGGTGGACATCGACTTCGGCGACGTCACCATGAACATGCGCAACCTGTTGCGCAAGATGGGCAAAAAGAGCTTCAAGCCGGGCAACGCCGCGGCCATGTTCTTCCTCAACGCCACCAAGCCGCAGACCATCAAGCTGGTGCGCAGCGCCATGGTCGGCGCGGGCTTCAAGGCGCAACGCCTGGCGGGCAAGCTGCTGCGGCCCGCGGCCAAGGCGCAGGTGGCGGCGCCCAAACTCAGCGTGGGCAAACCGCCGGTGCGCGAGCAGGTGATTCATTTCATCAACAAGCCCATGCCCGGCGGCCTGCCCAAGAAGACCGCGCGCGCCTTGCTCGACATCGAAGACAAGGACTTCGTGCCCATCATCCGCAACCCGCAGGCCACCTCGGTGGACAGCGAGGCGGTGTTCTATTTCCCCGGCTGCGGCTCCGAGCGGCTGTTCAGCCAGGTGGGGCTGGCGACGCAGGCCATGCTGTGGCATGCCGGGGTGCAGACGGTGCTGCCGCCGGGGTATCTGTGCTGCGGCTATCCGCAGCGCGGCTCGGGGCAGTTCGACAAGGCCGAGAAGATCATCACCGACAACCGGGTGCTGTTCCACCGCGTGGCCAACACGCTGAACTACCTCGACATCAAGACCGTGGTGGTGAGTTGCGGCACTTGCTACGACCAGTTGCAGGGCTACGAATTCGACAAGATCTTCCCCGGCTGCCGCATCATCGACATTCACGAATTCCTGCTGGAGAAGGGCTACAGCCTCACGCCCGGCGGGGCTTCAGCGTCGGTGAAGTATCTGTACCACGACCCCTGCCACAGCCCGATGAAGACGCAGGAGCCGATGAAGACCGTCAAGGCGCTGCTGGGCGACGGCGTGCGCAAGAGCGAGCGCTGCTGCGGTGAGAGCGGCACCTTCGGCATCTCCCGCCCGGACATCGCAACGCAAGT
>JAKAFC010000033.1:9813-20572 GCA_021818065.1 Pseudomonadota bacterium
GTGCGCTTCCGCAAGGAAGAGGAATTACGCAAGAACGAACTGGCGCTGCGTGCCGACGGCTTTGCCGGCGACATCAAGATCCTGACGTCTTGCCCGTCGTGCCTGCAGGGGTTGACGCGCTACGGCAACGATCTGCAGCACGGCCTGCTCGAGGCCGACTACATCGTCATCGAGATGGCGCGCCACCTCATCGGCGAAGACTGGATGGCCAGTTATGTGAAGGCCGCCAACAACGGCGGCATCGAGCGCGTGCTGGTGTGAACGCGGCCCGGCGCGGGCGAGACGCCGACGCCGGGCCGTAAGGCGCTGTCTGAGTGGGGCTCAGGCGTTGTCAGCGGCCTTCTGCGGCTGCGGGTGGTGGTGCGCCGGTTCGTCTTCGTAGCCGCGAATCATGGCCATGATGTGCGCCAGCGGCGTGTGGCCCGTGGTGGTCAGATAGACGTGCACGATGAAGAAGATCAGCATCATGTAGGCGCCGATGGTGTGCGCCCAGGCCACGGTCTGCAGACTGATGCCCCATTGCTGCCACACCGGCCAGGCGCCCCAGTCGGCGAAGAAGATGAGCCAGATGCCGCTGATCCAGATGATGGGGTTGATCATCAGCTTGACCCACAGATAGGCCAGACGTTGCAGCGGGTTGTGTTTGCGCGTGACGGTCTGCTGATACGGATGCGCCTCACCGCGGAACATGCCCCAGGCGTAATGCCGCGCGACCAGAACAATCTTGTCGAAGGTCGGGATGTATTGCTTCCACTCGCCGGTGGTGAAGTGCCAGAAGATGGCGAACACCCACAGCACCACCAGCGACCAGGCCGCCACGGTGTGGATGCGCACCGCGCTCTGGAACGACACCCCCAGGTCATACAGACCGTGGATGGGAAAGCCGGTGAGCATGAGCAGGATGATGAGCCCCGCCTGGCTCCAGTGCCAGAAGCGCTCGAACCGCTTGAACAGGATGACGTGTTTGTTGTGAGCCATGACAATTCC
This sequence comes from Pseudomonadota bacterium, assembly GCA_021818065.1. GTDB lineage: Bacteria > Pseudomonadota > Gammaproteobacteria > Burkholderiales > Burkholderiaceae_C > Thiomonas. The sequence continues at coordinate 10,801 of JAKAFC010000033.1, forward strand.
TCGAGGAGCCGACGTTGCGCTGCGGATCAGTGGTTTGTGCTGCCGGGTTTGTTGCGGCGGCGCAGCCACATGAAACTGCGGATGCCGCCATGCACCATGACCCCGGCCAGACTCAGCCCGGCGATGCCCAGGCCGATGGTCTCGATCCAGGTCTGGTGATCCTTGCTGCGCCCGGGGATGTAGATACCGTCGATCTTTTCCAGCCGTCCGTGGTCGGCATGGCACTGCGCGCAGTTCAGCGCCTTGTCCTTGGGCGCGACCATGTGGGTGATGGGCCAGGTGGTGGTGGTTTTGACGAAGGTGTACTTGCCAGACCACTCCAGACCTGCCTCCTTCATGCCGGCGGCGATGGACTTTTGCCAGTCCATGGTGTGCCAGTAGGCGGCGTCATCGAAGCCCGCGTTGTGGATGGCCAGCAGGCGGTGCAGCTCCGGGTCGTAGGGCTGGGTGCCTTTCATGGTCTTCACCGGCCAGATGCGTGACTTGCCATCGGTGGCGCTGCCGCCGTATTGGTTGATGGCGATGACGCCGTCCTTGTTCGGCACCGCGTTCTCGCCAATGTTCATCCACTTCACCGCGCCGTTGAACCAAGTGTAGTCGGGCACCACGTCCTCGCCCAGCTTGAACTCGCCCTTGATGCCCATGTAGGTGGCGTGGCCGTGCTCGTCCTTGATGACCAGCGGCTTGCCGTCGGGACCGCGCTGTCCGGCTTTGGAATAGTCCCATTCCACCTTGGTGGGCACGCCGCCACGGGCGAACTCGGGGATATGGCAGGTCTGGCAGGCGATGTTGCGGGTGTGCATGTTGAGGTCTTGCGCCAGCGAACCTTTGTGCGGCGTGTCGCCGTGGCACGACTGGCAGCTTGCGGCGCTGCCCATGTTGTGCTGGCTGCCGCGCACGAATTGCCCGCCCTCATGCTTGGCGTCGAGCTTGTAGTGGCTGCCGCTGACCTCATGGCCACCGGTGGCGTGGCAGGTCTGGCACTGGAAGTTCAGGCCGTCGCTGGCCATGTGCACGTCGAGCGCCTTGCTGGGCTTGATGAGCGAGCTGTCGAGATCGCCATGCTTCACGCCATCGCCACCGCCGCCGTTGAAGTGGCAGGTGCCGCAGTTGGCGCGCGAGGGCTCGCCCACGTGCTGCGCGATCTTGGCCAGGTCGATGGGCTCGATGAACTTGCCCGAACCCGGTGGCATTTCGATGCGCGTGGTCGCCGGGTTGCCGGATTGGTACGGCGCTTTTTTGTAGCTGCCGGTCTGGTCGTGGCACACCAGGCAATCGACGTCGGTGTCCGGACGCTTGCTGAAGGCGGCGAATTCGCCGCTCTTGGCATCGCCGTAGCCCACATGGCAACCGGTGCAGAACTGCTGGTTGCTGGGCGTGGAGACGCAGAAGTTGTTCATCACCTTGTTCTTGCCGACGATGCGCTTGGAATCCTGCTCGACTTCTTCCCACTTCCAGTGGATGGTGCCCTTGATCTGCTTGGCCGCCTCGGTGTGGCAGCTCAGGCAGGCAGCGGTGACTTCGGGGCCGCTCTTGAACGGGCCCTGCAGTTCCTTGAACTTGCTGTGGTCGGCGGTGGCTTTGGGGCCGACGGGCATCTTGGGCACCACACGGTAGGGCGAGTTGATCTGCACCTGAGCCGTGGCGGATTGCGGCGCGGAGGAGCTGCTGGCCGCCGCGGCGCAGGCGGCGCTCGCAAGGGTGCCGGCGAGTGCCACGCGCAGCCAGCGCGCCGGGCCAGAGGGCAGAGCGAAACGAAGGGAAAACGGCATGGCGGGCGCTCCTGCGAGACACGGAATGGGAATCGAGGTCCGCATGGTTTCAGAAGCAACTTGTTGCATTTGTGACAAGACGCAAAAACGACGGATCGCGATATGCCGGATTTGCAATCTCTTGATCTGGACCAAACGCCCTCGGGCGTTTGAATCCAGTTGGCCTGCTGCGGCGTAAATCCAGACAACAGCCGCACTGGGCGCGCTGTGAAGCCTCAGGAGGATTCATCATGCAACGCACGCAGGACACTTTGATCGTCGCCACCGAGCCGCAACCCGCGGGCGAGGGCGGGCCGAGTCGGCGCCAGTTCTTCCGCGTCGGCGGGTTGTTCGCCGCGGGAATGGCGGCATCCGCCGCACTCGCGCCGGTCTCCAGCTGGGCCGGCACCTTGTCCAAATCCACGGCCGACGATGTGGCCATCCTCAACACCGCGCTCGGATTGGAATATCAGGCCATCGCCGCCTATCAAGTGGGGGCCGAATCGGGGTTGCTGCAAAAGCCGGTGCTCGACGTGGCGGTGAAGTTTCAGGGCCAGCACAAGGCGCATGCCGAGGTGTTGTCGTCCACCATCACCAAGCTCGGCGGCATGCCGGTGATGGCCAAGCAGCCAGCGGAGTATGGCTTCCCCACCGCGTCGCTCAAATCCCAGGCGGACGTGCTGGAATTTGCCGCCGGGCTGGAGAAGGGCGCGGCCAGTGCCTACCTGGGCGCGGTGCCGCAGTTCCACAACAAGGATCTGGCCAAGGCCGCCGCCAGCATCATGGGCGACGAGACCATGCACTGGGCCGTGCTGCTCGGCGCCCTGGGCAAGGACCCGGTGCCTGCAGCGTTCATCGCCTGAGCGCGCGGCGGCGGGCCAGCGAGGGAGCGGCGCGATGTCGGTAACATGCGTCGCATCGCCAGCTGCATTCCGAGGTACGCAGGGCAGACTGCGCATCCGGAAACCGGCGGTTGCCAACTCCCTGTCCATGTCCGACCTGAATGTCCTGCTGGCCTACACCGCGCTGGCTGACCGCGATGCGTTCAGCCAGCTGTACGCCCTCACGCGCAGTCGCTCATGGGCCATCTGCATGCGGCTGTTGCGCGACACGGCCGCTGCCGAGGAGGCCATGCAGGATGCCTATGTGAAAGTGTGGAATCAGGCTGCGCAGTACCGGCCCGATCTCGGCAGCGCCCAGGCCTGGCTCGCCGCGCTGGTGCGCAACACCTGCCTCGACCAGCTGCGTGCCAGTCGGCGCGAGGCGCAATATGTGGTGGCGGTGCCGGCCGACGACACCGATGAGCCACTCGAGATTGCCGATCACCGCAGCCCGGAGGCGCTGCTGGAAGCCGGCATGCAGGGGCGCCACATCGACGATTGCCTGGAGCAGCTCAAGCCCAGGCAACGCGACCTGCTGGCGTCGGCCTACATCCTGGGCCAGTCGCACGCTGAGGTGGCGCGCGAACGCGCCATGCCGCTGGGCACCGTGAAAACGCTGATCCGTCGCGCTGTGCTGCTGCTGCGCGATTGTCTCGGGGAGGGCGTGCGATGAGTCTGCCCCCACGCTACACCCGTCCTGAATTGCTCGACCGTCTGGCTGCCGACTGGCTGACCGGCGGCCTGAGCCCGGCGGCACAGCGCCGCGCGCAGCGGCTGTTGGATCAAAGCCCGGCATTCGCCCGCGCCGTGCAGCAATGGCAGGAAAGGTTCGATGCCGGCCTGCTCTCCGCCAGCGCGTACGGCCAGCCGAGCGATGCCGTGTGGCGGGGGATTACCGCGCGCATCGCTCCCGGCGCCACACAGGCTCCGGCAGGCCCGGCCGCGGCTGCGGTCGGCTGGAGTGTGCGCGCTTGGCAGCGGCTCTCGGTGATCCTGGGCGGGGTGGCCGCAGCAGCGCTGGCGCTGGCCGTGGTCGTGCTGCTGCAGGTGCCGCGCCAGGAATCCGCGCCGCCGGTGCCCTCGGTGCAGATGGCAGCACTGCTGCACGGGCAGACCGGCCAGGCAGCGGTGGTGACCGTGCGCGATGGCGCCCTGACCCTCACGGCGGTCGGCACGCTGGCGGCGCCCAGCGGCAAGAGCTATCAACTCTGGCTGCTGCCGACGCAGGGCGCGCCGGTGTCGCTGGGTGTGTTGGCCACGGGCCAAACCCGCTACCCGCTGTCAGCCGCGGCGCTGAAGCAACTGGCCCTGGCCAAGGCCTTCGCCGTCAGCGTGGAACCGCCAGGCGGTTCGCCCACCGGCCTGCCCACCGGCCCGGTCATTATGGTGGGCGCGGCGCAGCGCGCTTGATGCCCATGCTGCGCCTACCCGACTGTGCGCTGTGTCAGACCGACGGCGGTGTGCTGGTCTGGCGCGGCACAGCCATGCGGCTGATCCGCGCCGACGAGGCGCAACTGCCCGCGTTCTACCGCGTGGTGTGGAACGACCATGTCGCCGAGTTCACGGACTTGAGCACGCTGCAGCGACTGAGCTGCATGGATGCGGTTGCCTTGGCCGAACAAACCGTGCGCGCCATCCTGCAGCCGGACAAGATCAATCTCGCCAGCCTGGGCAACGTGGTGCCGCATCTGCATTGGCACGTCGTAGCCCGCTGGCGCTGGGACGCGTTCTGGCCGCAATCGGTCTGGAGCGCGCCGCAGCGCGAGGCCGAGGCCGCGCCACTGCAGCGCGTGCGGGCGCAACTGCCCGCCGTGGATGACGCGTTGCGCCAAGCCTTCGATCAGCGCTTCGGCGCCGCTTGAAGGCCTCGGCGTTTGGCACGCGCTGCGCCGCCGTCAGACGTACTCGCCTTTGCTCAGGTCGTGTTCGCCGCGCTCGTGGATGAAATTGGCACGGCCGACGATCAGGTTGTCCACCTCACCGATGCGGTTCACGTCCTTGCCGGTATAGGGCATGGAATGCAACAGATAGCGCATGGCGTTGAGCCGGGCGCGCTTCTTGTCGTTGGACTTGACCACCGTCCAGGGCGAATCGGCTGTGTCGGTGTGGAAGAACATGGCCTCCTTGGCACGGGTGTAGTCGTCCCACTTGTCGAGCGAGGCCAGGTCGATGGGCGAGAGCTTCCACTGCTTGAGCGGATGCACCTGGCGTTCCATGAAGCGGCGCCGCTGTTCGTCGCGGCTGACGGAGAACCAGAACTTGATGAGATGGATGCCGCTGCGCACCAGGTTGCGCTCGAATTCCGGTGCCTGGCGCAGAAATTCGGTGTATTCCGCCTGGGTGCAAAACCCCATCACCCGTTCCACGCCAGCGCGGTTGTACCAGGAGCGATCGAACAGCACGATCTCCCCGGCGGTCGGCAGGTGCTGCACATAGCGCTGGAAATACCACTGGCCGCGTTCGACCTCGCTGGGCTTTTCCAGGGCGACCACGCGCGCGCCCCGCGGGTTGAGGTGTTCCATCATGCGCTTGATGGTGCCGCCCTTGCCCGCCGCGTCGCGGCCTTCGAACAGAATGATGATGCGCTGTTGCGTCTCCTTGACCCAGGCCTGCAGTTTGAGCAGCTCGGTCTGCAGCACGAACTTCTCGCGCTCGTAGTCGCGCCGCAGCATTTTGTATTTGTAGGGGTAGCCGCCCTTGCGCCAGTCGGGCGCGAGTTCGTCGCTGGTGCGATGCAGCGCTGGTTCGGCGTCGGGCAGGCCCAGGGCGGTTCGCATGGCCTGGGCGTCATCGGGGGCATCGCCTTCAAGAATGGCCTTCACCCCGGCGTCGGTGGACGGCGATGGCGTTTGCAAGATGTTGTCGAGCGCGGCGAGCTCAGCCTGCTGTGCCGCCTGCTGCGTCTGCTCAAGCACAAAGGCGCGGACCCCGGCGGGAGTGAGATGCGGCGGAACGTCGCCATGCGCAACCAGATCGGGGGCGGACGCCGCGCGCTTGGCGGCGCGCTTTGTCGTTGCAGAGTCGGAAGGCTGAGCGGAGGCGGGGGTATCGGACATGGCAGGCTCCAGAGCGTTGTGTCTCTTTATAGGCCTGAGCCGTCCCCGCTCACAATGACTTTGGACAAAGCTGCGTGCGCCGCCGCCGCAACTAGTTCGACCTCTTGCCCGTCCATTCGGTGCCGAGGTCGTGGGCGATGCCCAGCAGGTCGAGCACCCGCGCCAGGCTGGAGTCCACCATGGACTCGATGCTGTCGGGACGTAGGTAGAACGCCGGCAGCGGCGGAAAGATCACGCCGCCCATCTCGGTGACGGCCGTCATGTTGCGCAGATGCGCCAGGTTCAGCGGCGCCTCGCGCGGCAGCACCACCAAGCGCCGCCGTTCCTTCAGGCAGACATCGGCAGCGCGGGTGATGAGGTCGTCGCACAGACCGTGGGCAATGGCGGCCAGAGTGCGCATGGAACACGGCGCCACCACCATGCCGACGGTGGCATAAGAGCCGCTGGCGATGCTGGCGCCGATGTCCCCCACTGGGTGTACCACGTCGGCCAGCGCCTCCACCGCCTTGCGGCCCAGGCCCATCTCGACCTGGAGGTTGAGGACGCCCGCTGGGGAGAGGAGCAGATGCGTCTGCACCGTGCCGAGACGCTGCAGGTGTTGCAGCAGCCGCACCCCGTAGACGATGCCGGTGGCGCCGGTCAGCGCGACGATCAGCCGCGGCCGGGGCGCGGCGGCAGCGGCGCGGTCCAAGTCGGCGCTCAGGACGCGGCCTTCAGCCCGCCGAGCAGGGCCTGCAATTCGCCGCTCTGCGCCATTTCGGCCATGATGTCCGAGCCGCCGATGAATTCGCCCTTGATGTAGAGCTGCGGGATGGTGGGCCAGTTGGCGTATTCCTTGATGCCTTGGCGGATGGCTTCATCCTGCAGCACGTCCACCGCCTTGATCTGGCTGACGCCGCACGACTTGAGCAGCTGCACCGCCCGGCCGGAGAAGCCGCACATGGGGAATTGCGGTGTGCCCTTCATGAATAGCACGACGTCGTTGTTCTTGACGATTTGATCGATCTGTTCTTGCACGCTGGACATGGTGGGATTTCCGTGGAATGGGGATTAGCCAATTTTAGGGGCGTGCGGCACTTTCTGCGGCCAGCGTGCGGCCGTCACCCGGGCGATGCCCGCCAGATCGTTCACGCTGGAGACGGCCTCCCAGCCCTGCGCAGTCAACAGGGCACCCACCGCCGCGGCCTGGTCCCAGCCATGTTCCAGCAGCAGCCAGCCGCCCGCGCGCAGGAACGCCCCAGCTTGCGCTGCGATGCGACGCAGATCGTCCAGTCCGGTGGGGCTCGGATGCTGGCCGGTGAGGGCCAGTGCGGGTTCATAGCGCAGCGCCGCAAGGTGCGGGTCGCCCTGCGCGACATACGGCGGGTTGGCGACGATGCAGTCAAAACGGCTTGCGGGTTCGCAGTTTTGCAGCGCCGCGAACCAGTCCGACTGCACGAAGTGGATGGCGCCGCCCGCGCGCTGCGGGTCGAGCAGGCGCCGCGCGTTGGCCTGCGCCACGGCCAGCGCCGCATCGCTGACGTCCACCGCCCACACCTGCACGGCAGCCCGGGCATGGGCGATTGCCACCGCAATCGCACCGCTGCCGGTGCCCAGATCGAGCACGCTGCGCGGAGAGTCGGCGGTGGGCAGAGCGTCGAGCCTGTGCAGGGCGCATTCGACCAGCAACTCGGTGTCGGGGCGGGGAATCAGCACATCCGGGCCGACCTGGAACGTCAAGCCGAAAAATTCCTTCTCCCCCAACACATAGGCCACCGGCTCGCCGGCACGCACCCGGCTGGCGAGGACATTCAGCCGCGCCAGGTCGGTGGTCTCGAGCGGGTGCTCGGGATGCGCCATCTGCTGGGCGCGGCTCAAGCCCAGCGCGGCCGCGACCAACACCTGGGCGTCGCGCCGGTCCAGTCCGCATTGCTGCATCCAGTCGGCGAGGGCGGTCACCTCAAGTGCCCTCCAGCGCAGCGAGTTGGGCGGCCTGGTCTTCAGTCTGCAGCGCGGTGAGAAGCTCGTCCAGATCGCCGTCGAGAATGGCGTCGATCTTGTAGAGGGTGAGGTTGATGCGATGCTCGCTCACCCGACCCTGCGGGACGTTGTAGGTGCGGATGCGGTCGGAGCGGTCGCCGCTGCCGACCAGGCTCTTGCGCGTGGCGGCTTCCTGCGCCTGCCTGGCCTGGCGCTCGCGCTCGGCCAGGCGCGAGGCCAGCACCGACAGCGCCCGCGCCTTGTTGCGATGCTGCGAACGCTCGTCCTGACACTCGACCACCAGGCCGGTGGGCAGGTGGGTGATACGAATGGCCGAGTCGGTCTTGTTGATGTGCTGGCCACCGGCGCCAGAGGCACGGAAGGTGTCGATGCGCAGATCGGCGGGGTTGATCTGCACCGCCTGGGCTTCATCCAGTTCGGGCATCACCGCCACCGTCGCCGCGCTGGTATGGATGCGACCCTGCGTTTCGGTCTTGGGCACGCGCTGCACGCGGTGCCCACCCGATTCGTATTTCAGCAGACCATAGACCCCTTCGCCTGCGATGCGCAGAATGACTTCCTTGTAGCCGCCGAGGTCGCTGGGGCTGGCGCTGACCACCTCGGTGCTCCAGCGCTTGCGTTCGGCGTAGCGCACATACATGCGCAGCAGGTCGGCGGCGAACAGCGCCGACTCCTCGCCTCCGGTGCCCGCGCGGATTTCGACAAACACATTGCGGCTGTCGTCCGGGTCGCGTGGCAGCAGGGCGCGCTGCAGTTGGCTCTGCAACGCGTCGAGCGCGCTGCGCGCGTCCAGCACTTCCTGCTGCGCCAGTTCGCGCATCTCCGGATCAGCCAGCAGCGCCTGGGCCTGCGCCAACTCGGTGCTCTTCGACTGGTACTGGGCGAACAGCGCCACCACGGGCTGCAGTTCGGCCTGTTCGCGCGTGAGCTTGCGATAGCGCGCAAGGTCGGCCGTGCTGTCGGGCGCGGCCAGCAGGGCGTCGAGCTCGCTGGCGCGGCGTTGCATCTGCTCCAGCTTGTCCAGCAAGGAAGGCTTCATGACGGGATTTGAATCGGTGCGCAGAGCGCGGGCACAGCACGCGCAAAACTTGGCGCGCGAACGGGACGGGCGCGGGAACGCCGCTAGACGCCGTCGGCTGGGGTGTCGGTGTCGCCGCGATGCGGACAGAGGAAGACGCGCTCCACCGCCTGGGCAACGGCCTGGCGATGGGCCGGATCGCCATGATGCAGCGCCGCGAAGGCACCGTGCAGGAACTTGTGCGACAAACCCCGGGCCAGCGCGTCGAGCACGGCGTCGGGCGACTCACCGCGGGCCAGCAGGCGGCGCGCGCGCTCCACCTCGTGCGACTGCCATTGTTCGCTTTGCGACTGCAGGCGCTGGATCAGCGGCACCTGCGCGCGCAGGTCCAGCCACTCGAGGAATCCGTGTACCCGATTCTCGATGATGGCCTCGGCCTGTTCGATCGCGGCCTGGCGTTTTTCGGTGTTGCTGCGCACTAGCGCCGAGAGATCATCGACTGAGTAGAGGTAGACGTCGCGCAGTTGTGCCACTTCGGGCTCGATGTCGCGTGGCACGGCCAGATCGACCATGACCACCGGCTTGTGCCGCCGTTGTTTGATGCTGCGCTCCACCGCGCCCAGCCCGATGATGGGCAGGCTGCTGGCGGTGCTGGTGACCACCACGTCGAATTCGGCCAGCCGCTGCGGCACGTCGGTCAGGCGGATGGCCTCGGCGCCGAAGCGCTGTGCCAGACGCGTGCCGCGCTCGATGGTGCGATTGGCGATCACCATGCTCTTGGGCGTGTGCGCGGCAAAGTGGGTGGCGACAAGTTCGATCATGTCGCCGGCGCCGATGAACAGCACACGGCAATCGTTCAGACTCTCGAACACGGTTTGCGCCAGGTGCACGCTGGCGGCTGCCATGCTCACCGAATGGGCGCCGATCTCGGTGTTGGTGCGCACCTCTTTGGCCACCGAAAAGGTGCGCTGGAACATCTGGTTGAGCGTGCTGCCCAGGGCGCCCGAATCCGACGCCACCCGCACCGCCTCTTTCATCTGGCCCAGGATCTGCGGCTCGCCCAGCACCATGGAGTCGAGGCCGCTG
>JAKAFC010000198.1 GCA_021818065.1 Pseudomonadota bacterium
GGAGCCCTTCGGCTTGCGCGACATCGAGCGCGGCAGGCGCACCTGCCGCCCGAGCGGCCATCAGCGGGTGAGGGTCAGAAACAGCTCGGGCAGCTTTTCCGGCAGGCGCTGGATGTTGTCGATCACTGTGTAGCGGCGGCCGAAGATGTCGGCCACATAGGCGTCGGCGCGGCGGTCGAGGCTGATGCAGTGGGTGAAGATGCCGTCATGCTCCAGTTCCTTGACCGCCTGCCGGGCGTCGTCGATGAGCAGGCGGTCGTCCTGCACATCGACGTCGGCCGGTTCGCCGTCGGTGAGGATGAGCAGCAGCTTCTTGGCGTTGCGCCGCGTCGCCAGGGTGCGAGCGGCATGGCGCATGGCCGCACCCATGCGGGTGGAGTAGGCCGCCTGCATGGCCGCCAGCCGCGCCTTGACCGCGTCGCCCCACGGCTCGCTGAAACCCTTGACGTGCAGGTAACGCACCTCGTGCCGGGTGTTGGACTGAAACCCGGCAATGGCCAGCGGATCGCCCAGCCGATCCACGGCCCAGGCCAGCAGTGACACGGCTTCCTGCGACAGTTCCAGAATGGTTTGCTCGCCGCCTGCGACCTTGTCGTTGAGCGAGGCCGACAGATCGAGCAGCAGACTGACGGCGATGTCGCGCCCATCGCTGCGGTGGCTCATGGTGATGCGCGGGTCGGGCGTGGCGCCGGTCTTGAGGTCGATCAGCGCGCGCAGGGCGATGTCCAGATCGAGTTCGCTGCCGTCTTCCTGATAGCGCACCCGCACCCTGTCCTGCGGCTTGAGCAGGTCGAGCATCTTCTCCAACCGCCGCGCGAGCACCGCGTGTTTGTGCAGCAGGCGGTCGATGACGGCGGCCTGGCCCGCAGGGTGCAGCGCCTCGTACACGCTCACCCAATCCGGGCGGTAGCTCTGGCTGGCCTGGTCCCACTCGGGATAGTGGCGCGGCGGCAGGCGCTGCGGCTGCTGCGGGGGGCTGTGCTGGGGGGTGTCGAAGCTGTCTTCTTCATCGCCCTGCTCGATGAAGCGCCACAGGTGGCGGTTGTCGTCGCGCCAGTCCACCACGGTGTCGGCGAAGTGCACCTGGGCATACTGGTCGCTCTGGCGGCGGGTCTGTGCCACATAGGCCAGCGCCAGCGTGGCCATGTCCTGGGTGCTGGATGGTCCCTGCGCCATCTGCGCATGAAAGCGCGCGGCGAACTCCACCAGGTCGGCGTTGCGGTAGCCGTGGCCCGGGTCGAGCACGGCACGCGACAGCAGGGTGAGGCGGTGGCGCAGGCAGGACGTGGTGGTGGGGTCGCAAGCGTCTTCCGCAGGCTTGGGGTGCAGCGCCAGCATCAGCCGCCGCAGCCCGGGGTAGGCGCGCAGCAGCAGGGTGTCGATGCGGCTGTCCTCGAAGCATTCGACCGCCAGGCGCTGAAACGGGCTCCAGTTGTCGGCGATCTGCGGCATGGACCAGCGGCGGTGGCCCACCATGTGCGCCAGCTTGAGGCGATAGCGGTCGAGCCCGCTGACGCCCTGCGCGGTGTCCTGCACATCGGGCAGACGAATGCCCAGGGCATCGACATACGGCATCGGCGCGCGCAGAGTGTCGAAAGCGGTGGAGTAGGGAATGAGCAGGTCGGCATCGCGCCACAGCGCGCGCAGGTAGAGGTCGAGCTTGCGCTCCACATCCACCAGCAGCGTGCCGTGGCGCTCGCGCAGCAGCACGGCGCGGGCGTCGGCCGACTGCAGGCTGAAGTAGTCTTTCTGCCGCTCGGGGTGGCTGGCCTCGTGGCGCACGCCATACGTCACCCAGTTGCGCAGGCCGGCAAGGTCGAGTTGCGCCAGCAGGCCCGGGGCCTGCGCGAAGAAATGCGGCAGGCCGGGGCTGCGATAGGTGGTGTGCACGCCGTGGATGGAGCCCGTGGTGCGCTCCATGAGCATGCGGGCGATGTCGAGGTAGCGCTGCAGTTGCTCGGCCGACTGCAGCCGCTGCGCCACGGCGGCCAGGGTCCGCAGAAACGGGGCGATGGCCGGGCCGTTTGGCGACTTTTGCAACTGCCGCACAAAATCCATCACCGGCTCGAGCGCGGCCTCGCCCGCCGCCTTCGCCACAGACGGCCAAACTTCCAGAAAGGCCAGCAAGGGCTCGACCCCGCGCCCGAGCTTGCCCAGGGCACGCGCCGCATCCAGGTAGGCCTCCACACCCTCAGGGCTGAGCGCGGCGCGGGCCTCGGCCAGGCAGGCTGCAAACACCATGCCGACCTGGGGGAAACCGGTGTCCAGCCGCGCCAGCGCGGCACGGGTGGCGGCGTCCATATCGGGCTTGGGCACGCCGGGCCGCTCAGCCGAAGGTGGTGTCGATGGCGTGGTCAAGGGTGTCGCGAATGTCGGCGTCGTCGGTGATGGGCTGCACCAGCGCCATGCGGCAGGCATCGGCGGCGTCCACGCCGTCGCGGATCAGCTTGGCGGCGTACACCATCAGCCGGGTGGAAATGCCTTCGTCCAGGCCGTGGCCCTTGAGGTTGCGCGCAGTCTGGCCGATGGTCACCAGCTTGGCGGCCAGCGCGAGGTCGAGACCGCTTTCCTGGCTCAGAATGGTGGCTTCCAGCTCGGCTGGCGGATAGTCGAAGGCGAACGCGGTGAAGCGCTGTTTGGTGGACTGCTTCAAGTCCTTCATCAGCGACTGATAGCCGGGGTTGTACGAGATGACCAGTTGGAAGTCGGGGTGCGCCTCGATCAATTCGCCACGCTTGTCCAGCGGCAGCACACGGCGATGGTCGGTGAGCGGGTGGATGACCACGGTGGTATCCTGCCGCGCCTCGACGATCTCGTCGAGGTAGCAGATGGCGCCGATGCGCGCCGCCGTGGTCAGGGGACCGTCGAGCCAGCGCGTGCCGCCGCCTTCGAGCAGATAGCGCCCGACCAAGTCGCTGGCGGTCATGTCTTCGTTGCAGGCCACGGTGATCAGCGGCTTGCCGAGCTTCCACGCCATGTATTCGACAAAGCGCGACTTGCCGCAGCCCGTCGGTCCTTTGACCATCACCGGCAAGCGGTTGCGGTAGGCGGCCTCGAACAACGCCACTTCGCGGCCCTGCGCCTGGTAGTAGGGCTCGGTCCTGATCCGGTACTGGTCGGCAAGTTGGCTCATGGTGCGTTCCTTGGTATCGGCCGGGGCGGCACCCCGGCAAAAAAGCACGCCCCCGGCGAACCAGGGGCGTGAACCGCAGCGGGTGCTTACTTGTGCACGCCCAGCTTCTCGCGCCAGCCGGGGTAGAGCTTGTCGGCGTCGCCCGGGAACGACTCGAAGGCCCGCGCGAACTCCTTGTGCTCCCGGGCAAAGGCGATGGGGTCGGCCCCGGCCTTCCAGCATTCGTAGGCCTGGCGCAGCGACTTGGCGCCGGCCGCCGGGCTGTCGATGTGGCCGTAAGAGCCGCCGCCCGCGGTGTTGATCACGTTGCCGTGGCCCAGGTTTTCGAAGAAGCCGGGCAGGCGCAGCGCGTTCATGCCGCCGGAGATGATGGGGGTGGTGGGCTTCATGCCGTACCACTTCTGGTAGTAGACCGGGCCCTGGCACTCGTCGCGCTCGATCATGTAGGCAATGTTGCGGTCGTCGCCCTCGCCTTCCATCTTGCCGTAGCCCATGGTGCCGACGTGGATGCCGGAGGCCCCCTGCAGACGGCTCATCTTGGCCAGCACGAAAGCGGTGTACCCGCGCTTGGAACTGGGCGAGGTGATGGCGCCGTGACCCGCACGGTGATAGTGCAGGTACTGGTTGGGATACTGGCGACGTGCCGTCGTCACCATGCCCGGGCCCCCCACATAGCCGTCCACCAGGAAGGCGAGCTTGTCGGCGTCGGGGCCGAACACTTCGAGGGCGAAGTCGGCGCGGGCGCACATCTCGTGATAGTCGTCGGCGGTGATGTTCATGGAGAACAGCTTGGCTTCGCCGGTCTCGTCCTGCGCCCGCTTCATGGCGTCATAGACCAGGGGGATGACCTTCTTCACCGGGGCGAACACCTGGTTGCCCTGCGGCTCGTCGTTCTTGATGAAGTCGCCGCCCAGCCAGAACTGATAGGCCGCCTGGGCAAACGGCTCGGGGCGCAGGCCGAGCTTGGGCTTGATGATGGTGCCAGCGATGTAACCACCGTCCTTGATCGGGCGGCCCAGAATGCGCCACAGGTTGGAGATGTCGGTGGCCGGGCCGTCGAACATCTGGATGGCGCGCTCGGGCACGTAGAAGTCGATCATCTTGCCGTACTCGACATCGCCCATGCCTTGGTTGTTGCCGATC
>JAKAFC010000199.1 GCA_021818065.1 Pseudomonadota bacterium
GTGGCGGTGTTCCTGTCGGGCAGCGATACCTCGGGGAACGCGCTGTTCGGCAATCTGCAGGTGGTGGCGGCGCGCCAGCTCGGGTTCGACCCGGTGCTCATGGCGGCGACCAACTCGTCCGGCGGGGTGATGGGCAAAATGATTTCGCCGCAGAACATCGCCACCGGGGTGTCGACCACGGCGCTCAAGGGCAAGGAAGGCGTGGTGTTCGCCCGCACCTTCAAGCACAGCGTGTTCCTCACCTTCCTGCTGGGCATTCTGGTGTACCTGCAGCAGCATGTGCTGAGCTGGATGATTCCGATGTTGCCGCCGCATTGACGCGGTCGCTGTTCAGCCCTGCCAACGCCGCGCATTGCGCGGCGTTTTTCATGGCGCCGCCGAGGCCGGGGTTGGCGGCGCGGCCTGCGCGGCGTGGTCGAGGGTGAACAGCAGATAGCTGTCGGCGGAGTGCTGCAGGCGGATCTGCACCGGCAGGTTCTGCAACTGCGGCGACAGCCAGATCTGCGCCCCGAGTTCGTTGGCCTGCGTGGCCTGGCGCACCACATGCCAGCACGCCAGCGGGCCGAGCGCGGTGTCCACCGTGTCCATGCCGACGATGGTGAAGGTCCAGTCGGCCATGCCGCTGGGGCGCGCCACGGCAAAGCGCAGGGTGGCGCCCGGATGGAAGTCGCCAGGATGGGCGTTGAGGCGGCTGGCGAGTTGCAGGAACAGACTGGCGCTGTCTTGCGCGTGCGGCGGCAAGGGCAGGACGCTGGGCATGGCGCTGAAGTGCAGGGTGGCGTTGGCGCGGTCGAAGGTCACCGACTTTTCGCGGGTGAAGACGCGCTCGGTATAGCGCGCCGGGGCAAGCCAGTCACCGTCGATGCGTCCGCTGCTGCGGTAGGCGAAGCTGATCAGCGCGCTGCCGGAGAGCGTGGCGTCGTAGCGGTCGCCCTCCACCGTCCAGACCAGCGCGCCGCTGCCATGCAGGGCGCCGCGCCAATAGCCGGTGATGGTGTAGTCCAGGCGGGTGGACGGCGGCCAGCGCGGGGTTGGGGCCGGGTCTGGCGCGGAGGCGGCAGGCGCAGGCGCCGCGCGGGCGGGTTGCGACGCGGCCGGCGGCGTCGTCGATGCCGACAAAGCGGGGCCGAGCGCACCGGAGGCCGCGGCGCTTGGCGCCGAAGCGGCCGTTGGCAGCGGCGTCGGCAAGGCAGACGACGCCGTCTCGACGGGGTCGGGTGGTGCCGGGGCTGGTGCCAGAGGCGCGGCGGCGACGACGGTCGGCGCTGTCTTGGGAGCGGGCCTGACCGGCGCTGGGCGGGGTGCGGGGCGGGCCTCGGGTTTGGGTGCGGGCGGCGGGGTGGGCTTGAGCAGGCGGGTATAGATTGGCGCGGGATCGGGTTGAACCGTCAGGCCGCGCAGGGCGTGGCTCAGGCCGTCGAGCGCGGCCAGGTGCAGCGCGACCACCAGCAGCGCGAGCGCGAACCATGCAAGCCGTCCAGGGCGGGCGCGCGGCGGGTTCACGGCATGGTCCCATGCCGACAGCACCGCGCGGGAGGCGGACCCGCAACGACAGGGATGGACAGGCGCGGCATGCGTGCTATTTTGCCGGGACCGCTGCGTCCTGCGGGCAGCGCGCCACGGCGCAAGGCCAGCGGGTTTGCGCCGCAGGCTGGCGCGGGTATGCTGCGTTCACCCCCTCGATGTGGAGGCCATCATGGCACAGACCCCGGAATTCAAGGACTTCCTCCCCGGCATGGAGTTTTTCCAGTCGTTTCTCAAGGGCGCGGGCATGCCGTCGCAGTTTGCCAACTGGGTGGCGCCCACCATGGACGTGGCCGAGATCGAGCAAAAGATCACCGACCTGAAGGCCGTGCTGAGCTGGCTGGAAACACACGCCCGCATGACGCAGAACATGATTCAGGCGCTGGAGGTGCAGCGCATGACCTTGCAGGCGCTCAAGACCATGAACGTCGATCTGAAGGCGTTTTCGCAGAGCCTGGTGGCCGAGCCCACCGCGGCGGCAGACCGTCCTGCGGCCGCCGATGACAAAGCCGCTGCCCCGGCCCAGGAGCCGCCGCAGAGTGGCGCGCCGCTGTTCGACCCCATGCAATGGTGGAACACGCTGACCACGCAGTTCACCGACCTGGCGAGCAAGGCCATGCAGGAGGGCGGCGCGCTGCAAGCCGGGTTTGCTGCGGCGCAGGCTGGCGCCAGCCCGCAGCCCGCGCCGGGCGCAACGTCGGGGGTATCAACCGCCGCCGGGCGTAAAACGGCAGGCAAAGCCGCATCCAAGCCCGCGACCAAGGGAGCGTCCAAACCCGCCACGAAGGCGGGGCGCAAAGCAGCCAAGCCACCCTCGGCGCGGCGCTGAGGGCCGCGATGCCGAACGGGGGCTCAGGCCCCGATCCAGCGCACCAATTCTTGCGCCGGCATCACGCCCGACTGCCGCTTGACCTCCTGCCCGCCGCGATAGAGCGCCAGGGTGGGGATGCTGCGGATGCGGTTGCGCACCGACACCTGGGGGTTGGCGTCGGTGTCCACCTTGGCCAGCACGGCGCGTCCTTGCAGCTGCGCAGCAGCCTGGGCGAACTGGGGCGCCATCATCTTGCAGGGGCCGCACCATTCGGCCCAGAAGTCGACCACCACCGGCAGTTCGCTCTTGGCGATGAAGCGCTCGAAGCTGGCGTCGGTCAGGGTGATCGGGGTGGCGGGCAGGATGTCCTTGCCGCATTGGCCGCAGACCGGGGCATCGTGCAGCCGGTCGTCGGGAACGCGGTTGAGGGTGGCGCAGTGCGGGCAGACGATGAGCATGGCTGTGGGCTGGCAGGAACGGGTACGACGCAAACATGCGGCGCCGGGCGGCGCTTTTCAAGGGGCGCCCGGCGCACGTCTGGCTCTCGCGCCCGCTTGGGGCTACATTGCAAGCCAACAAAACAATCCTCCCTGGGGCTCCATCCATCATGCCGCGCATCGCCTATCTGTCGCAGAACCACGCCGAGCCCGAAGATCTGGTGGCCGCCATCCGGCAGCGTCGCGGCGGCGAGCTGCTCAACCTCGACCGCATGCTGCTGCACAGCCCGGCGTTCGCCCGGGGCTGGAACAGTCTGCTGGGCGCGGTGCGCGGCGAGCTCGAACTCGACGCCGCGCTGCGCGAGCTGGCGATCTGCGTGGTGGCGCGGCTCAACGGCGCCGACTACGAATTCATGCACCACGCGCCGGCCTTTCTGGCTGCGGGCGGCAGCGCCGGACAGCTCGCGCTGCTGCACGACATTCCGGCGGCGGTGGAGAACCGCCTGGCGTTCTCCACCCAGGAGCGGGCGGTGATGGCGCTCACCTACGACATGACGCGGCGGGTGCGGGTGAGCGAGGCGCATTTCGCCGCCATCCGTGCCTTGCTGCCGCCGCAGCAGGTGATCGAGCTGGTGGGGGTGGTGGCGGCCTACAACATGGTGTCGCGCTTTCTGGTGGCGCTGGACGTGGGCATCGAAGATCGCAGCCAGGACGATGCGGCGCACTGAACGTTCCGGCACGGGGAGGGTGGCATGGATGCGGTGATGCATGCGGCGTTGGCGTACCGCGCCCTGACGCTGTTGCTGCTGGGCCTGGTGCTGGCGGCGCTGACGCTGCTGACCAGCAAGCGCGCGCCGCACGATCTGCGCATGGCGCAGGTGGTGTTGCGCTGGTTTTTGTTGTGCTCGGTCGGGCTGGGCTTCGCCTGGACTGCGGCGCAGGTGCTGCTGCAGGCCGGGGGTGACGCGCTGCAGCTGCAGCTCGGCCTGGCGGCGCTGGGGTTTGCGGCGGTGGGGGTTGCCGCGGCCTGGGGCGGGGTGGGCATGCGGCTGGCCGCGCTGATCGGCCCGAGTGTGTGGATCGTCGGCGGCTTGCTCGCCCATGCGGCGGCGTTCCGAGGCGCGCCGGTGGTGTCGGATCTGCTGGTGCCGGTGGTGGGTTTTGCGCTGCTGCTGTGGCAGTACCGGGCGCAGCGCCACCGCAGCGTGTTTGCACGCTCGCGGCTGTAGCCGGGCCAGCTTCAGGCCGGGTTGCGCGCGGCGGCGGCGAGTTGCCGCAGGCCATCGATGGCGCGCACGCCGTACCAGCTGGCCCATTCTCCCGGCAGACAGCGCACCTCGGGGTGCAGGCCGCGCGGCGCCAGCAGGGCGCGCACCTGCTCCACATGGGCGGCGCCGAAGCGGTAGGGCTCGCTCGACAGCAGCACGCCGTCCACCGCCTCCAGCCACGGGGCTGACCAGTCGAAC
>JAKAFC010000200.1 GCA_021818065.1 Pseudomonadota bacterium
GCCGCCGCTACACCGTGATCGACAACATCCAGCGCCTGCCGGAAAAGCTGCCCGAGCTGTTTCTGACCCTCACCCGCTGATGGCCGCTCGGGCGGCAGGTGCGCCTGCCGCGCTCGATGTCGCGCAAGCCGAAGGGCTCCGTGCTCGCGGCGCAGCCATCGCGCCGCGCCGAGTCAACCGGCGAAATCGTCCTCGAAAAATTCCAGCGTGCCCCTGGTGCCTTGCGTGCGCTCCGCCTCCAGTTTGCGCAGCTCGACACGGCGGATCTTGCCGGAGATGGTCTTGGGCAGGTCGAAGAATTCGATGCGGCGGATGCGTTTGTACGGTGCGGCGCGTTCGCGCACGAAGCGCAGGATGTCGCCCGCCAGTTCGGCGCTGGGGGTATAGCCCACGCGGCAGGAGACGAAGGCCTTGGGAATGGTCAGGCGCAGGGCATCGGGGCAGGGCACCACCGCGGCCTCGGCCACAGCCGGGTGTTCGATCAGCAGGCTTTCCAGCTCGAAGGGGCTGATGCGGTAGTCGGACGACTTGAACACATCGTCGGTGCGGCCGACGAAGGTGAAGTAGCCGTCGGCGTCGCGCTGCGCCACGTCGCCGGTGTGGTAGACGTTACCCGCGGTGACTTGCGCGGTCTTGGCCGCATCGCCGGCGTATTCCTGCATCAGGCCGGTGGGGCGCGGGTCGAGCTCGACGCAGACCTCGCCTTCGTCGGCGGGGTTGCCGTCGATGTCGAGCAGGCGGATGCGGTAGCCCGGCATCGGCCGGCCCATCGCCCCGGGCTTGACCGGCTGCCCCGGCGAGTTGCCGATCAGTGCGCAGGTTTCGGTCTGGCCGTAGCCGTCGCGGATGGTGATGCCCCAGGCGGCGCGCACGCGCTCGATCACCTCGGGGTTGAGCGGCTCACCGGCTCCGACCAGCTCGCGCAGCTTGACCGGGAACGCAGCCAGGTCTTCCTGGATGAGCATGCGCCAGACGGTCGGCGGCGCGCACAGCGTGGTCACGCCGCAGCGCGACAGCGTTTGCAGCGTGGCGTGGGCGTTGAACCGGCTCTGATTGAAGGCGAAGATCGCCGCCCCGGCGTTCCATGGCGCGAAAAAGCTGCTCCACGCATGCTTGGCCCAGCCGGGGGAGGAGATGTTCCAGTGCACGTCGCCCGGCTGCAGGCCGATCCAGTACATCGTCGCCAGCGTGCCGACGGGGTAGCTCTGGTGGGTGTGCAGCACGAGCTTGGGCTTGGACGTGGTGCCGGAGGTGAAGTACAGCAGCAGCGGGTCGGTGGCGTGGGTGGGGGCGTCGGGGGTGAAGGCGTAGCTCTCAGCCTGCGCGCCATCGAGCGAGGTCCAGCCCGCCGGCGCCTGACCCGGGGTGAAGCGCCCGCGCACCCGCGCCCAGACGTCGGCGGGCAGCGCGGTGAACTTGGGCGTATCCCCGGCCAGGCAGATGACGTGGCGTACGTCACCGCGGCTGATGCGGTCTTCCAGATCCGCCGGGGTGAGCAGGGTGGTCGCGGGAATCATCACCGCGCCGAGCTTGATGCACGCCAGCATCGCGTCCCACAGCGCGATGCAGTTGGGCAGCATCAGCAGCACCCGCTCGCCGCGCCGCACGCCATGCGCGCGCAGGAAGTTGGCCATGCGCGCCGACCGCTGCGCCATGTCGGCAAAGCTGTAGCGCGCGTCGCTGCCGTCTTCCTCGACGATCCACAGCGCCAACTGCGCATTGCCGCGCGCCTTGGGGTCGAAGTAATCCAGCGCCCAGTTGAACGTGTCCAGCCGCGGCCACTGGAACTCGGCATAGGCGCGGGTGTAGTCGGTACGGTGGCGCAGCAGCAGGTCGCGTGCCGCGGCAAAGGCGGGGTTGGGGTGAGGCATGGCTGTCTCCGTTTGTGGTTTTGTTCGCTGATCGTAGCCCGGCGGGCAGCCAGGGCACAACGGCGACAGCTCCGCAGCACCAGGCCGAATCGTCAGTCCGCCATCGGCTCCAGGCTGCGGTCGCAGGGAATCTGCGTGGTGGCCAGCCAGGGTTGACCGGCGGGTGGCAGTTCGACGGCGGTGAGGGCGCCGCCCCACAGGCAGCCGCTGTCCAGGCACAAGGCGTTGTGCGTCCACTGCAGGCCCAGGGTGGACCAGTGGCCGAAGGCGATGGGGGTGCCCGCGGTTTGGCGCTCGGGTAGGGCGAACCAGGGCTGGAGTTCGGCGCCCGCACCGTTGGCGTTGGCCTGCTTGTTGTGAAAGTCCAGCCGTCCGGCCTGCGGTCCGGTGGCTTGCAGGAAGCGGGCGCGGGTGAGGGTGTTGACGACGATGCGCAGCCGGTCGAATCCGGCCAGACTGTCGCTCCAGGTGTCGGGCTGGTTGCCGAACATCACCCGCAGGAAATCGACGTAATCGGGCGCGCGCAGCTTCTGCTGCACTTCGGCGGCGAGTTGCAGGGTAAGTTCTGCCGACCACTGCGGCAGCACCCCGGCGTGCACCAGCAGCCAGCCCTGCTCCATCAGCGCCAGGGGGCGGTTGCGGATCCAGTCGATCAGCTCAAAGCGGCGGGGCGACTGCAGGATGTCGTCCAGGGTGTCGCTGCGGTGCGCCTTGCGCACGCCGTGGGCCACGGCCAGCAGGTGCAGGTCGTGGTTGCCCAGCAGGCACTGCGCGCTGTCGCCCAGGGCCATGAGGCGCTCCATGCTGGCGAGCGACTGCGGGCCGCGGTTGACCAGATCGCCCAGCACGATGAGCCGGTCGCGGCCGGGGTTGAAGTGCAATGCGGTGAGCAGCGCGCTGAACGCGCCGGCGCAGCCCTGCACATCGCCGATCAGATAAGTCGCCAAAGCCTCTCCCTAGAATGCTGCACCGAAAGGTCCATCCTAATCAGGCAAGTTGACTCTTGCCGAGCCCCTCACTGACCGGAGCCCTGCATGGCGCAGCTCGATCCCACGATCTTCAAGGCCTACGACATTCGCGGTGTCGTCGGCAAGAGCCTGACCGAACCGGCTTGCCGCCTGATCGGCCACGCCTTCGCCACCCTGGCGCGACGCAATGGCGAGTCGGCGGTGCACATCAGCCGTGACGGGCGCTTGTCCGGTCCGGCGCTGGCCAGCGCGCTCGCCGAGGGCCTGCGCGCCGGCGGCGTGGACGTCATCGACCTGGGCATGAACGCCACCCCCATGCTGTACTACGCCTGCGCCACCACACCGGTGGTGAGCGGCATCCAGATCACGGGCAGCCACAACCCCCCTGAATACAACGGCCTGAAGATGGTGCTGGGCGGCAACGCGCTGTTCGGCGAGCAGATCCAGGAACTGCTGGCCCTGACCCGCAGTGAGCAATTTGCGCAGGGGCAGGGCGGTCTGCGGCAGGCCTCCATCGTCGAGGATTACATCGCCCGCATCCTGGGCGACATCAAGCTGGCGCGGCCGATGAAGGTGGTGGTCGATTGCGGCAATGGCGTTTCGGGCGCCTTTGCCCCGCGACTGCTGCGCGGCATCGGTTGCGAGGTGGTCGAACTCTTCTGCGAGGTCGATGGCAACTTCCCCAACCACCACCCCGACCCGGCGGACCCGCACAACCTCGACGATCTGATCCGCACCGTGCGCGCTACCGGCGCCGAACTCGGCCTGGCCTTCGACGGCGACGGTGATCGGCTCGGCGTGGTCACCCCCAGCGGCGCCATCATCTGGCCCGATCGCCAACTCATGCTCTACGCCGCCGACGTGCTGGCGCGCCATCCCGGTGCGCCGGTGCTGTACGACGTCAAGTGCACCGCCCACTTGCCGCAATGGATCCGGCGTCACGGCGGCGAGCCGGTGATGGGGCGCACCGGCCACTCCCTGGTCAAGGCCAAGATGAAGGAGATCAGTGCCCCGCTGGCCGGGGAGATGAGCGGCCATATCTTCTTCAAGGACCGCTGGTACGGCTTCGACGACGCGCAGTACGGCGCCGCCCGGCTGCTGGAAATCCTCTCGCGCAGCGCCGATGCGGGGGCCGAACTCGAAGCCTTGCCCGACTCCGTCTCCACCCCGGAACTCAAGCTCGATACCGCCGAGGGCGCCAACTTCACGCTCTGCGAACGGCTGCAGCGCGAGGGCCGGTTTCCTGGCGCGGTGCAAGTCAGCACCATCGACGGTGTGCGTGCCGACTATGCCGACGGCTTCGGCCTGGCTCGGCCGTCCAACACCACCCCCTGCGTGGTGCTGCGCTTCGAGGGCACCGATGCTCAGGCGCTGGCGCGGGTGC
>JAKAFC010000034.1 GCA_021818065.1 Pseudomonadota bacterium
TGCCGCCGGCGATGAGATCGGTTTCCTTGAGATCCAGATTGGCGTAGCGGCTGGATTGATCGTGTGCCATGTCGTTCCTCCGAGTGCAGTGGATGGGGCCCTTGCGCCCCGATGCGGTTCAAACTGGGCGGCACTATAGGAGGCATTTTGCATAAGATAAACTAAGACTTTTTTAGATTTTTCCAATGATTTTGTGATGATCAAGATCACCTTGCGGCAGCTCGAAATCCTCCAGGCCGTCGCCCGCAGCGGCAGCTTCTCGCGCGCCAGCGAGACCCTGCACCTAACGCAACCGGCTGTGTCCATGCAGATCAAGCAACTCGAACACTTGCTGGACATGCCGCTGTTCGAGCACGCCGGCAAAAAGATCCGCCTCACCGAAGCCGGTGAGGAAACCTTGCGCAGCGCTCAGTTCGTCTTTCGTGAATTGACCAATCTCGAACAGACGCTGGCCAGCCTCAAAGGCCTGAAGGGTGGCATGCTCACCGTGTCGGCCGTGAGCACCGCCAGCGTGCTCGCCGCCCGACTCATGGCGGTGTTTCGGCAGCAGAACCCGGAGGTCAGGGTCAGCCTCAACGTCATCAACCGCGAAACCCTGCTCAAGCACCTGAGCGAAAACATCAGCGAGCTGGCGCTGATGGGCACGCCGCCGCTGGGGCATCACCTCAGCGCGCAGCCCTTCATGGAAAACCCGCTGGTCATCATTGCCGCGGCCAACCATCCACTGGCAGCACAGCGCGCCATTCCGCTGGAAAGGCTGATCGAAGAGCCCCTGGTCGTGCGCGAACCTGCGTCTGGAACGCGCAATGCCCTGGAAAATTTCATCCTCGATCACCACCTGCCGTTCCGGCCGGCCATGGAGATGAACAAGAACGAGGCCATCAAACAAGCCGTCGAGGCCGGGCTGGGGGTCGGTCTGGTGTCGCAGCACACCGTGCAGGCTGAACTGGCCTCGGGCCAACTCTGCATCTTGGACGTCAAGGGTTTCCCGCTCAAGCGCCAGTGGTATCTGGTCCAACGCGAAGGTAAGCGCCTCAGCCCCGCCGCCCAAGCCTTCGCCGAACTGGTGCTGACGCAATCGTCCATGGTGTTGAGCGCGTATCCCAAGCGCGCACCCCGCCCGGGTCGGAGACCTTCGGCAGGCACCAAGTCCGTTCGTCAAACCACCAAGACCGTGAAATAAACAAAGCCCATGAAATCATGGGCTTTATTCAGCGCATTGGCGGAAGCGGTGAGATTCGAACTCACGAACGGTTGCCCGTTGCCGGTTTTCAAGACCGGTGCAATCGACCACTCTGCCACGCTTCCTGACAAGTTCCCTGCCCGCGGCAGCGCGAGCAGGCGACCATTCTAAACAGCGGCATCCAACTCATTACGGCAGAAAGCCCTTGAGCACGTCGTTGAGCATCAAAAAGCCCAACGGGGTTGTCTGCAGGTGGTCCGGGTTGGGGTGCAGCAGACCCTTGGCCTGAGCGGTCTGCACCGCGCGGGCGATGGACGATTCGGGCATGCCTGTGCGCTGCGCATAGAGCCCGATGGGCACACCTTCGCGCAAACGCAGGGCGTTGAGCATGAATTCGAAAGGCAAGTCGCGGCGAGCCACCTCGGTCTGGGTCTCAACAGCAGCGCCCCGGTCGGCCTGCTCCATATAGCGCTGCGGATGACGCCAACGTGTCTGGCGCACGATGCGATGGGCAAAGCTGATCTTGGAATGGGCACCGGCACCAATGCCCAGATAGTCGCCGAACTGCCAGTAATTGAGGTTGTGCTGACAACGATGGCCGGGCGCGGCGTAGGCCGAGACTTCATAGCGCTGCAAGCCGGCGGCCTCGGCCCACTCGGCCACGGCCTGCTGCATGTCGGCGCCGAGGTCGTCGTCGGGCAAGGGCGGAGGTTGCCGGGCGAACAGGGTGTTGGGTTCGAGCGTGAGCTGATAGAGCGACAGATGCGGTGGCTGATGGGCCAACGCGGCGCGCACGTCGGCTTCGCACCCCATCATGTCCTGCTGCGGCAGCGCGAACATCAGATCAAGGTTGAAGCTCGCAAAGTGGCGCGCGGCTTCGTCCACAGCGGCGTGGGCCTGGCGGGCGTCGTGCACGCGGCCCAGTGCCTGCAATTTGGCGTCGTCGAAACTCTGCACGCCGATGGATAGACGGTTGACCCCAGCCTGCGCAAAGGCGGCAAAACGGTCGCGCTCGAACGTCCCGGGGTTGGCCTCCAGCGTGATTTCCGCATCCGGCCCAAGCGGTACGCGGGCACGAATGTCGGCGAGCAGTTGGTCGATGGCATCGGGAGAGAACAGACTCGGCGTGCCCCCACCCAGGAACACCGACTGCACGCGTCGCCCCCAGATCAGCGGCAGCGCGGCATCCAGATCGGCACGCAACGCGGCCAGATAGGCCTGTTCGGGCAGCGCGCCGTCTTCGCGCCAGGCATGCGAGTTGAAATCGCAGTACGGACACTTCTTCAAACACCAGGGTAGATGGACGTACAGGCTTAGGGGCGGCAGCGACGCGAGCTGCAAGGTGCCCGCACGCAGGTACTGTGGCAGCGCCTGCGCCGACTGCTGCAGTGCCGTGGTTGCATCGGCGGCCGCCTCGGGCGCGATGGGAATGCAAGGCGACGTCACCACAGTGTGGGCTCTGGCGCGCACGCCGCTGTCATGGCGCTGCCGCCGCCCAGCCCCACTGGCTTTGCAGCAACGGGAGCAGGGCGCGCAGCGCCTGGCCGCGGTGACTGATGCGGTTTTTCTCATGCGCGTCGCACTGCGCCAAGGTTCGGCCGTCGGCCAGGACGAACAGCGGGTCGTAGCCGAACCCCCCCTCGCCCTGGGCAGCATGGGCGATCTGCCCGGTCAGCTCGCCCTGAACGATCAACGGTTGCGGATCGGCCGCATGGCGCAGCGCGACGACGACGGCGATGAACCGCGCCGTGCGCGCTTGCGAACCGCGCAGTTGCTGCAGCAGCAAAGCATTGTTCGCCGCGTCTTGCGCCGCGCGGCCGCCTGCGACCTCGGGCGCGAATCGGGCCGAGCGCACACCGGGCAGACCGCCCAGCGCATCCACACACAGGCCGGAATCATCGGCCAGCGCCGGCAAGCCGGTGTGGAAGCTGGCATGGCGCGCCTTGGCCAAGGCATTTTCGACAAACGTCGGAAAGGGCTCGTCGGCCTCGGCCACGGCAAACGCGGCCTGGGGCTGCAAGGCAACATCGAGCCCAGACAGCAGAGCCGACAGCTCCGCCAACTTGCCCGGATTGCCCGATGCCAAGACGAGCTGCCGTGTCATGCCCGAGCCTGGCGGCGTCAAAGACCGAGCGCTGCGCGCTGCAGCGCCACAAGATCGGCAATGCCGCGCTGCGCCAGATCGACCAGACCATCGAGCTGTTCGCGGGTGAAGGGTGCCCCCTCCGCCGTGCCCTGCACTTCGATGAGCGTGCCGTCTGCCGTGCCGACCACGTTCATGTCGGTGTCGCACTGGCTGTCTTCGGCGTAATCGAGGTCCAGCCGCAGCTCATCGTCCACGAGACCCACCGACACCGCAGCGATGAGCTGGCGCATGGGGTTGTGCTGCAGCCGCCCCTGATTGATGAGCCACTGGCAGGCGTCCCACGCTGCCACCGCGGCGCCGGTGATGGCCGCCGTGCGAGTGCCACCATCAGCCTGCAGCACGTCGCAGTCGAGTGTGATCTGGCGCTCGCCCAGGGTGGAAAAATCGAACACCGCGCGCAGCGAGCGGCCGATGAGCCGTTGGATTTCCTCGGTCCGTCCCTGTTGCTTGCCACGCTTGGCCTCGCGCTCGCCGCGGGTGTGCGTGGCCCGCGGCAGCATGCCGTACTCCGCCGTCACCCAGCCCTGGCCCGTGCCGCGGCGGTGCGGTGGCACGCGCTCCTCCACCGAGGCGGTGCACAGCACCCGGGTCTGACCGAATGTCACCAGCACCGAGCCCTCGGCATGGCGGGTGAATTGGCGCTCGAAGCTGACGGCGCGCAGGGTGTGGGCGCCACGGCCCTCGCGGGGTGGAAGTGTGTTGGCCATTGGGATGTGAAAACCTATTTGCGCCCCGCCCCCTGGCGGATGACGGCGTTGATTTCGGCGATGGAGCGCTCGATGGCTTCATCGTCCATGTCGTCGATCTGGCTGTCGCCCAGGTCACTCTGGATGGTCGATTTGAACCCGCCCTTCTGCACGGTTTCGGTTTCGATGCGCAGCGAGGTTTCCACCTCCTCCGGGTCGGCTTCCCATTCCACGCCCAGGGCGGTGACGTTGTCGGAGTCTGCCCCGCCTTGACGCAGCGCCATTTCCACCACTTCGGGCACGGCATCGGACAACACTTGCTGACCAAACTGGCGCACCAGCACCGACTCCGGGATCTGCCCCCAAAGGCCATCGGAGCAGAGCAGCACGATGTCGCCACGCCGCATGGCCTGCGGCAAGCCGACCTCGATCATGGGCAACTGGCTGGAGCCCAGGCAGGTGAACAGCATGTTGCGCGTCGGCCCGTCCGGCTGCAGCAGCGCCAAGCCGTGCAACTGGTCTTTCTTGTGCTGCTGCTCCACATGGGAGTGATCGCGCGTGCGGGTCAGCATGGCGCCATTGCGCATGAAATACAGCCGCGAATCACCCACATGCGCCCAGTGCGCGGCGCCGTTCTGCAACACGCACACCACCACCGTGGTGCGGGGCGAATCGCTGAGCTTTTGCTCCTGGGCGTAGCGCTGAATCTGCTCGTGGGCACGAAAAATCGAGCGGCGCAGAAACTCCTGGGGTTCGCGCAGCGTGGGCCGCGCTTCCTGCTGGAACATGTTGGCGATGGTCTGCAACGCCAACCGCGCCGCCACGTCGCCGCGAGGATGGCCACCGAGACCGTCGGCCAGAGCAAACAGCGCACTCTCCCGCGTGTAGCAGTAGCCCATGCGATCTTGGTTGGTCGCCCGGGCGCCGCGGCGACTGACCTGATAAACGGAAAATTTCAATGGCGCTCCCGGGGGGCCATCTTGCCTTGCTCAGGCGAGGGGCTGGGCACAGCCTGCACCGGCGCGCCGAAGCGGGTGACATCGCGCACCTTTTGCACCTGCGACTTGGTGTCGTTGACCAGTTCGTCGATATGCAGCCGCAACTTCTCGCCCATGGTGAGGTTGGTGTAGCGGCGGGCGCTTTCGGCGCCGAGTTCGCGCTGGAGGTTGAACACGCTCTGCGGCCGCGCCATGGCGTCGAGCGACATGCACCACTCGACGATCTCGATCAGGTTGTCGGAATACACCCCGCGCAGTTTGGACAACTGCGCCTGCAGGCGGTCTTTTTCCAGGCGCTGCGGCGCCTCGTAGGGCGGATAGCCGGTCATACAGGCGTAAATGCAGGCCCCCACGGCGTAGATATCGGTCCACGGCCCGAAGGCGCCCTCGCGCTTGTACATCTCGGGTGCCGCGAACCCCGGCGTGTACATGGGCCGAAAGCGCTTGTCCTGCTGGTTCAGCACCTCGCGGGCGGCGCCGAAGTCGATGAGGATGGGCTTGTTGTCGTCGGTGATGAAAATGTTGGCCGGTTTGATGTCCAGGTGCAGCATCTTGTGCTGATGCACCACGCGCAGCCCTTGCAGGATGTCGTCGAACAGCGAGCGGATGGTCGATTCGCGAAAAATCTTCTTGCGCTTGAGTTCACGCGCGGTGATGACGAATTCCTGCAGCGACGCGCCTTCCAGGTAATTCATCACCATGTAGACGGTGTCGTTCTCGCGGAAGAAATTGAGCACGCTGACGACACTGGGATGCGATATCTGCGCCAGCGAGCGGCCTTCCTCGAAAAAGCTCTTGAGGCCCAGGCGATACAGCGCGAGTTTGTCGGGCGGCACCACCGGGCTGGATTCGCCCGGGCCGCGCTCCACCAGCGACGCCGGCAGATATTCCTTGAGGGCCACTTTCTGCCCGTCCGCACTGACTGCCAGGTACACCACGCCGAAACCGCCGCTGGCCACCTTGCGCACAATGCGGTAGCCCCCGACTTGCGATTCCGGCGCGAGCGGAGCGGGTTTGGATTTGGTCGAAGTGGCCATGGAGCGAAGGCTAGCAGCCCAGCGTCAGAACGAGTGTGGAAAAATGCGCGGAAAGGGGAATCGATTGAAGCCAATTTATAGCATGACTGGCTACGGCCAAAATTCGGTGCAACTCGCGACGGGCGCCAAGGTTCACGTCGAGTTGCGCTCGGTCAACAGCCGCTTTTTGGACATCGCCTTCCGCCTCCCCGAAGAATTGCGCAGCACCGAAGCCGCGATGCGCCAGGCCATCACCCAGGCGCTGCGCCGTGGCAAGGTCGATTGCCGTGCCGTGTTCGAGGCGCCGCAGACCGCAATGCCCTTGCCCGACGCCGCCGCGGCCGCGCCGATTCTGGCGGCCGAATCGGCGCTGCGGGCGCTGGCGCCCCACCTCGCACCGCTGTCGGTCGGCGAAGTGCTGCGCTTCATCGGCAGCGCCCAGGAGCAGCATGCCGACGCCGCGGAAATCGCCCGCTGCACCGCGCAGGCGCTCGATCAGGCCCTGGCGGCGCTGCTGCAGGCGCGCGCCACCGAAGGCGACCGGCTGCGCGCCATTCTGCTCGACCGCATGGATCAGATTGCACAGCACGCCGAACGCGCCCGTGCCATCGTGCCGCTGGCCGTGGAACGACAGCAGGCGCGGTTCACCGCCCGTTGGGAGGAGGCGCTGCGCGCCCTCACCGGGGTAGAGACCAGCGCCGAAACCCTGCAGGATCGCCGCCTGCAGGAAGCCGCCAGTTTCGCCATCCGCATCGACGTCGCCGAGGAACTCGACCGGCTGCAGGCCCACCTGCAGACCCTACGCGACTTGCTGGCGCAAGGTGGCGAGCTGGGCAAGCGCCTGGACTTCCTGATTCAGGAATTGCACCGCGAAGCCAACACCCTGGGCTCCAAATCCGCCGCTCTCGAACTCAGCGAAATCTCCCTCGAACTCAAGGTGCTGATCGAGCAGATGCGCGAGCAGGTGCAGAACATCGAATAAGCAGACGCCGCCGTGTCCACCAACTTTCCCGGAAATCTCTTTGTCGTCGCCGCTCCCAGCGGGGCAGGCAAGTCCAGTCTGGTCAACGCCCTGTTGGCCGAGGATGCGGGCATCCAGCTGTCGGTGTCGTGCACCACGCGGGCCCCGCGCGGCGCCGAGGTCGATGGCGTGCACTATGTGTTCCTCGACAGCCCCGAGTTCCAGCGCCGCATCGATGCCGGCGAGTTTCTCGAATGGGCCGAGGTGCACGGCAACCGCTACGGCACCTCCAAGCGCTGGCTGGAGAGTCGCATGGCCGACGGCATGGATGTGCTGCTCGAAATCGACTGGCAGGGTGCCGCGCAGGTCCGGGCGCAATTCGACAATGCGGTGAGCATTTTCATTCTCCCGCCCTCGTTCGAAGAACTGCGGCAGCGGCTCACGCGCCGCGCCGAAGACGCGCCCGAGGTCATCGAGCAGCGCCTGCGCGATGCCCGCACCGAATTGGCGCAGGCCAAGAATTTCGACTTTATAATTGTGAATCAAGACTTTACGCATGCCTTGCGTGATCTGCGGCAAGTCGTGGCGGCGCAGCGGCTGCGCTACGCCGCGCAACGCCTTTCCCACCCCGAGGTCTTTCGTGCCCTCGGCATTCTCTGAACTGGAACTCTGACATCATGGCCCGCATTACTGTTGAAGATTGCCTGGAAAAAATCCCCAACCGCTTCCAGTTGGTTTTGGCTGCGACCTACCGCGCCCGCATGCTCGAACAAGGGCACTCGCCCAAGCTGGAGTCGAAGGACAAGCCGGCCGTCACCGCGCTGCGCGAAATCGCTGCCGGCCTGACCGGCATCGAGATGCTGAAAAAAGTCCCCACCTGAACCGTTCATTCCTGATCGCGCCATGCCCAGCAGCCCCGTCGCCATCCCCGGTCCGACACCTTCGGGCGGTGGCGCGACTGTGCCTGCGGCGGCCAAGCCGCCGGGCGTGAAGCGGGCACGCGCCCGCGCTGTCCATGCGGGTGCGGCGGCGTCCGAGCCCGAGCCTGCCGCCATCGACGACGCAACGGCCACGCGCCACGCCTGCGTCAGCCTGGCTCGGCTGCTCGACAAGCTGCAGGCCTATCTTCCCGAGGGCGATCTGCAGAAAATTCGCGACGCCTATCGCTTCGCCGATGCCGCGCACCTGGGCCAGTACCGCGCCAGTGGCGAGCCCTACATTTCCCACCCGGTGGCGGTGGCCGAGCTCTGCGCCGACTGGAAGCTCGACACTCAGGCCATCATGGCCGCGCTGCTGCACGATACCGCTGAAGACAAGGGCATCACCCAGGCGGAGCTGATCGAGCATTTCGGCAGCACCGTGGCCGATCTGGTGGACGGGCTGACCAAGCTCGACAAGCTGCAGTTCTCCAACCGCGAGGAGAACCAGTCGGAGAGTTTTCGCAAGATGTTGCTGGCCATGGCCCGCGACATCCGTGTCATCCTGGTCAAGCTGGCCGACCGGCTGCACAACATGCGCACCCTCGGGGCGATGGCGGCGAACAAGCGCCTGCGCATCTCGCGCGAGACCATGGATATCTACGCCCCCATCGCGCACCGGCTCGGGCTCAATCTGGTGTACCGCGAACTGCAGGATCTGGGGTTTGCCAACAGCCATCCCAACCGCTATGCCGTGCTGTCGCGCGCGGTGCTGGCGGCGCGCGGCAACCGCCATGGCCTGGTGGAAAAAATCCTGGCGGCGACGCAGACGGCGCTAAAGGATGCGCAGGTGCAGGCGCAACTGTTCGGCCGCGAAAAAACGCTCTATTCCATCTATCGCAAGATGCGCAACAAGCACCTGAGCTTTGCGCATATCCAGGACATTTTCGGCTTCCGCGTGCTGGTCACCGATGTGCTCGACTGTTACCGCGCGCTGGGCGTGCTGCACAGTCTGTACAAGCCCATGCCGGGCAAGTTCGAGGATTACATCGCCATTCCCAAAGCCAACGGCTATCAGTCGCTGCACACCACGCTGATCGGCCCCAACGGCAACCCCATCGAGTTCCAGATCCGCACCGAGGCCATGCATCGCATCGCCGAAAGCGGCGTGGCCGCGCACTGGTTGTACAAGACGCCAGAAGACAAGCCGGCGCCGCAGCAGGCGCAGAACAATGCCTGGCTGCAATCGCTGCTGGACATCCAGACCGAGAACCGCGACTGGGCCGATTTTCTCGAAACCGTCAAGGTTGATCTGGCACCCGATGCGGTGTACGTTTTCACCCCCAAATCGCGCATCCTGGCGCTGCCGCGCGGGGCCACGCCGGTGGATTTCGCCTATGCCATCCACACCAACCTGGGCGACCAGACGGTGGCGGCCAAGGTGAACAACGCCCTGGTGCCGCTGCGTACCGAATTGCGCAGCGGCGATGTGGTCGAGATCATCACCGCGCCGCTGTCGCGGCCGAACCCGAGCTGGCTGAGTTTTGTCCGCACCGGCCGGGCGCGCTCCAAGATTCGCCATGCCCTGCGCACCACGCAGCAGGCCGAGTCCATCGAGCTCGGCCGTCGGCTGCTGCAGAGCGCGCTGCGGCATGAACACCTCGATCTGGCGGCGCTCGACGATGCCACCTGGGACAAGCTGCTGCGCTGGACCGGTTTCAAGTCGCGCGACGACCTGTTCGCCGACATCGGCCTGGGCAAGCGCGTGGCCGACATTCTGGCCAAGCGCGTGGTGGCCTTGGTGTCGCCGCAAGACGCGCTGTCGGCGCCGTTGCTCGACACCATCGAACGTCTGGAAAGCCGGGGCAGCGGCGAATCGCAGTCCACCCTGCAACTCGACGGCAGCGAGGGCATCTCGGTGCGCTACGCCCCGTGCTGCCGCCCCATTCCGGGCGATCCCATCATCGGCTACCTGGGCAAGGGTGAAGGCCTGATCGTGCACCAGCAAGACTGCGACACCGCGCGCCCCCTGTTCCAGAAAGACCCCGATCGCTGGATCGATCTGGGCTGGGCCGCCGAATGCACCCGGCCGTTTGAAACCGGGCTGAGTGTGATCGTGCAGAACACCAAAGGCGTGCTGGCTCGGGTGGCGGCGGCCATCAGCGAGCACGACAGCGACATCGCCCACGTCACCATGGACGAGGATTCGCAGCAGGCGACCACCGAGTTGCGCTTTGTCGTGCAGGTGCGCGACCGCAAGCATCTGGCCGATGTGCTGCGAGCCCTGCGCCGTCTGAAATTCGTGGTGCGCGCCAGCCGCATGAAAAGCCGCGCCGCAGCCCAAGGCTAGGGCTGGCCGAGCGCTCGCTCAATCGCGCGCCGGATACGTCACGTCCAGAATCTCCAGCGTGGCCACGCCGGCAGGGGTGGGCAGACTCACGCTGTCGCCCTCGCGCGCCTTGAGCAGCGCGCGCGCCACCGGGGAAATCCAGCTGATCCGGCCCTGCAATGGTTCGGTTTCGTCGATGCCGACGATGGTGATGGTGTGCTCGGTGCCCTTGTCGTCGGCGTAGCGCACCGTGGCGCCGAAGAACACCTGGTCGTTGCCGTGCTGCAGGCTGGCATCGACCACCTCGGCGATGTCCAGGCGCTTGGTGAGAAAACGGATGCGCCGGTCGATTTCGCGCAGCCGCTTCTTGCCGTAGATATAGTCGCCGTTTTCCGAACGGTCGCCGTTCTTCGCCGCCCACGACACGGTCTCGACCACCTTCGGCCGTTCGTCTTCGACCAGGCTCTTGAGCTCGGCGCGCAGCCGGGCGTAGCCCTGGGGGGTGAGGTAATTCTTGCTGCCCGCAGGCAGCGGCGGCAGTTGGGCGCCACCGTCTTCGTCGTCGGCGTCGCCAGCGTCTTCGCGGACAAAGGCCTTGTTCATGAGGACGCGAGTGTATCGAGGCGGGCGAGCAAGCCGCTGGCACGGCGGGTGACTCGCTGGATGCCTTCGGACAGGCTGTGCGGGTCGGCGCAGGCCAGGGTGAGGGCCTGCCGCGCGCGGGTGATGCCGGTGTAGATCAGTTCACGGCTCAAGCCCGCCTGTTGCTCCGGCAGCACCAGCACGGTGTGTTCGAACTCCGAGCCCTGCGATTGGTGCACCGTCATGGCAAACGCCGTCTGCACGTCGGCCAGACGGCTGATGCTGACTGAGCGCAAAGCGTCGCCCTGGGCAAACACCACCCGCAGCCCCTGCGTGCCCGTCGGCAGGGTGATGCCGATGTCGCCATTGAGCACGCCCAGGTCATGGTCGTTGCGCGTCACTAAGACCGGGAGACCGGCATACCAAGGGCCACGACAACGCAGCAGACCCAGCGCCTCCAGCCGCGCCGAGATGGCGGCGTTGAGCGCGTGCATGCCCCAGGGCCCGTCGCGCACGGCGCACAGCACGCGGCAGCGGTCGAACGCCTGCAGCACGCGGCGTGCCCAGCCGTCCCAATCTTCGTTGGCCAGCGGCCCCTGACGAACACAGTCGGCATAGGCACCGTAGCCGGGGGCGGTATCCCGGCCGGTAATGGCCAGGTCGACCACGTCCTGGTGCGGCGCGGCCCCGGCCGAAGCCCCCAGGGCGAGAAGCCGTACCGCCGGATCGCCCGGCTGCTGCAGCAACGCTAGTGCCCGCGCGGCGTCGCCCGCCTGCACGGCCTGGGCGAGCTGGCCGATGGCGCCGCCGAAGCGATGGCTTCGGCGCAACATCACCACGTGCTGGGCCAGGGCCGGGCCAGCCGGGTCGATACGGTCTGGCGGCAAGGTGTCGCCCGTGAGGGCCAGCAACTCCCGGGCGGTTTGCGGGGTGTAGCGTCCCTGCTCCGCCCCGCTGCACAGCTCGCCCAGCACCGCGCCGGCCTCGACCGACGCCAGCTGATCCTTGTCGCCAAGCAGAATCAGCCGCGCCGCCTGCGGCAGCGCCTCGAGGATGGTCGCCATCATTTCCAGATGCACCATGGAGGCCTCGTCGATCAGCAGCACATCGACGTCCAGCGGATGCGCTGCATTGCGGGCGAAGCGTCGGGTGTCCGGCCGCGCGCCGAGCAGGCTGTGCAGCGTGCGCGCCGGGCCCAGGCGCTGGGCGAGGTCGGCGACCCCGGCGATCGCGCCGAGCTTGCCAAGTTCGCGGTCGATCGACTGCTTGAGGCGGGCGGCAGCCTTGCCGGTGGGCGCCGCCAGGGCGATGCGCAGCGCGCCGGGTGCCGCGCCCGCTGGCCGGGCGGCCCAGAGCGCCACCAGCATGCGAGCGGCCGTGTGCGTCTTGCCTGTGCCGGGGCCGCCGGTGAGCAGGGTGAAGCGCCCGCGCAATGCCACCGCGCAGGCGATCTTCTGCCAGTCCACCGTAGCGCTCTGCGCCGGCGGAAACAGCCGCGCCAACAGGGCGCTGGCTGTGGGCACATCGACCGCAACCGGCTGCTGCAGGCGCTGGTGGAGACGCTGCGCCACCACGCCTTCGTCGCGCCAGTAGCGCCGCAGGTAGAGCCGCTTGGTGCTGGCAACCAGCGGCGCGCCGGTGTCGGCCTCGCCCTCGATGTCGACGGCGGCACAGGCGCGCAACACACCTTCGCCATCGCGCGGCCAGGTGAGTTCGGGCGCCAGGGTGGCGGCCGAGCCGGCCTGCGCAGCGCGCTCCTTCAAGGCGGCGACATGCTGCGGCAAGGCGTCGAGCATGACGCAGGTGTGCCCTCGGCCTTCCAGCTCGGCCACAATGGCCACGGCCAGCACCAGCTCGGGCGCCATCTGCGGGCAGAGCTCCAACAGAAAGCGCGCCAACGCCACGTCCAGGCGCCGCAGCGCTCCATGCACGGCCCAATCGTGCAACACGGCCAGAACCGCATCGCTCGACCGCGCCGAGACCACAGCAGCGGGGCGCATCATGCTGCCTCCGCGCTTGGCGCAAACAGCGGGTCGAGCGCACCGAGCAAGGCCACGTCGGGGGCGAGATGCACGCAGCCCGCAGACGGCGCGGCGATGCCGCGCAGAAACAGCACCAGCGCACCGCCGAGTTGCGTCGCTGGGTCGTAGCCGGTTCCCAGCCGGGCACGCAGCAGCCGGTGCAGCGCCAGCATGTAGAGCGCGCCCTGCACGTCGTAGCGATGTTCGAGCACCGCGGCCTGCAGCGCTTCGGGAGCGTAGGCGGCATCGTCGGCGCCCAGGGCGTTGCTCTTGTAGTCGAGCACCCAGTAGCGGCCCGCGTGGGCAAAGACCAGATCGGCAAAGCCCATCACCATGCCGTGCAGGCTGCGCTCGGTCAGCGCCGGGCGGGCCTGGCCGGCGAGGATGTGGCGCTGGCACAGGCTGTCGATGTCGGCCGCACGCGCCTGCGAGACGGGGAACCAGAATTCCATCTCGGACAACGCCGTGCTGATGTCGGGCAGGGCCACACCCAGCGGCGGCAGGGGCGTGGCGAGAATTTCCGTCAGCCAGGCCTGCAGATCGTCGCTGCGCTGCGGCTCCCAGCCCTGCCGTGTGCAGCGCTGCAGCAGGCGCTGCTGCAACGCCGGGTCCGTCGCCAGGGCAAAGCCGTTCTCGCCCAGCCAGGCGAGTTGTTCGTGCACGAACTTGCCGATCAGCGCGCCGCGCGGAAAGCGGTGCTGTGCGGCGTTGCTGTTGGCCGCTGGCTCGGCCGGGGCGGCATCGATCTCTGCGGCCCACAATTCATCCTGCAGCGGCGACAAGGGCGGTTGCTGCGTCGAGCGCGGGGTGAGATCGCGCACCAGGGCCGAGAAGCTGGCAATGCCCCAGTCGCGCTCGAATTGGGCGCGGTAGATCGGGGCTGCGACCAGAGGCAGTGCGTCGTCGGCACGATGCAGGCGCCGGGTCTCGGCGTCGTTTGTGGCGTCCGTGATCTGCACCGCGGCGTCCTCACCGAAGGTGGCGCGCAGCAGGTCGGAGATGGCTTTGCCGTCCTGCGGCGTGGCGCCAGCCAGCAGATAGCCGAGCGCGCTGCGGTGCAGTACGCAGGCCTGGGCCTTGCCGAGTTTGAGCGCCGCCACCCCGACCCACAGCGCATGCCGCGCCCGGGTCAGCGCCACGTAGAGCAGCCGCAGGTCTTCGCGCAGGCGCTCGTGATCGTCGGCGCCGTCGCGCGCCTCCTTGAACGCGGTGGCGAAGGGCAAGACCACCAGCGGATATTCCAGCCCCTTGGACTTGTGGATGGTGACCACGCGCACCAGATCGGCCTCGCTCTCCAGCCGCACCACCTGTTCCTCGTTGACCTCGCCGGTCATCTGCTCTTGCAGCCAATGGATCAGCGCCTGCTCGCCGTCGAGCGTGCTGCTGGCGGTCTGCAGTAGTTCGGCCAGGTGCAGCACATTGGTGAGCCGGCGCTCGCCGTCATCGTTCGCTGCGGCCAGCCAGCGCGCCGGCAGGTCGAGTTGATGCAGCGTCTGGCGCAGCATGGGCAGCACGCCCTGTCGCAGCCAGATGCCCTGCAACGCCGCCAGTAAGTCCAGGCGCGCCTCGAACACGGCGTCGTCGGTGGCCAGCGCCGCCAGCTCGTGCAGCGAGGCGCCCGGGGTGGGCGTGGCGAACGCGGCGCGCGCCAGACGCCCATCGCGCGGCGCCGCCACCGCCCGCAGCCAGCGCAGCAGGTCGGCGGCCTCCTGCGAGGCGAACACCGAATCGCGGTCGGAGAGGTACACCGAAGCCACGCCGCGGCGCTTGAGTTCGCCGCGCACCGCCTGCCCCTCCTTGCCATCGCGCACCAGCACGGCGATGTCCGAAGGCCGTAGCCGGGCGAAGCCGCCGTCAGGCTGAACAAATCCGGCCTGCGCATCGTCGAGCAGGCCGACGATGTGGGCCGCTGCATGCGCCGCAAAGCGTTCGCGCGCGGCGTCCTTGGACTCGGTTTCGGTGTGCACGCAACAGGTGAGCGCGGGCACCGCGCCGCGGGCGCACACCAACTGCTCGGCACGCCCTTTGGCCGCAACCGGGGTGAACGGCAGGGGATTGGCGGCCTCGGGTTCGTCCGGTTGGCGGTACAGAAAGGCGCCCTCGCCTGCCGCCTGCTCGCGGCGTGCGAACA
Source organism: Pseudomonadota bacterium (assembly GCA_021818065.1). Classification (GTDB taxonomy): domain Bacteria; phylum Pseudomonadota; class Gammaproteobacteria; order Burkholderiales; family Burkholderiaceae_C; genus Thiomonas. The sequence goes on from JAKAFC010000034.1 coordinate 14,971, forward strand.
GACGATTAACGCTGTCCACCACCGCCTTGGTGGAGCGATGATTGGTGGCTAGCGCCGCATGCCGCCCTTGCGTGGCCTGACGCGCCCGCAGATAGCTGGCGATGTCGGCGCCACGAAAGGCGTAGATGGACTGCTTGGGGTCGCCGATGAGCAGCACGGCGCAGTCGGGCGCGGTCGGGGTGGTCAGTCCGTAAAGGCGGTCGAACACCTGGAACTGCAGCGCCGAGGTGTCCTGAAATTCGTCGATGAGAGCCACCGGGTACTGCTGCAGGATGCGCGCCCGCAGGCGCTGGCCCTGCGGCCCGGCCAGGGCGGCGTCGAGGCGTTCGAGCTGATCGTGAAAGCTGAACTGGCGGCTGAGCGCCTTGAGCGCGCGCAGGCGTGCGTCCACCTTGGCGGCGGCAAAGCCCTGCAGCGCCGTGGCAAGGTTTGGCAGCGTGTCCAGCGCCTCGCGCAGCGCGCCGAGCCGGTCGAAGTCGGCGGGCACATCCACGCTCTTGCCTTTGTTGCAGCCCGCACGCAGGGCGGCGGGGGTGAGCTTGGTCCAGGCGTCTGCCATCGGCGCGGGCTGGATCAGCGCTACGTCCGTCAGCCAGGCGTTCAGAGCATCAAACCAACTGCAGACTGTCTCCGGCCGATATTTGTTTCGGTTGAGCGGGCAGTCCTCGCCCTGCAGCAGGGTGCACAGCCAATCGCGCATGGCGGCAATCGGCTGGCGCCACTGCGCCTTGAGCGCGCTGGCTTGGTCGCGCCCCGTGGCCATCACCCGCTGCCACAGGGCTTGCAGTGTGGCGTCCTCGGCTGTGGGCATGGGCTTGCCGGCCTGCGCGGCACGTTGTTGCGCCTTGACTGCATCGCCCAAGGTGGCGACATCGGGCCAGAGCGCCAGCACGTCGGCCAGTGCCTCGCCTGTCAGCGGATAGACCTGTTGCCGCCAGAAGTCGTGCACGGCCTGCTGGGTGAGCGCGTGCTCGTCGGCCAGCAGGTCGTCGTCGAAGGCGTGGCCGCTGTCGAAGGCGTGTTCGCGCAGCATGCGTTGGCACCAGGCGTCGATGGTGAACACTGCGGCGTCGTCCATGCCCTGCGCCGCCATCGCCAGCCGCCAGGCCGCCGCCTCGCGGACTGGGCCAGGGGCATGGTCGGTCAACAAATGCTGCAGAAAAGCATCGTCGGGCTTGGGATCTGCGCTGCCCTGTAAGCACCGCGCGGCTTGCACGAGACGGCTGCGGATGCGGTCGGCCAGTTCGCGCGTGGCGGCGCGGGTGAAGGTCATCACCAGGATCTGCTCGGGCATCAGCGCGCGGCCGAAGGCCGACGCGGTGTTGCCATGGCCCAGCACCAGACGCAGGTAAAGCGCCGCGATGGTCCAGGTCTTGCCGGTACCGGCGCTGGCCTCGATCAGACGGCTGCCCTGCAGCGGCAGGCTCAGGGGGTCGAGCGGCGTGGTCATGCGTCCTGCTCCTCGGTGGCTGCGGGCTCGGACGCCTGCGGCGGCGCGGGATGGGGAATCACCTCGGCCTGCTGCGCCCATGCGAACAGCGGTGCGAACAGTGCGGTGGTGTAGGCCTCGAAGCGGCCATCGGCGCACAGCGCCGCGAAGTCGGGGTAGACGCGGGCCAGACAAGGCTCCTCGGCCTCGCCGCCGGTGTTGAAGCCGCCGTCGTAGAGCTGCCGACCGCTGCCGGGCTTGGACAGTTCCGCCAGGGCCGTGCGGGCGGTGAACGGCAAGGGGTCGCACATGCCGGCGTGCCAGGCCTCCAGCAGGGCGTGGAGGTGTTGCCGGGCCAGGTCCGCATCGAGCGGCGGCACCACCACCTGCCCCTCGACGCCGATGAGAATGCCGTGCACCGCGTGGCCGCAGGCGCTGGCGACGAGCTGGCGCACCCAGGCCGCAACCAGCGGATGGAGGCGCAGTGTCCCGGAGCGATCGATCAGGCGCGAGACGCTGCATGCGATCCAGACACGCTGCGGCCCGCAGGCGCGCAGACCCTCCAGCCAATCGTCGATCTGCAGCCCCCGGGCTTCCAGGCTCAGCGGCATTTTGTCGTCGTCTTGCGGATAGGCCTGCATCGCCGTCTGCCAGCACTGCAGCAGCGGCACGGCATCGTGCCCCAAGGTCTGCGCCACGCGCTCGCCCAGGGCCCGCATCGGCAGCACCCCACTGCCCTGCAACTGCCGCAGGCGCCGCGCCACAGTGGCCTCCACACCGTCGCGCACGGCGATCTGCGGGGCGTCGATCAGCTGGCTGAGCAAGCCGTGACGGTCCAGACCGTCGAGCGCGAAGACCTCGTCGTCGTCTTGCGACTCCAGGTCGTCGAACACCACGTCGAGCCGGACGCGGAAGAAGGTCTTGACCGGGTTTTGCAGAAAACGGGTGAGCTGCTGCAGGGTCAGGGGTTCGGTCCAGGGCTCGAAGGCCGGTGCGGCCGATGCCGCGGGTTGCGCCCCGGCGTGCGCCTGCCGCCATTCGCGGGCGTAGGTGAAGCGTTGCGCATCGCCCTCGAAGTAACGGCGGCTGAACGGCTGCAGCGGATGCACGGTGGTGCGCTGCGCCAGCACATCGCCAGCCTCTTGTGGCCCCGGCTCACCCTGCCAACCGGCGGCGATGTAGTCGCGCAACTGCGCCACTAGCACCGAGGGCGGCTGCTCGGTGTTGTCGCGCGGGCTACGCCCGGCCCAACTGACGTAGAGCATGCGCCGGGCCGAGAGCAGGGCCTCGAGCATGAGGTAGCGATCGTCCTCGCGGCGGGCGCGGTCGCCGGGGCGATACTGCCCCGGCTGATGCAACAGGTCGAAGTCGCTGCGCGGGCTCTGGCGGGGGTAGTCGCCCTCGTTCATGCCCAGCAGGCATACCACGGCGAACGGAATCGCCCGCAGCGGCATCAGGGTGCAGAAGGTCACCCCCCCGGCGAGAAAGCGGCCGCCGGCCGCGGCCTCGTCCAGAGCGCCGAGCCAGGTCTCACGCAGCACCTCCAGCGGCACGGGTTGGTCGAACCCGGCCGCGGCGCAGTGTTCGACCCAGGCCGACAAGGCGTCATCGAGACTGGCGCGGGTTTCGCGCTCGCGCAGGTCTTGCGGCAGGCTCAGGGCGTCGAGCAGGTCGCGGCCTTGCTGCGCCCATTGCTGCGGCGTGGCGCTTTGCTGCGCCGTCTGCCACCAGGCCTGCAGCACCGCGAGCAGATCGGCCAGCGGCCCCACCAGGGCTGCGTCCAGCCCGCCGATCTCGTCGTAGGGCATGATGTCGGCAAAGCCGTCCTCGCCCGCTCCGGCATAGCCCAGCAGCATGCGGCGCAGGCCGAAGCGCCAGGTGTTCTGCTCGCCGCAGGCACCCAGATCGAGCGCGGTGCGGTGCGCCGCATCCAAGCCCCAGCGCACGCCGGCCCCGGCGATCCACTGCGTCAGCCGCGGCCGATCTTGCGGCTGCAGACCGAAGCGCCGGGCAATGGCCGGCACGTCGAGCAGGGTGGCGATGTCGGAAGCCAGAATGCGTTCCTGTGGCAGCCGCAGCAGCCAGTCCAGGGCCACCAGCAGCGGCTCGGTGGCACGCGCCGACAGGTCGGCGATGTCGAACGGGATGTAGCGCGCATCGCCCGGGGGATACTGGCCGAACACCGCCCGGATGGCCGGGGCGAAAGGGGCGATGTCCGGAGTCATCACCACGATGTCGCGCGGCCGCAGAGGCCGCGCGCCCGGTCGCGCCAGCAGATGCAGCAACTGGTCGTGCAGGATCTCGACTTCGCGCTGGGCGTTGTGGGCAACGTGAAACACCACCGAGCGATCCGTCCTGGGGATGACGGCACGCAGATGCTCGGCCAGCGGCAGCAGGTCGCGGATGGCGGCCTGCATCTGTGCAAGCAGTGTGTCGCCGGGCGCGTCGTCGAACAGATCGGCACGCGGCAGGCCGGGTGCGTCCGCCGCCGCGGCGCGATCGTCGAAGACGTCGAGTTGGCGCATGAAATCGCGCCCCTGCCGACCCCAGGCGGCCAGCAGCGGGTGGGCGTGGGCATGCATCGCCTCGAGACCGATGCGGGCGAGATCTTCGGCACGCAGCGGGCGGCGCCGGGGAGCGGGACGCAACAGCTCGCGACCGTCAATCGCGTCGGCCCAGTGGTAGCGGCAAGGGTTGGGCAGCGCGATCAGCACTTGCGCGTGCCGCGACAGCGCCACCAGCGCATCGAGCACCACGGTCGGCAGATGCGAGGCGCCGAACAACACCACGCGGCGCGGTAGCTTGCCCGCCGCTACGGGCGCGGCCGCGTCCTGGTCGAGCGCCTGGGTGAAAGCCTGCTGCACCCGCGCCCGGGTGCCCGCGCGTTCCGCCTCGCTCAGTTCCGCAAGAATGCGCCGCCACAGTTCGGACTGCCAGCGTTGCTCGTCGGCCAGGTCGGTGGTCTGACCGCGGGCATCGATGAGCACGTCGGCGCCGCGTTCCCAGGCGGCGAGCCAATCGTCCCGGTAGAGCTGGTATTGGTCGTAGAGGTCAGCCAGGCGCTGCGCAAGCTGCAGCCGTCGCTGCGCCCCCTGGCCTTGCAGGTACTGTCGCAGTGGGGCCCATACGGCGGCCTCGGGCAGATCGCCCAGCAGGCGCATGAGTCGCCAGGTGAGCAGCGGTTTGTCCAGGGGCGACTGCGACGGCGTGGCCGCACGCCCCAGCACCTGACGATAGGTGCGCCAGAGAAAGCGCCCTGGCAATTCCACCCGCGTCGCGGCACAGATACCGTGCTGCGCTGCCAGTGCCATTTTCAGCCACTCGGCGGCTCCGTTGCTTTGCACCAGAACCACCTCCTCTTCCAGCGGAGCCAGGGGTTGCTGCACCAGCCATTGCAACACCGCATCCCGCAACCATTCGAGCCGGTTGCCCTGCAACACGAACAGACCGGGGGCGATGGATGGGGTCATGGAGCGGGAACGGTGGCAGGCCAGGCACCGCTATTGTGACCTGCCCGGCCGTAACAAGAGTTTTCTCCTGCCCAGCGGCGCGCCACAAAAACAAAGGCTCTGTCACCTAATCGTGTTGGTGGTTAAGATGCGGAGCGATGCGCCGTCGCGATTTCCAGCGGCTCGTGGACTCTCTCAAGAGCTTGAGCCCGCACCAACTCCATCAGCTGAACGAGACCGTAAGCGGCCTCGCCCAGAAGAACGAGGTGCGCGCGCTTATCGCTAGCCAGGTAGAGCAGTCGGGTCAGTGCCCTTACTGCGATGCCAAGGAATTCCGCCGCT
>JAKAFC010000035.1 GCA_021818065.1 Pseudomonadota bacterium
GAACTGCAGCAGAAGCAACAGCAGCTTCTCACCCAGGTCAAGCGGCAGATCGTGCAACTGGCACAGACCGCGCAGCTCGAACCCAACCCGCAGCAGAAGGAGGCGCTGGAGCAAAAGCGCCGGCAACTGCTCGACATGCTCGGCGCCATCGAGCGTCAGATCCAGCAGCAGAACGCCAAACCGCGGCGGCGCTTCATCGGCCCGTCCACCCGCGAGGCCGCCTACGCGCTGTATTACGACAAACTGCGCACCAAGATCGAGACCCTGGGCACGCAGGACTTCCCGCAAAGCGGCGGGCGCAAGCTGTACGGCAGCCTGATCATGTCCATCACCATTGCCGCCAACGGCCAGCTCGTCGCCAGCGACATCGTGCAGAGCTCGGGCAATCCCACGCTGGACCGCCAGGCCCGCGCCATCGTCGCCGCCGCCCAGCCCTACGGCCGCTTCACCGACGCCATGCTGAAGCAGGCCGACCAGATCGTGGTCATCTCGCGCTTTCGCTTCACCCACGAGCAGGGCCTGGAAACCGCCGTGCAGGCCCCACCCGGCCCCACGCAGCCCGCCCCCTGACCCCGCCTGACGCCCCATGACTCCGCTCTACGCCGTGTTCGGCAACCCCATCGCCCACAGCCGCTCGCCGCGCATCCACGCCCTGTTTGCAGCGCAGACCGGCGTGGCGCTGCGCTACGAGGCACGGCTCGCACCCCGCGACGGCCTGGAACAGGCGCTCGCCGCCTTTCACGCCGAGGGCGGCTGTGGCGCCAACATCACCGTGCCCTTCAAGTTCGACGCCTGGCGCCTGTGCACGCGCCGCAGTGCGGCGGCGCAACTGGCGCAGGCGGTCAACACCATCGGCTGGGACGAAGGCGGGCTGTGGGGCGACAACACCGACGGCATCGGCCTGGTGCGTGACCTCGCCCGCGTGCTCGCGGCCGAGGACGTCCATCGTCCCCTGCACGGCCAGCGGCTGCTGCTGCTCGGTGCCGGTGGCGCTGCCAGCGGCGTGCTCGGCCCCCTGATCACCGCCGGGGCGCGCGCCATCGCCCTGTGGAACCGCAGCATCGACAAGGCGCAGGCCCTGGCGGCGCGCCACAGCGCCCTGGCGGCGCAGCACGGCACCGACCTGCAAGTGGTGCAAAGCCCGCCCCCGCACTGGGCCGACGGTGTCGTCAACGCCACCGCCGCCAGCCTGGGCGGCAGCGGGCTCGACCTGGACGACGGCGTGCTGCACCCCGGCTGCTGGGCCTACGACCTGATGTACGCCGCCACCGACACCGCCTTCGTCGCCCAGGCCCGCGCCGCCGGTGCCCGCGCCTGGGACGGCCTGGGCATGCTGGTGGAACAAGCCGCGCAGAGCTACACCCTGTGGCACGGCGAGGCGCCCGATACCGCCCCGGTGCTGGCCACCCTGCGCGCCGAACTCGCGGCGTCGCACCACGCCTGACCATGGCCCGACACGCCCCCGCGCCGCTGTGGCGCCGCTTGCTGTGGCTGATGCTGCTGTCGGTGCTGGTGCTGCAAGGCTACTTTGCGCTGCGCATTGCGCTGTGGAAGGTGGTGCCGCCGTCGAGCAGCACCTTCATGCGCGCCGCCGAACTGCGGATTCTCAAAAGCGGCGACAAGGTCGCCTGGCAGCACGACTGGGTGCCCTACGACGCCATCAGCCCGCACCTCAAGCGCGCCGTGGTCGCCTCGGAAGACGCCACCTTCCTGACCAACGACGGCGTGGACTGGGACGCCATCCAGAGCGCCTGGGACCGCAACCACCTGCGGCGCAACGAGCGCAGCGGCAAGATCGTTGGCGGCTCCACCATCACCCAGCAGCTCGCCAAGAACCTGTTTCTCTCGCCCGAGCGCGACTACCTGCGCAAGGGCCAGGAGCTGATCATCACCTTCATGCTCGAAGGCATCCTGGGCAAACGCCGCATTCTGGAGATCTACCTCAACAGCGTGGAGTGGGGCAACGGCATCTACGGTGCCGAAGCCGCGGCGCAAACCTACTTTCACACCAGCGCCGCCCGCCTGACCCCGGCGCAGGCGGCGCGGCTGGCCGTCATGCTGCCGGCGCCGCGCGTGTTCCAGAAGCGCCTGTATTCCCCCTACATGAACGCCCGCACCGGCGTCATCGCCGCCAGGCAGTGGGACGTGCAGATTCCGAAGTGAGCCGAGCGCTCCAGGGCCGCCTACTCATGCAGGCTGCGCCACCTCGCAAGCGCAGAGCACACAGCGACGTCGCCGGATTTCAATTCCGCGCGCGCCTGCGGCATACTCTGGATGCCGACCGAGGCCAGATTCTTCTCTCGTCAACCGCCATGTGCCGTCATCACTCTCGTCGTCGCCGCATCGGTCTCGCTGCTGCCCTGGGAGCGGTCCTGGTGCTGACCGGCTGCGCCGGGCTCCTGCCCTCGGGTGAAGCGCAAAGCCCCAAACCCTGGGCCAGCTTCGAGCAGGCGCGCGGCGTCTACGAGCGCATCGTGCCGCAACACACCACCCTGGCCGACCTGCACGCCATGGGCATCGACCCCGCCGCCACCCCCAACCTCACCATCCTCAGCTACGCCGACATCGTCAGCCGCCTGGTGCCGCCGTCACGCGAGGCCCCGCTGGACCCCGGTATCCGCGCCTGCCTCGACACCCCCGCCCAGTGCCACGGCTACGACATCACCCAGCGCCAGGTGCAAAACCACCGGGTCGGCAATTTCTGGACCGACTTTTTCGCCTTCAAACGCCAGACCGACACCAGCGGCTGGCGGTTTTCGCTCATCGTGCTCACCGTGGGCGACCGCGTGGTCTACAAAACCTGGGGCGGCCAGCCCAAGATCGAGGAGCAAAGCGTCACCCGCAACCCGCTGGGCCCGCTGCAGGGGCTGGGGGAATCGGGGCTAGGCGGGTTCAACGCCCTGCGGTAGGACCTGTTCGTCAGGGAATTTACCGGATCCACGTCATGTCATGCGGCGTAATATCGTGTCACACTGCACGCGCACAAACAGATGCGGAGGCGACTCATGCGCTGGCCAACCATCGAGCAGATTTCCGCTATGACGCCCCTTCCAACGGGCTACCGTTTCGCGCCGCTGCACACCGCCGACATTGCCCCCCTCGTCACCGCAATCCGCGACTGGTTTCCAAGCGTGGCGGCCGGCGTGGGAAGTTGCTACCTGGCCGACTCGTTCTACACCGAGAAGGTTGTGCTCGACGATCAGACGGACCGGGATGTCATAGCACTGCTGATCAAGCACGGTGATGATCTGGTGGGCATGGGCTCATGGGAGCGCGAATGTGCTGCCATGACCCTGTATGCCCGCCTGGGCGTCATCGCCCCGGCCCATCGTGGCGCGCGGCTCGCCGTACTAGCCATGGAACTCGGCGAAAAAATGGGCAGGGCAATGGGCGCCGGGTTTATCTACACCATGGCCACGATGAAAATGCCGCAAATGCAGCGCGCCCTGGAACATGCAGGCTATCAGTTGATCGGCTTTGTTCCGGGTTACGACCGTGAGGAGGTCTCACCTGGAGTGATCAAGCGGGTGATCGAAGCGGTGTATGCCAAGCGTCTGGCCCCGGCAGACGCATTCCTCTGGCCGGAAGCACAGAACATGACTCCGGCTACCAAGCGCCTATACGACATCATTTTCTCATCTGACTGACGCATCCAATTCTCCTCACCGCGACAACTCCGCAAACGCGCCGTTCGCCGCTTCCAGCGTCGCTTGGATCAATGCGTCATCGTGCGCAGCCGAGACGAAACCGGCCTCGTACATGCTCGGCGCCAGATACACGCCGCGATCGAGCATGGCGTGGAAAAAGCGCTTGAACACGGCAACGTCGGCATGCGCCATGTCGGGGTAGTTGCGCGGCAGTTCGGCCGAGAAGTAAAAGCCGAACATGCCGCCCTGGCTGTCGGTGCGGAACGTCACGCCGTGCCGCGACGCCGCGGCTTGCAGCCCGGCCATGAGCGTTTGCGTCGCCGCGCCCAAGCGCTCGTAAAAGCCGGGTTGCTGGATGAGGCGCAGTTGCGCCATGCCCGCGGCCACGGCCACCGGGTTGCCCGACAGCGTGCCAGCCTGATAGACCGCACCCAGCGGTGAGAGCTGGGCCATGACGTCAGCGCGGCCGCCGAACGCCGCCAGCGGCATGCCGCCGCCGATGACCTTGCCCATGACCACCAGATCGGGCTTGATGCCGTACACCTGCTGCGCGCCACCCAGGGCGACGCGAAAGCCGGTCATCACCTCGTCCCAGATCAGCAGCGCGCCATGCTGGGCGCAGAGTTCGCGCAAGCGCTGGTGCCAAGCCTGGCTGCCGCGGATGAAATTCATGTTGCCGGCGATCGGCTCGACGATGACGCAGGCGATATCGGCACCGCGCGCGGCGAACAGCTCCTCGATCTGGGCGATATTGTTGAACTCCAGCACCAGGGTGTGCTTGGCCAGATCGGCCGGCACGCCGCCGGAGCTGGGGTTGCCGAAGGTCAGCAGGCCGCTGCCGGCCTTCACCAGCAGGCTGTCGGCATGGCCGTGGTAGCACCCCTCGAACTTGACGATGGCGTCGCGTCCGGTGAAGCCCCGCGCCAGGCGGATGGCGCTCATGCTGGCTTCGGTGCCGCTGGACACCAGGCGCACTTGCTCGACGGCGGGCATGAGTTTGCAAATGGTCTCGGCCATGTCGATCTCGTCCGCCGTGGGCGCGCCAAAGCTCAGCGAGCGGGTGGCCGCGCGCTGCACCGCGTCGATGACCTCGGGGTGGGCATGCCCGGCGATCATCGGCCCCCAGGAGCCGATGTAGTCGATGTAGCGCCTGCCCTCGACGTCGATCATGTAGGGCCCTTCGGCGCGGTCGATGAAGCGCGGCACGCCGCCCACCTGACGGAAGGCACGCACGGGCGAATTGACACCGCCGGGAATGGTGCGCTGGGCGCGCTCGAACAGTTGCTGGTTGGTGATCGACATGATGGGCTCTTTCAAACGGCCATCGCCCCGGCAGGCAGGGCGATGGGGACGGATCTGGCGCGGGGGCGCGGCCGCGCTGCGGTCACAACCCGGGCCGACGCGCGGGCTGCGCTGGGATCGGACTTCACTGCAGGGTGGGGGCTCCAGGGTCGCCGGGCTCGGCCTCGTCTTCGTCGGTGGGCTGGGCCCAGAAGAAGCGGTCGGGCACGACCTGGCCCATGCCCGGACGATAGCCGAAGTCCAGACAGTGATCGAGGTATTCGATGGCTTCGTGCACCGCCTGGTCGAGCTTGGCGCCGTTGGCCAGAATGGCGGCGAGCACCGCCGAGAGAGTGTCTCCGGCCCCGGTGAACCCGGCCTCGAACAGCTCGAAGCTCTCGCGCAGCAACACTCGGCGCGGGCTCATCAAGACGTTTTCCACCTTGCCTTCGCTGGCGAGGATGCCGGTGACCAGCAGGTACTGCACGCCAAGCTGCTGCGCCTTGTGCATCAGCGCTTCCAGCGTGGGGGGCGCCTCGCCGTCCCATTCAGGCAACAGCAGTTGGGTCAGCGCGCTTTGATTGCCGGTGAGCACGCGGGTCTGTGGCAGGATCAGGTCTTGCAGGGCCTTGATGTAGTCGTCGGCTTGCGCCTCGTCGAGCACATGGAAGTTGCCGGCGTAGGTCACCAGCGGCACCTGGCTGTAGTCAGCCAGCAGTTCGGCCACGGCGTTGACCACGTCCACGCTGCCAAGGAAACCGACCTTCCACGCCGCGATTTCCACGTCTTCGAGCACGGCCCGCGCCTGCTCCACCACGGCATCGGCCTCGATCTCGATGGTGTCGAAGATTTCCGCGGTGTCGCGCACCCACAGCGCCGTGGTCACCGGCAGGGGGTGACAGCCCACGGCCGCGCATGAGGCCAGATCGGCGGCCAGCCCGGCGCTGCCGCTGGGATCGGCGGCGTTGAAGTACATCACGGACGGAGGGGATTCGGGAGATTCATTCATCATGCAGGCATAGTAGTGCCGCAACGCGTCGGTGCAAGCGGCGCGGTCGGCTGCCTTGATCTGCGGCAGCCGGCCGCGTCTTGACCTGGCTCTGTAGGGCAAAACGCAACAGCGACCCATAGAATCGTTGAATCTTCTCTCTTCCGTCGATACGCTGTGGACAAACAAGAACTTTGCAGTTGGATGTGCTTGATTTGCGGCTTCATTTACTCCGAGGCCGACGGCCATCCGGAGAGTGGCATTGCACCGGGCACACGCTGGGCAGACGTCCCCATGAACTGGACCTGCCCCGAGTGCGGTGCCCGCAAAGAAGATTTCGAGATGGTGCCGGTGTAATCGGGAACGGCAAGTCAACGCAGTTTTTTCCTTTTCTCCTTTTGCAAAGGATGTGCATGGTCGCGCCCACCAGCTCATTCAAAGTGTTGGTCATCGATGACAGCAACACCATCCGCCGCAGCGCCGAGATCTTTCTCAAGCAGGCCGGCTACGAGGTGCTGCTCGCCGAAGACGGCTTCGACGCCCTGTCCAAGGTCAACGACCACCATCCCGACCTGATCTTCTGCGACATCCTCATGCCCCGGCTCGACGGTTACCAGACCGTGGCGGTGATCCGCCGCAGCGGCAAGTTTGCGCAGATTCCCATGGTCATGCTCTCCAGCAAGGACGGCGTGTTCGACAAGGCCCGCGGCCGCATGGTCGGGGCGCAGGACTACCTGACCAAGCCCTTCACCAAAGACCAGTTGCTCGACGCCGTGCGGCGCCACCTCAACACCCCCTGACTGACCGCTGCCCCACCCTTTGATCGCCCTTTTTTGCGTTATTTCTTGCGCTGTTTTTCGCTCCTGCCGTTGCTGCCATGCCCGTTCATAACATTCTCATCGTCGACGATTCCAAGACCGAGCTCTACTTTCTCTCGGATCTGCTGACCAAGCACGGCTACGCCGTGAACACGGCCGAGAACGGCGAGCAGGCGCTGGCTGTCATGGCCGCGGTCAAGCCCGATCTCATCCTTATGGATGTGGTCATGCCCGGGCAGAACGGCTTTCAGCTCACCCGGCAGATCACCCGCGACCCGGCGTATGCCGGCATTCCGGTCATCATGTGCACCAGCAAGAAGCTGGAAACCGACAAGGTCTGGGCCATGCGCCAGGGCGCGTCCGACTATGTCATCAAGCCGGTCAACGCCACCGAACTGCTCGACAAGATCCGCGCCATCGCCTGAACCGCCCCCATCCCGCCGCCGCCATGTCCAGAGCCTCGCTCCGCGAATTCCAGACCCATCTCGCCCAACGGCTGCACGCCGCGCAGAGCGGGCAGTCGCCGTCGCGCTGGCTGGCGGTGCTGGCCGGCTCCCACCGCCTTCTGCTACCGCTGGAGTATTCGGGTGAAATCTCGCCCATGCAGCCTGCCGCGCCGCTGCCGCATGCCCTGCCCTGGTTTCGCGGTCTGGTGAGCCTGCGGGGCCAGGTCTGCGGCGTGGTCCATCTGGGCCAGTTCATGGGCGATGCCGCCGGTGCGCCCGGACCGCAGGCCCGGCTCATCCAGTTCAGCTCGGCGCTGGACCTCAACACCGCGCTGCTCGTCGACCAGCTCGTCGGCCTGCGCAATCCCGATCAGTTGCACCCGGACGACAGCCTCGAGGCCGACGCCACGCATCCCTGGCTGGGCCAGGCCCTGCGCGACCAAGACAACAACGTCTGGCGCGAAGTCGATCTGCTGGCGCTGGCCGAAAACGAACAGTTCCTGACCGTCACCTGAGAGCATCGGATGACGCGACGTCCTCGCAACCTTCACAGACGATCAGCCCGCTGATCGCCCTGCCCATCGTTTTTCACGTTTTACGGAGCGGTCATGTCCTTACTCTCGTCCCTGTTCGGAACGAAAAACAACACGTCGCAATCCGACACCGAAATCGCCCCCACCGCCTTCGGCCGGGGCGGACAGGAAACCCTGCAGGTCGATTCGAGCATGGGCGATCCGACCAGCACGCTGAATCAGGCGCTGGGCAACCGCCCGCTGATCCTGCGTCTGCCCATGATCGGCCGCATGCCGCTGGCGCAGCAGCAGCGTTTCTTCGGCATGATGCTCATCATCTCGCTGGTGTTGCTCGGCCTGACCCTGATCGTGGTGCTGCGTGGCACGTCCGATTCGGCGCGGCAACTCGAAGCCAGCGGCGAGGCGCTGACCCAGTCGCAGCGGCTGGCGCGCGCAATGAACGCCGCCCTGCTTGGCAACAAGGACGCCTTCGCCACCGTGCGCTCGAGCGCCGACGCCCTGCGCAAGAGCGTCAGCGTGCTGCAGCAGACTTCGCCATCGGCTGGCGCCCAGGCCCTGCTCGACAAGGTCGGCCCGGAGACCGAGACCAGCGTGAAGAACGCCCAGTTGCTGCTCAAGCAGGAAGGCGTGCTGACCACCACGGCGCAACAGCTCACCGACATCAACCGTCAGACGGACGCCCTGCTCGACAGCGCCCAGACCCTGACATCGCTGCTGCTGCAGCAAAAGTCCTCATCGAGCAACATCAACGCCGCCAGCCAGCTGGCCATGCTGACCCAGCGCATCGACAAGTCGGCCAACGCCTTTCTGTCGTTCCAGGGCGTGCGCCCCGAGGCGGTGTTCACCCTGGGCAAGGATCTGACCACCTTCAACGATCTGACCAAGGGTCTGCTCAACGGCAACGCCGACCTGCAACTTAGCGCCATCGCCGACCCGCAGGCGCGTCAGCAGCTGCAAAGCCTGATCCAAACCTACACCAAGACCGAAGCCGCGGCGCGCTCCCTGCTGGCCAACCTGCCGGCCCTGGCCTCGGCGCGTGAGGCGCAAAGCGCGGTGCTCACGTCCTCGGGCCTGCTGTACCAGAACATCAACCAGTTGCAGGGCCTGTATTCGTCGCGCACCGGCGTCACCTGGCCGGCCATCATTTTCATCGCCCTGCTCGGTCTGCTGGCCATCATTGCCGCCACCGACCTGATCTACATCATGCTCAACGAAGCGCGGCAGCGCGCCACGCTGGTGGAACTGCAGCGGCGGCAGACCGAGCGCCAGGAGCTCGAAGCCCGCCGCACCAACGAATCCAACCAGGCGGCCATTTTGCGGCTGATGAACGAACTACAGACCGTGGCCGAGGGCGATCTGACGCAGCAGGCCACCGTGACCGAAGACATCACCGGCGCCATTGCCGACTCGGTGAACTACACCGTCGAGGAATTGCGCACCCTGGTGGGCCAGGTGCAGCAGACCGCCGACCAAGTGGGCGAAGGCGCGGCGCAGGCGCAGACCACGTCCGACCGCCTGATGCAGAGCGCCGACGAACAGCTCACCAAGATCCGCGAAACCGGCCAGTCGGTGCTCGACATGGCGCAGCGCATCAACCAAGTCTCGGTGCAGGCGCAGAAATCGGCCGACGTGGCCAACCAGTCGCTGCTCGCCGCCGAACAGGGGCAGCGCGCGGTGCGCAACTCCATCGACGGCATGAACAGCATCCGCGAGCAGATTCAGGACACCTCCAAGCGCATCAAGCGCCTGGGTGAAAGCTCGCAGGAGATCGGCGAAATCACCGAGCTGATTTCCGACATCACCGAGCAGACCAACGTGCTGGCGCTGAACGCCGCCATTCAGGCCGCCTCCGCCGGTGAAGCCGGACGCGGCTTCTCCGTGGTGGCCGAGGAAGTGCAGCGGCTGGCCGAACGCTCGGCGGAATCGGCCAAGCAGATCGCCGCGCTGGTGCGCACCATTCAGACCGACACGCAAGACGCCGTGGCGGCCATGGAAAAGAGCACGCAGGGCGTGGTCGAAGGGGCCAAGCTTGCCGACAACGCCGGTGCTGCGCTGGCGCAGATCGACCAGGTGTCGCGCCAGCTCGCCGACCTCATTCTGCAGATTTCCAAGCAGACCCAGGTCGAAGCCAGTTCGGCCAACAAAGTGGCCGACAACATCCAGACCATTTTCACCGTGACCGAGCAGACCTCCGAAGGCACGCGCTCCACCGCCTCGCTGGTGCGTGAGCTCGCCCGCGTCGCCGACGACCTGCGTCAGTCGGTCTCGCGGTTCAAGATCAGCTGAGCCCATCGCGCCTGACCGTTCCTTTTCGCCCACTCCCGTCCGCCCCTCGGCTTCTCCGGCATGAACACAGTCTCCGCTTCCAACCCCGCGCCAGTTGTTCCCGAAGCGGACATGGGGCCGCTGGCCTGGCTGCTCGACCAGATCAGCGACAACCTCCAGGCGGCTCGCACGGCGCTCAAGCGCGCCGCGCAACAGCACGACGACGGCGTCCTCGGCTCCAGCCAGGCGGAGAAGTCGGGCCTGCTCGCCGCCCGCACCCAGGTGCACCAGGCCAGCGGCGCCATCGAATTGCTGGGATTCTTCGGCGCGGCGCGGCTGATGCAGGCGGCCGAGAGCGCGCTCGATCACCTGATCGACCACCCCGAGGCGTTGAGTGCGGCAGCGCTGGAGCGTTTCGACGCCGGGTTCAACGCCCTGGTCGATTACCTCGAAGCGCAACGCGCCGGCAAGAACGAGCCTGCCCTCAAGCTCTATCCCCAATACCGCGGGCTGATGGAGCTGGCGCAGGCCGAGCGCATCCACCCCGCCGACCTCTGGGACTACGACTGGAGCTGGCCCGACGCCCCGGCGCTGGACGACACGCGGCCGCTGCAGGCCGAGGACCGTGCGCGGTTTGAGATGGGACTGCTGCATGTGCTGCGCGGCCAGCAGACCGACAGCGCCCTGCGCGATCTCGACGCCGTGGCCCGCCGGGCCCAGGCGTCCAGCCGGGGACCGACGGCCAGCCTGTGGTGGCTGGCGCGTGGCCTGTTCGAGGCCCTGGGCGCTAGGCGCCTCAGCCCCGATCTCGACATCAAGCGCCTGCTCAACCGCCTCAACCTGCAGCTGCGCAGCCAGTTGCAGGGGCAAAGCCCGGCGCCGCAGCGCCTGGGCCACGATCTGGTGTTCTTCTGCGCCCAGGCGCTGCACGGCGGTGACGGCAGTGCGGCGTTGCCGGTGCTCGACGCCATCGCCGCGCGTCTGCACCTTGCCCAGGCGCCGTTTGCCGACTACCAGCAAAGCCACTTCGGCCTCATCGACCCGGCCCTGGTGCAGCAGGCGCGCAAGCGCGTGCAGACTCTGCGCGACGCCTGGGGAGCGCTGGCGGGACATGCCCAGACCCACCTCGACGCCGCCCGCATGACCCGTCTGGTGGAACTGGCGCAGGCGCTGCAGCAGCCGCTGCGCGCCCTGGTTCCGGGCAGCGAGGTGCTGGTCGATTCGCTCGCCGCGCTGTTCAAGAAAATCGGCGCGCGCAACGACTTTCTCACTCCCGAGCGCGCGCTCGACGCCGCCACCGCCATTCTGTTCCTCGAAATCTCGCTGGCGCACTTCCGCCCCGAGGAGCAGCGCTTCCTGGAGCGCAGCCAGATCCTGGCGCGCCGACTCGATCAAAGCCTGGAAGGCACCACCCCCGACCCGCTGGCCGGGTGGATGGAAGACCTGTTCCGCCAAGCCTCCGAGTCGCAGACCATGGGCAGCGTGGTGCAGGAACTGCGCGCTGACATGAACGCGGTGGAAAAACTGCTCGACGCGTACTTCCGCGACCCCGCGCACAAGCCCGAACTCGCCGACGTGCCGCGCCTGCTGGCGCAGATGCGCGGCGTGTTTTCGGTGCTCGGCGTCGACGTCGCCAGCACCGCCCTGCAGCATGTGCGCAGCGAAATCGACGATCTGCTGGCGTCCGACGCGCCGGCCGACACGGCACGATTCGACGCCCTGGCCAACAACATCGGCGTGCTCGGCTTTCTGGTGGACATGCTGTCCTACCAGCCCGAACTCGCCAAGACGCTGTTCGTGTTCGACGACGCGCAGAAAATGCTGCGCGCCGTGGTGCCGTCGCAGCAGCGCACCGCGCCGCCCACGGCGCAACACGACGTGGAGCAGGCGGCGCAGCAACTCAAGAGCGACATCGCCCAGGGCCTGCCCGCCGATCAGGCCGAGCAGCGCTTGGCCCAGTTGCGCACCGAGGCCGCACTCGCCGGGGCGCCGGAGTTGGCCACCCAGTTGCTCCAGCCCGAGCCGCCCGCAGCCGAGCAACCTGCTGCCATTGAGCCCGCCACGGAACAGCCCGCCGCCCAGGCCGTTGATGCCGCTGCGGCGCCCATGGCACAGGACGACGCCGAGGACGAACTCACCGCCATCTTCCTCGAAGAAGCGCGCGAGGTCATCGGCAACGCCCAGGCGCAGGTGCAGCACCTGCAGCACGCCCCGGACGACGAAGCCGCGCTCACCAGCCTGCGCCGTGGCTTTCACACCCTCAAAGGCAGTTCGCGCATGGTCGGTCTGCGCGAGTACGGCGAGGCCGCCTGGGCGCTGGAACAAGTGTTCAACCGCCAGATCGCCGACCATCATCGCGCCACGCCCGAGTTGCTGACTCTGGCCGATCAGGCTCTGACCGAACTCGGCGCCTGGACCGAGGCCATCGCCCACGGCACGGCCGAATCCTTCAGCAGCGATCACCTGCAGCGCGCGGCCCAGGCCTTCAGCGCCGGTGTCGCGCCGGAGGCAACGCCCGCCGCGCCTGCTGCCGCCTTCGCCCCTGAGGTCGAACACGCACCCGCCGCGCCGGAGCCCAGCACCGCCGAGGCCGAGCCCGTCCTCGCTCCCGTGGCGACCGAACCCACTGTGGCGCCACCAGAGTTGCCCGCGGAACTGCCAGCGCAGGAACTGCCCTTTGCGGCCGATCTCGGCAGCGCGCACGACACCCTGCCCGCCCTGCACGATCTGCCGCTGCAGCCCGCCACCGCGTTCCCGCCCCTGGTCGAACCCACGCCCGCCGAGGCGCTCGAACCGCAGCCCGAACCCACCGATTTCAACGCGCTGTTCGCCGGTATCGACCTCGAACTCCCGCCGCTGCAGCCCGCAGCCGACACCAGCGCTGCTGAAGCGCCGTCGGCAACGCCCGAAGCCGCGGCACCGCCGGTGCTCGATGCCATCGCACACGAGCCAAGCACTGCCGAGCCAAGCACTGCCGAGCCAAGCACTGCCGAGCCCGGCACTGCCGAGTCCAGCGCTGCCGAGGCCGAGCCCGCCATCCGTGAGATCGGCGATCTGCGCATTCCCACGCCGCTCTACACCATCTACCTCGCCGAGGCTGACGAGCTCTCGCGCCACCTGCAAAGCGAGATCCAGACCTGGCTGAGCGATACGACGCAGCCCATCGGCGAGCATGCGGCCATCACCGCGCACAAGCTTGCGGGCAGTTCGGCCACGGTGGGCCTGCGCAGCGTGGCCGAACTCGCCGGGCAGACCGAACATGCCATCGACGCCCTGCGCGATTTGCCCGCGCACGCCGTCCTGCCGCCCGATTGCGAAGCCCTGGCGCAGGCCGCCAGCGACATCAAGCAGCTGCTGCACCAGTTCGCCGCCGGCTTCCTCAAGCCAGTGCAAAACGATCTGCTGGCTCGACTCGACACGCTGCGCGACGCCGCCCTGGCCGCTGCCGCCCAGCCTGTCGAACCCCTGCCCACCCCGTCCGAACCGGTCCAACCCACGCCTGAGGCGGCGCTAGGCGAGCCGCCGCCAGCCGAACCGTTGCAGGCCGAAGCCACGGCCGAGGTGCAAGCCACGGAGCCGCACGAGACGCACCATGAGGCCGCGGCACCGACCGCAGCGACGCCAAGCTCCGCCTCGGCTCTGGCCGCGCCGGATCAGCTGGTGGACGTCATCGATCCCGACCTCTTCCCCATCTTCGAGGAAGAGGCCAACGAGTTGCTGCCCGCGCTTGCCGCCAGCCTGCGGCAATGGGAGCAGCACCCCATGGACGCTGCCCCGGCGACGCAGGCCATGCGCGCGCTGCACACCCTCAAAGGCAGCGCCCGCATGGCCGGGGCGATGCAATTGGGCGACTTGGCGCACAACCTCGAATCCGATATCGACGCCCTCGCCGCCAACACCCCGGTGAACGAGGCCGACCTGGCCGAACTGCTGGGCCGTTTCGACCACCTCAACACCCGCTTCGACCGCCTGTGCAGCGCTGCGCAACGCGGCGAGAGCCAGTTGGTCGATGTTCCGGCCGCAGCCACGCTGTCCGAGGTCTTCCTGCCCACGCCGCAGGACGCCCAGGGCGCCCCCGCGGTCGCTGCGGCCGCGTCACCCATCGCCGCTCCATCGCCCGTGCCGCATCCCGGCGCCGACGCCACGGCCCGCGTGCTCGGTCCGCGCATTGCGGCGCAGGCCGTGCGGGTGCGCGCCGGCTTGCTCGACCGTCTGGTGAACCAGGCCGGTGAAATCACCATTTCGCGGGCGCGGCTGGAAAGCGAGTTCGGCGCCATTCGCACCTCGGTCGCCGATCTGAGCGACAACCTCGAGCGCCTGCGCCAGCAGGTGCGCGAAATCGAAATCCAGGCCGAGGCGCAGATGACGGCGCAGGTGCAGGCCGCGCGCGACGAGAACCGCGACTTCGACCCGTTGGAGTTCGACCGCTTCACCCGCGCGCAGGAACTCACGCGCATGATGTCCGAGTCGGTCAACGACATCGCCATGGTGCAGGGCACGCTGGGCCGCCTGCTGCGCGAGGTGGACGACGACATGACCCGCCAGGCGCGCCAGACCCGCGAGCTGCAGCGCGATCTGTTGCGCACCCGCATGGTGGAGTTCGACAGCCTGTCCGAGCGTCTGTACCGCACCGTGCGCCAGGCGGCCAAGGACCTGAACAAGGCCGTGCGGCTGGAAATCATCGGCGGTGCCATCGAAATCGACCGCGGCGTGCTCGAGCGCGTCTCCGCCAGTCTGGATCACCTGCTGCGCAACGCCGTGGCCCACGGCATCGAGCCGCAAGACGAGCGCCTGGCTGCCGGCAAGCCCGCCGCTGGCACCATCACCCTGAGCCTGCGGCAGGATGGCAACGAAGTCGTCATCACCCTCACCGACGACGGTCGCGGCCTGAACTACGCCGCCATCCGCGCCAAGGCCGAGCAGCTCGGCCTGGTGGCGCCGGGGCAGGCCATCTCGGACGACGAACTGGCGCAGCTCGTATTCCGGCCGCACTTCAGCAGTGCCCAGAGCACCACCACGGTGGCCGGGCGCGGCGTCGGTCTCGACGTGGTGCGCACCGAAGTCAACGCCCTGGGTGGCCGCGTGCTGCTCGACAACCAGCCCGGCTCCGGCGCCCGCTTCACCCTGCTGCTACCGCTGACCACAGCCATCACCCATGTGGTGTTGCTGCGCACCGGCGCCAGCGTCTACGCCGTGCCGGCCAATCTGGTGGACATCGTGCTGCGCTTCAAGCCCGAGCAGATCGCCAGCGCCGCGCAAACCCTGCACATCGACTATGCCGGCAGCACCCTGCCGTTCTACTGGTTGGGCGCACTGCTCGGTCAATCGGGCCAGAGCAGCGAGCCCTTCGGCAAGAGCGTGCCGGTGGCGGTTATCCGCAGTGCCACGCAGCGCGTGGCCATTCAGGTGGATGAAGTCGTCGGCAACCGCGAAGTGGTGGTGAAGAATCTGGGGCCGCAGCTCGCACGGGTCCCCGGCTTGGCCGGCATTTCGGTCTTGCCCACCGGCGACGCCGCGCTGATCTACAACCCCGTGGCCCTGGCCTCGGTGTACGGCGAGGATGCCGCAGCCCGCATGCGCGCCGCGCAGCAAGCCGCGCCGCAGGTGCAGGGGGAGCAAGCCCCGCCGAGTGGCGTGGCCGCCGACCTGCCCGCCACGGCGGCGCTGCCCGCGCATCCGGCCGAGCCGCCCGCGGCCGCAGCCCGCAGCGGCACGCCTATCGTCTTGGTGGTGGACGACTCCATCACCGTGCGCCGCGTGACGCAGCGCTTCCTCACCCGCAACGGCTACATGGTGCAACTCGCCAAGGACGGCCTCGACGCCCTGGAGCAACTGCAGCAGGCCAGCACCCTGCCCGACGTCATCCTGCTCGACATCGAAATGCCGCGCATGGACGGCTTCGACCTGACGCGCAACATCCGCGCCGACGCGCGGTTGCACGCCCTGCCCATCATCATGATCACCTCGCGCATCGCCGACAAGCACCGCAACTATGCGGCGCAGCTCGGGGTCAACCACTACCTGGGCAAGCCGTACTCCGAAACCGAGTTGCTGCAACTCATCGAGACGTTCACGGCGCAGTCGGCTCCGGCTGCTTGACCACGGCGTAACGCTCCAGGGTTTCGGCCCGCGCCAGGTCGTGGCGCACGATGGGCGCGGGATAGCCTGCGGCCAGCGCCGCGGCCCCCGGCGCCTTCCACGGCGCATGAATGGCGCGGGCGGGCAAGGCTGCCAGCTCGGGCACATAGCGGCGGATGAAGGTGCCGTCCGGGTCGAACTTCTCGCTCTGCGTCACCGGGTTGAAGATGCGGAAGTACGGCTGGGCATCGCAGCCGCTGCTGGCGGCCCACTGCCAACCGCCGTTGTTGGCCGCCAGATCGAAGTCGTTGAGCCGGTCGGCAAAATACTGCTCGCCCCAACGCCAGTCGATGCCCAGGTCCTTGGTGAGAAAGCTGGCCACCACCATGCGCAGGCGGTTGTGCATGTAGCCGGTCTGGTTGAGCTGGCGCATGGCGGCGTCCACCAGCGGGTAGCCGGTGCGGCCGTCGCACCAGGCGGCAAACTGCTCGCGGTCGTTGCGCCACACAATGCGGTCGTAGGCCGGTTTGAAGGCGCCGTGCACCACATGCGGGTGGTGGAAGAGGATCTGGAAGTAAAAGTCGCGCCACACCAGCTCGGACAGCCAGACCTGCGCCCCGCTGCTGCCAGCCTGCATGCGCGCCCAGGCCAGCGCCGCCAGCTCGCGCACCGACACCGTGCCGAAGCGCAGATGCACCGACAGATAACTCGGCCCCTTGCGCGCCGGGAAGTCGCGGGTCTGATCGTAGGTGTCGATGCGTTGCAGGAACGCATCCAGCATCTGCCGCGCGCCGCTCTCGCCCAGCGGCAGCGGCAGCGTGGCCAGATTGGTCGGGGCGAACCCCAGGGCCTGCAGGCTGGGCAGCGGCCGCAGGCAGGACGGCGGCAGTGCGGCGAGCCGGCTCGCGTCCAGCGCAGCTGCCTGCGGCGGCTGGGGCTGCGCCGCGTAGCGCGCCAGCCAGGCGGTGCGATACGGCGTGAACACGGTGTACGGCGTGCCCTGCGCCGTGCGCACCTCGTCGCGCTCGAACACCATGTGCTCCTTGACGCGGTGCAACTGGCGGCCGTCGCGTTGCAGCGCCCGTTCCACGGCGGCGTCGCGCTGCTGCGCCTGCGGCTCGTCGTCGCGGCCGCAGAACACGGCCTGCGCCCCGAGTTCGGCGGCCAGCGCCACCACCGCCTGCTCGGCGCGGTCATGGCGCACGATCAGCGCCGCGCCCAGGGCCCGCAAGCTGGCGTCGAGTTCGGCCACCGCAGCGTGAATGAATTCCACCCGGCGATCGGCCTGCAGGCCGCGGGCCAGCAGCGGATCGAGGATGTCGCGGTCGAACACGAACACCAGCGCCACCTTGTCGCAAGCGTGCAAGGCGGCTTGCAGCGCCGCGTGGTCGCGCAGGCGCAGATCGCGGCGCAGCCAGACCAGCCCCAGGGGCTGCCGTGGCGCGGACGGTGGAGACGAAGCAGAGGTTGCAACGGGCATCATCGACACAGAAAAGCCAGGGGAGCAGCAACCATAACCGAGACACGCGAAGGCCGTGCGCGGCGCGATAAACTGCGCGCATGAACCCTCGCCCCGACGCTTCCAATCTCAGCAACCAGTTTTTGATCGCCATGCCCGGCATGGCCGACGAAAACTTTGCCGGCACGGTGGTGTTCGTCTGCGAGCACTCGGCCCGCGGCGCGCTGGGCCTCATCATCAACCGGCCGTCGGACATCACCGTCAAGGAACTGTTCGAGCGCGTCGGTCTCGAGACCACCGGCTTGCAGGCGGCGCAGCCAGTGCTGCAGGGCGGGCCGGTGCAGACCGAGCGCGGCTTCGTGCTGCACGAAGCCACCGACACCGCTTACGCCTCCAGCCTCGACATCCCGGGCGGGTTGCAGATGACCACCTCCAAGGACGTGCTGGAACACATGGCGGCGGGCGACGGCCCGGCGCGCAGCCTGATCGCCCTGGGGTATTCGGGCTGGAACGCGGGCCAACTGGAAGAAGAACTCGGCCAGAACGGCTGGCTCACCGTCGAAGCCGACCCGGTGGTACTGTTCGACACCCCCATCGAGCAGCGCTTCAACGCCGCCATGGCGCTGCTGGGGTTCAACCCGCTGATGCTGTCGCAAACCGCGGGACATGCCTGACATCACGGTGCTGGGGTTCGACTGGGGGGCCAAGCGCATCGGTGCGGCGGTGGGCAACAGTCTGACCCGCACCGCTACGCCACTGCGCAGCCTGCGCGCCGACCGCACCGACCTGAAGTTCGACGCCATCGCCGCCCTCATCCGCGAGTGGCAGCCGCAGCAACTGGTGGTCGGCCTTCCCTTGCACCCCGACGGCGCCGCGCACGACAATACGGCGCACGCCCGACGCTTCGCCCGCCAGCTCGAAGGCCGCTTCCGCTTGCCCGTTGCCTTGGTGGACGAGCGCTACACCTCGGTGACGGCGCAGGCCGCAGGTGCCGACGATGTGGACGCCGCCGCCGCCCAGCTCATCGTTGAACAGTACTTGCAGCAGTCCAAACCATGACCTCCCCCTCCGCCCTTCCTCCTGACGCCGAAGCGCTCTACGCCGAACTGCTGGTCCGTGTGCGCGACGCCGTGACGGCACAGGCCGAGCCGCCCCTGCTCATCGGCATTTACTCTGGCGGGGCCTGGCTGGCGCAACGGCTGCATGCCGACCTGCAACTGGCCCAGCCCTACGGCGTGGTCTCGTCCACCTTTCATCGCGACGACTTTGCCACCCGCGGCCTGCACCCCAGCGCCAACCGCACGGCCTTGCCGGTGCCCATTGCCGACCGCGCCGTGCTGCTGATCGACGATGTGCTGCACACCGGCCGCACCACCCGCGCGGCCATCAACGAACTGTTCGACTTTGGCCGTCCGGCGCGCATCGACCTGGCGGTGCTGGTGGACCGCGGTGGCCGCGAGCTGCCCATCTGCCCGCAGATCACCGCCGCCACCCTCACCCTGCCCGATGCGGTGTCGCTGGCGCTGCTGCGCGATGAAGACGCGCCCGAGGGCATCCGCTTTCGCTTCGACCTCGTGCGCAAATAACCCGAGCTGGTGACCATGACCCGCGCCCCCAACCCCCAACTCAACAAGCACGGCGAGCTGCGCCACCTGCTCACGCCGGAAGGCCTGCCGCGCGACGTGCTCACGCACATCCTCGACACCGCGCAGGGCTTCGTCAGCTTCGGCAGCCGCGAAGTGAAGAAGGTGCCGTTGCTGCGCGGCAAAAGCGTCTTCAACCTGTTCTTCGAAAACAGCACGCGCACCCGCACCACCTTCGAAATCGCGGCGCAGCGGCTCTCGGCCGACGTGTTCAACCTCGACATCCAGCGATCGAGCACGTCCAAGGGCGAGTCGCTGCTCGACACCATCGCCAACCTCGAAGCGATGGACGCCGACGTGTTCGTCGTGCGGCACTCCGACAGTGGCGCGCCATTTCTCATCGCCCAGCACACGCCGCCGCATGTGCACATCGTCAACGCCGGCGACGGGCGTCATGCCCACCCCACCCAGGGTCTGCTGGACATGTACACCATCCGCCATTTCAAGGGCGACTTCCACAACCTGACGGTGGCCATCGTCGGCGACATCGTGCACTCGCGCGTGGCGCGCTCGGCCATCCACGCCCTCACCACCCTGGGCGCCGCCGAGGTGCGCGCCGTCGGCCCCAAGACCCTGGCGCCCGACAACCTGCGCGACATGGGCGTGCGGGTGTGCCACGACATGACCGAAGGCATTCGCGGCGCCGACGTCATCATGATGCTGCGGCTGCAGAACGAGCGCATGTCGGGCGCGCTGCTGCCCTCGGCGCACGAGTTCAACATGACCTATGGCCTCACCCCTGAGCGTCTGGCGCTGGCCAAGCCGGACGTCATCGTCATGCACCCCGGGCCGATCAATCGCGGCGTCGAGATCGACAGTGCGGTGGCCGACGGCCCGCGCAGCGTCATCCTCGATCAGGTGCGCTTCGGCATCGCCGTGCGCATGGCGGTGTTGTCCATCGTCGCCTCCACGGAGAGCCAAGCATGAGCGCCACGCAACTTCTGATTCGGGGCGGCCGCCTCATCGATCCGCTGCGTGGCGTCGATGCCGAGGGCGATGTGGCCATCGTCGGCG
>JAKAFC010000036.1 GCA_021818065.1 Pseudomonadota bacterium
CAATCAGGCGGTGGCGCAGTTGTCTGCGGTCACGCAGCAAAATGCCTCGGCCTCGGAAGAACTCGCCGCCACCGCCGAGGAAATGCACGCCCAGGCCACCGCCCTGCAAGACAGCATGGCAGGGTTCCGGCTGAGCACCAACGACACGGCACGCAGCAGCCCGAAGCCGCAGGCGCGCAAGCCCGCCCCAGGCAAACAAGCCGCCGACGACACCCTGCCCGTGCTCACCCAACTCCAACCGGAATTCGTGCGGTTCTGAACACCGCTGCATCGTTGCCCCCCAAACCAATACCAACCCCGTTCACGAGCGACCCCATGACCAAATCCTCTGGCTTCACTCTCGACATCCGCCGCAGCCTGCTGCTGCTATCGGCCCTGTTCATCCTGGGCATGATCGGCATCACCCTGCTCAATGTCAGCCGGCTGCAGTCGTCCATTCTGTCCGAGCGCGAAATCATGCTGCGCAACGCCACGCAGACGGCGCAGGGTGTGGTGCAGTATTACTACCAACTGGCGCAGAGCGGCAAGCTCAGCACCGAGCAGGCGCAGCAGCAGGCCATGGCGGCCGTCAAGGACATGCGTTACGGCGCCAAGAAGGACGGCTACTACTGGATCACCAACGACACCAACCCGGTGCCGACCATGCTGATGCACCCGACGGTGCCCGCGCTCAACGGCAAGGTCGTGGATCTGCCCAAGTTCGACAACGCCACCGCCTACCGCCCCGGCATCGACGGCCAGACAGTGCCCACCGACGGCCGGATGAATCTGTTCACCGCGCAGAACCTTGCCGCGCAAAACCCCGATGGCGGCATTTTTGAATATCGCTTTCCCAAGCCCGTTGCGGGCGGCGGTGCCACCAAGGAAGCCTTTCCCAAAGTGGCCTATGCCCTGACCTTCGCCCCCTGGCATTGGGTCATCGGCACCGGCGTGTATGTCGATGACGTCAGCGCCGCGGCGTGGGGTTACAGCATGCAGGGTCTGATCGCCTCGATCGTGGGCATTGCCGTGCTGCTGGCGTTGGCGCTGTTCATCTCGCGTCGCACCAGCGCCTCGATGCGTCACGCCCTGGCCGTGTTCGCGCGGCTGGAACAAGGCGATCTGACCGTGCGCATGGACCGCCGCAGCAACGACGAGATCGGCCAGGTCATGGCCTCGGCGCAGCGCATGATCGACCGCTTCACCCACACCATCAGTGCGGTGCGGGCCTCGGCCGAGCAGTTGCACTCGGCCTCCACCCAGGTCTCGGCCACCTCGCAAAGCCTGTCGCAGGCCACCTCGGAGCAGGCCGCCTCGGTGGAGCAAACCTCGGCCACGCTGGAGCAGGCCACGGCCTCGATCCGCCAGAACGCCGACAACGCCAGCGCCGCCGACGCCCTGGCACAGCAAGTGCTGGCCCACGCCGGCGACAGCAAGACCGCCGTGGGTCAGGCGTCCACGGCCATGCAGGCCATCGCCGAGCGCATCTCCATCATCGATGACATCGCCTACCAGACCAATATGCTGGCGCTCAACGCGGCCATCGAGGCCGCGCGTGCTGGTGAGCATGGGAAGGGTTTTGCCGTAGTGGCAGCGGAGGTGCGCAAGCTGGCGGAGAAGAGTCAGGCCGCGTCACGCGAGATCGGGGAGCTGGCCAGCACCACGGTCAAGCATGCCGACAACGCCACGCACCAGATCACCGAGTTGGTGACGATCAATGCGAGGAACTGCGGTCTGGTGCAGGAAATCTCGGCGGCAACCACCGAGCAATCTGGGGGCATGCAGCAGATCAACCAGGCCGTGGCGCAGCTCTCGGCGGTGACGCAGCAGAACGCCTCGGCCTCGGAACAACTCGCCGCCACCGCCGAGGAGATGAACGCCCAGGCCACGGTGCTGCAGGATCTGGTCGGCCAGTTCAAGACCGTCGACGCCGCGGGGGCAACGCCCGCCGCAGCCCGGCCGCCCGCAGCGTCGGCGCCGCAGCGCGTGCGCATGGCAGCTCCTGCGCTGGCCACGGCCGGTGCCGGCGACTTCGTCAAATTCTGACCCTCTCCAAGGACACGCTCATGACCCCAGCCCTCGCTCCAGCCACCGCAACGTCGGCGCTGCCGCAACCCGGCGCCGCGCTGCCCGCGCACGGCCAGTTCCTGACCTTCACCCTGCAGAACGAGATCTACGGCCTCGACATCCTGCGGGTGCGCGAAATCCTCGAATACACCCGGCCGACCACCGTGCCGATGATGCCGGGCTTCGTCCATGGCGTCATCAACCTGCGCGGCAATGTGGTGCCGGTGATCGACCTGGCGCAACGCTTCGGCCGCAGCGCCACGGTGCTGATGCCGCGCACCTGCATCGTCATCATCGAAATCGACGGCGAGGACGGCCCGCAGGCAGTGGGCATTCTGGTGGATGCCGTCAATGCCGTGCTCGACCTGGAGTCGGCCCAGATCGAACCCGCGCCGAGCTTCGGCACTGGGCTGCGGCAAGACTTCATCCGCGGCATGGCGCGCACCGACAAGGGCTTCATCATCCTGCTCGAAGTTGGCCGGGTGCTGTCGGTGGACGACATGGCCAGCCTGGCCGGTGCCGCCCACGCTGCCGTCTGAACATCACCTGCACTCCCGCTGGCCAGCCCCCACTCTTGCGAGTCGCCATGAACACCGCCTTTCTGCACCGTCTCCAGTTCCGCATCCTGGCACCCATCACCGTGCTGGTGGTGGCCGTGATCGCCATTGCCACCTACGCCCTGGCGCGCAACGCCGAGTCCAAGGTGAACGACGAAATCCAGCGCGAATCCCAGCAGCAGATCGGGGAAGTGGTGCGGACGCTGGAGATCACCAAGTCGCTGATCGACGAGCAGGTTCGCGGATCGATGCGCCTGCTCACGGAACGCGGGCAGGCGTTGGGCGCACCCGCCTTGGGCCCGGCGGTCAGCCTGGGCGACAAGACCGTGCCCAATCTGCTTTTGGGCAAGACCAGCGAGGTCAATCAATTCGACCTGGTGGACGGCGTGACCAAGCTGTTCGGTGGCACCGCCACCTTGTTTGTGCGCAGCGGTGATGACTTCGTGCGTGTGAGCACCAACGTCAAGAAACCTGACGGCGCGCGCGCCATCGGTACGCTGCTCGACCCCAAAGGCAAGGTCATCGCCGACATCCGCAACGGCAAGGCGTTCTACGGCGTGGTGCAAATTCTCGGCAACCCCTTCATCACCGGCTACGAGCCCATGCGCGATGCCAATGGCCAGATCATCGGCATCTGGTATGTGGGCTACAAGGCGCAGATCGATGCCATCAAGGCCGAGGTCAGCAAGCTGCAACTGCTGCACGGCGGCAACCTCGACGTGACCGACAAGACCGGCAAGACCATCTTTGCCACGGCCAACATGCCGAGTCAGATCGACCCGCAGGACTGGATCAGCATGTCCGAGGCCGTGCCGGGCTGGGGCTTCACCGTCACCGCACGCTATCCCAAGGCCACCATCGCCAGCCACACTTGGTCGCGCATCATGCCCATCCTGATCGGCGGCGCGGTCATGGTTCTCGCCATCCTTGGCGTCACGGCTTACCTGTTGCGTCGCCTGGTCACCCGTCCCCTGGCCGCGGCCGTGGTGGTGGCGCAGCAGGTGGCGCAGGGTGATCTGTCGGTGCGGGTGGCCACGGGCGGGCGTGATGAGACCGGGCAGTTGCTCAACGCCCTGGCGGAGATGGTGACGCGGCTCACCGCCATCATCGGCGCAGTGCGGGCCTCGGCCGAACAACTGCTCTCGGCCTCCACCCAGGTCTCGGCCACCTCGCAAAGCCTGTCGCAGGCCACCTCGGAGCAGGCCGCCTCGGTGGAGGAGACCTCGGCCACGCTGGAGCAGGCCACGGCCTCGATCCGCCAGAACGCGGACAACGCCCGCCTGACCGATGCCATGGCGCAGCAGGCCGCAGGCCAGGCCCAGGAGGGCGGTGCTGCAGTGCAAGGCACGGTGGCGGCGATGCAGAGTATTGCCGAGCGCATCTCCATCATCGATGACATCGCTTATCAGACGAATATGTTGGCGCTCAATGCGGCCATCGAGGCCGCGCGTGCTGGTGAACATGGCAAGGGCTTTGCCGTAGTGGCCGCGGAGGTGCGCAAGCTGGCGGAGAAGAGTCAGGCCGCAGCCAAGGAGATCGGCGATCTGGCCACCAGCACGGTCAAGCAGGCCGATGCGGCCGGGGCGCTGATCGCGCAGATGGCGCCCAATATCTCCAAGACGTCCGACCTGGTGCAGGAGATCACGGCCGCCTCGGAGGAGCAGTCCACAGGCATGCAGCAGATCAATCAGGCGGTGGCGCAGTTGTCTGCGGTCACGCAGCAAAATGCCTCGGCCTCGGAAGAACTCGCCGCCACCGCCGAGGAAATGCACGCCCAGGCCACCGCCCTGCAAGACAGCATGGCAGGGTTCAGGCTCGAGGCAGCAGAGCACGCAGCCCCAGCCGCCTGAGCGCGTTCGCTCGCGCCCATCACGCCGCCCTCACCCCGAGGGCTGGTCGCAGGCCTGTGGCGACGGCGGCAAAAGTTTTACCTTCGAGCGGGCGAGTTGGGGCAAAATCACAGGTTCCCGGCGTCCGTTGCCCTGCCCCCTCGTCAGGCCAGCGAGCGCCTTGTGTCGCCGAGCCCCATGCCATGAGCGCCGTCCCCGCCCTGCCCTCGATTCCTGCCAAACGCTACTTCACCATCGGCGAAGTCAGCGAACTGTGCGGGGTGAAATCGCATGTGCTGCGCTACTGGGAACAGGAATTTGCGCAACTGCGGCCGATGAAGCGACGTGGCAACCGCCGCTATTACCAGCATCACGAGGTGCTGCTGATCCGCCGTATCCGTGAGCTGCTGTACGACCAGGGCTTCACCATCAGCGGCGCCCGCGCCCGCCTGGGTGGCGGACCAGCTGACGACGGTCGCGACGCCGCCAACCACCACGTCGTAGCCGCCCCGTCGCCAAGCTTGAATGGTGCCGCAACCTCGACACCGACCGCGTGGGTTGGCTCCTCCGCACCGCTCCGAACCCTGGACGACCTGCGCGCCGAGCTGTTGGACATCCGCCGCAGTTTGATGGGTCTGTAGGAACTGGTGTATGATTGCCAGCTTTGGTTGTCGGGGCGTAGCGCAGCCTGGTAGCGCACCTGCATGGGGTGCAGGGGGTCGGAGGTTCGAATCCTCTCGCCCCGACCAAACCATTTTGTTGTCACAAGCAACCCATCCGCGAAAACCGCAGCGCGGTCGGCGGCAAGCACTCATCCAGTGAGCTGCACGCGCAGCAACGTCGAAAAGCCCGAATCAATGATTCGGGCTTTTTGCTTTATGGACCGGGGATTGATTGCATGACAGGCCGGGCGTCAGCCCAGACGCTTGGCGCGCTCTGTGGGGCTGACGATGTCGGTCAGACGGATGCCGAACTTGTCGTTGACCAGGACGACTTCGCCGCGGGCGATGAGAAACCCGTTGACCAGCACGTCCATGGGCTCGCCGGCCAGGCGGTCGAGATCGACCACCGAGCCTTGCGCCAGCTGCAGCAGCTCGCGAATCTGGATCTTGGTGCGGCCGAGTTCGACCGACAGGGTGACGGGAATGTCCATCACCAGATCGAGCTGATTGCTGCCCGCAGCCGCGGTCTGATCAGCGTGCAGCTCGGCAAACGGCGCGGCTTGCACCCGTGGCTGTGCGGCCTGCTGGGCCACAGGCTCGGGAGCGGCAGCCTGCTCGGCCAGGGCCTCGCCCCAGTCGGCCATGTCGTCGGTGGCTGGAGTCTCGGTTGCGGTGTCGTCTGCCATGGCAGTGTGTCCTCGGGGTGATCGCGCGGCGACGGGCGCTGCGTCAGTGCGCGGGTGCCGACTGGGTCAGCAACTGGGCCTTTTCGGGCACGTCGGGAAAGAGTTGCTGGCGCACCTTGAGCGCCATGCGGTCGTCATGCCGCCCGTAATCGCCCAACAGCACGGGAATGCCGTCCACCCGCGCCACCACGGCCTCGGGCATGTCCACCGGCAGCACATCGCCCACGCGCAGGCTGAGCAACTCGCGCACCAGAATTTGTCGCTGCAGCAGCTCAACGCGCATTTCCACCTCGGCCTCGCGCATTTCCGTCTGCAGCGCCTTGACCCACCGGTGATCGACCTCGCTGCGGTCGGTGGTCATGCCGGTGGTGAGTTGGTCGCGGATGGGCTCGACCATGCTGTAGGGGATACAGACATGCAGGCTGCCGCCGCCGCCCTCGATTTCGACGTCGAAGGTGGAGACGATGACAACCTCGGTCGGCGTGGCGATGTTGACGAACTGCGGGTTGACCTCGGAGCGCGTGACCTCGGGATCGATGGGCAGCACCGGCGCCCAGGCGGTCTTGTATTCCTTGAACACCATGTCGAGCATGCGCTTGATGATGCGTTGCTCCAGCGGCGTGAAGTCGCGGCCTTCGATGCGGGCGTGGAAGCGGCCGTCGCCGCCGAAGAAATTGTCGACCACACTGAAAATCAGCCGGGGATCGAAGATGAACAGGGCCGTGCCGCGCAACGGCTTCATCTGCACCAGGTTGAGGTTGCTGGGCACGACCAAGCCACGGATGAATTCGTTGTATTTGGTCAGGCGTACCGACGATACCGAGATTTCCGACGCCCGGCGCAGAAAGTTGAACAGGCTCACCCGCCACAATCGGGCGAAGCGCTCGTTGATGACCTCGAGCGTGGGCATGCGCCCGCGCACGATGCGGTCCTGGCTGGCCAAGTCGTAGGGACGGATTCCCTGCGCGTCCTCCTCCACGGGTTCGGCCACGGGCTCCTCGCCCGCAATCCCGCCGAACAGCGCGTCGACTTCGTCTTGGGACAGAACGTCCTGCACCATGTCACTGCACCACGAAGGCGGTGAAGAACACGCCGTCCACCGGCGCTGCGCCGTGCGAGGCGCCTGCGGCGGCTGCACCACCGCCGTGCCCGCCTTCGGCCGCAGCCACGGCTGGAGCGGTTTCGAGCACCTTGTTGACCGACTGCAGGATGTCCTGCCGCAGACGGTCGCGGCCCTCGACACTGTCGACCTTGTCGGCCGACTCGCTGGCAAGAATGCGCAGAATGTTGTTGCGGAGTTCGGGCGTCATGAGCTTGACCTTGGCTTCAACCGATGGATCGTAGGTCTTGAGATCGATCTTGACCTGCAGGTAGTGCACGGTCCCATCGGTGCTTTGCAGATTGGTGACGAACGGCTCCATGCTGATGAAGCGCATGTTCTTCGCCCGCTCGGCGGCAGCCTGTGCCGCGAGCTCGGCCATGGTGGGCGCCGCCTTGGGTTTGAGCAGAAAGAACGCCGCCGCACCGCCCCCCGCCATCAACACGATGACCGCGACCAGCACGATGATGATGAGCTTGGTCTTGCCCCCGCCGTCCTTTTCCTTGGCTTTGCCCTCTTGTTCTGCCATGCCCGACTCCTGAATTGCCAACGGCAGCGCTCACGCACGGCGCCGCTTCGCTGAAAGGATTAACGGCACGCCGGGGCCTGCGTTGAAGGGCGATGCGCCGGGCAGGCACCGCGCCCAGGAGCGGTAGCGACTCAGGCATAGGTGTTCACCAATCCCTGTTGCCAGCGTTGCGGGCGCGTGGTGGTCAGACCCACCGGGTCCGACGCCGCACCCACGCCCTGGAGCCCGGATGCGGTCTGCGGCCCGCGGGTGGCCTGCTGCCACGCGCCCTGCCCGCCCTGCGAACCCACCGAGGTCTGCATCAGCGACAGCCCGGCGCCGGTGAACAGATCGCGCAACTGCGGCAGCGCCGCCTCCACAGCCTGTCGCACCGTGGCATGGGGCGAGACGAACTGCGCCTGGATCTGCCCCTCGTGCAGTTGCAGGTGCACCTCCAGCGGCCCGAGTTGCGGCGGATTGAGATGCAGCGTGGCGAACTGCTGCTGTCCCTGCGCCGCGAGCAGCACCTGCTGGTTCATGGCCTGCCCCCAGTCGGGTGATCCCACTGCGGGATGCACCACGGCTGGCGCTGCGCCCTGGGAAGTCGGCGTGGTCAGCGGCAGCGCGATGGATTGCGCCAGTGGCAACGGCGCAGTTGAAGTGCTGGTGCTTTCGCTGCGGGGCGGGGCGCTGGTGACTGCCGCTGTCGCGGTGTCACTGCCCTTTGCTGCGGCCTGCTGCAACGCGGCGAAGACCGGGGCCGAAGCCGACGCCGAAGCCGACGCCGTTGCGGCGCCCTGATGGTGCTCGGACGCTGCGGAAAGCGAGGCGCCGAAGCCGCCTGGGGGCTGCTGCGGGCTCTCCAAGGCAAACATGTGGGGCTGTGCCGCGGCTTGTGTTGCCAGGCTGACGACTGCGGGCTCGGCAGTCGCGTTGGCGCTCGGCATGGTCGGCGCGGGCGTTGTCGGAGGTGGCACCAGTGCCGCCAGTGCGCCGACCACTGGGACGGAGGGGGCGCCCAACGACGCGGGGCTCAGCGCCGCGGCGGCATCGGCCGTGTGGCGGTCGTGCGGCAAAGTTTTGCCGCTCGGCGCGGCGGGCGTTGCCGCCTCCAGCGCGCCGCTGGCCTGCATCGCCAAAGCGGTTGCGGCCGCGCCATCAGCTGCAGTGGCCTCTGGCTGCTGCGCAGAATCGGCACCGGACTCACGGGAGGCGGGATTGGGCGACGAGGGCTGAGCCGACGCGTTGGGCTGCGCAGCAGCACTACGCGTGTCGGGCGCCGTGGGCTGCGCGTTCTGCGTCTGGCCGGCGCGCGACAGGGCGTCGGCAAAGCGCGGTGTGCCGTTGGCGGAACCCGGCGACGGCGCTGTGGCCGTGGCTTCAGCCGCTGCAGGTACAGGCGTTGCCGCTGGGGCGGCAGCGGGGGCGGTGAGGGCGGGGACGATCAGCGGCATGGCGGCGTTGGAGACGAAGGCATGCCCTCCCAAAGCAAATCCTGCGCCAGATCGCCCGTGCAGATCAGGCCCCGCCTGTCCCTGCCGATTGGCCCCGGCACGACAAGGGCCTGCCGTCAAAAATCGGAGCGTTGCTGCGAACTGGGCAGAAACTGCGACGCGCGGCGCACGGCCCATTCCTGCAGGCTTTTGAGGGCACTGGCTTTCTGTCCCTGTCGCGTCTGGGCCTGCATCTGATCGATCAGCACCTCGAACGCCTTTTCCCGCTGCCGCGCCGCCGTCCATTGCGCGGTGCAAGCGGCCAGTGCCTGCTGCTGCCGTGCAATTTCGCCATGCTGCGCGGCGATGGCGCTGTCGATCCGTTCGACAAATCCACGCAGATCGCGGACCTGACTCCACGCCGAGCCCGCCGTGCCGACGGCATGCATCTGTTCACGATATTGGGTCGCGTAGCTCTGCAGTTGCTCCAGCTTGGATTGGGCGGATCGCAGCACTTCTTGCTGTCTTCCAACCGCCTGACCACAGTTCTGACTGGCCTCGACCGCCTGCGCATGCAGGGTTTGCAAGGTCTGCAGACGCTGCGGGTCGAGTGTGTTGTTGTACGTCATGCGCCAAACGGTGGAGAAGGTTCAGCAAAGTGTAAACCCATCCCCTTGCAATTCGGCAGCCCTGGGACCATCGTGGCCTTGGGCCCGCGATGCTGGCGTCAAATTCCCGGCGTGGTGGGAAAGTAGGGCGTCATCAGATCGGCCAGTTCCTGGCGACTCTGCGGCAGACCGACTGCGGCGTGCATGTCCTGCACGAGAAAGTTGCGAATCCCCGCATGCGCCTGCACCGCCTGGTCGAGTTGCAGGTCGGCGCCCGGGGTGTACGCACCGACGGCGATGAGGTCTTGCTGGCTGGCGTAGCGCGACTGCATCTCCTTGAGCCGCTGCATGCGCCGCAATTCCATCGGGCTGGCGAGATTGGGCATGACGCGACTGATGGATGCCTGCAGGTCGATGGCGGGGAAATGCCCCTGCTCCGCCAGGCGGCGGCTGAGGACGATGTGACCGTCGAGGATGGCGCGCACGTTGTCCGCCACCGGGTCTTGCTGATCGTCGCCCTCCATCAGCACGGTGTAAAAGGCGGTGATGCTGCCGCCACCCTCCGGCCCGTTTCCCGCGCGTTCCACCAGCGCAGGCAGTTTGGCGAACACCGAGGGCGGAAAACCGCGCGCTGCCGGGGGCTCGCCCGCCGCCAGCGCCACTTCGCGCAGCGCCAGGGCGTAGCGGGTGACCGAGTCCATCAGCAGCAGCACGTTTTGCCCCTGATCGCGGTAGTACTCGGCCATGGCGGTGGCCAGGCGCGCGCCGCGGATGCGGGTGAGCGCGGGAGCGTCCGCGGGCGCGGCCACCACCACCGCGCGGCGGCGACCCTCGACGCCGAGGATGTCCTCGATGAATTCCTTGACCTCACGGCCGCGCTCGCCGATGAGTCCGACGATGATGATGTCGGCATCGGTGTTGCGCGCCATCATGCCCAGCAGCACGCTCTTGCCCACGCCGCTGCCGGCGAACAGGCCCATGCGCGCCCCGCGGCCGACGGTGAACAGGGCGTTGATGGCGCGCACCCCCACGTCCAGCGGCTGCCGCACCAAGGCGCGCCCCAGCGGGTTGATCGGGCTGGCCGACAGTGTGGTGTAGCGCGAGGCCAGCAACGGCCCGGCGCCGTCCAGCGGGCGGCCGTTGCCATCGAGCACGCGGCCCAGCAGCTCGGGGCCGACGGGAATGCGGATATCTCCCGGCACCGGATTGACCCGCGCCCCGGGTGTGAGGCCTTGCACCTCGCCCAGCGCCATGAGCTGCACATGGTCGCCGTTGAAGCCGACGACTTCGGCATCGATGAAGCGGTTGTGCTCGGTGCTGATGCGGCAGCGCTCGCCCAGACTGGCCTCGATGCCCTGGGCTTCCAGAATCAGCCCGCGCACCCGCACCAGACTGCCGGCGTAAGCCAGTGGCAGGCCACCGGCGCTGCGCAGACGCTGGCGCAAGGTGTGCAGACGGTTGGGCGCACCGGGCAGATGGGCTGCAGGAGCTGCGGGCGCAGCAGCGGCCGGCGAAGGCGCTGTAGGGTCGCTCACTGCAGACCCTCCTCGAACAGCCGCGCCATGATTTGCCGCCAGCGCTCCTCCACCCGTAGGTCGAGTTCGCTCACCGCCTCGCGGTTGCGCGTGCGCCAGCGGCGGTCCGGCATGGCCGCCTGGCCGGCGGGTGCGGATTGGATGAGCACGTCGCCGCGCTGCAAGTGCTCGTCGGGCACGGTGCTGATGCCGCTGGCTTCGAGCTCGGGGGCGGCGCTGCGCACCAACGCCAGATCCTGCGGATGCAAGTGCAGCGCGGGCACACCGGCCTGCGCCGGAAACGCCGCCAGCGCCTTGCGCACGATGGGCAGAATGGCCTCGGGCTGGGTGCGCAGCTCGTGCAGCACCACCTGCCGCGCCAGCTCCAGCGCCAGGGCCACCAGTGCTGTTTCGGCCTCGGCGTCGAGCGCAGCCACCGGCTGGGCGAGCCGGGTGAGAAGCTGCTGCAAGGCCTCGTGTTCCTGCTGTGCCTGGGCCCGCCCTGCGGCCAGTCCTTCGGCGTGTCCGGCAGCGAAGCCGTCGCGCCGACCTTCCACGAGGCCGAGGGCTCTGCCCTCCTCCCGCCCCTGCGCCTCGGCCTGGGCGTACACCGCCTCGAACTGCTGCGCCGTGGGCGGGCCACCGCCTGCGAGGCCGCGTGCCGGTGCAGCAGGATCGTCAACGGCCTCCACGTCCTGCGGCTGCCAGCGCTTGGCGGCGCCAGCGGCTTCTTTGGGGATGATGCCGCTCATGGTGCCTCGCCTGCGGTGCTCAACTCACCAAGGCCTCGCCGCCGCCGCTGCCGAGCTGGATCTGCCCGGCGGCCTCCAGGCGCGCGGCGATCTGCAGGATTTCTTTCTGCGCGCCTTCCACTTCGCTGAGCTTGACCGGGCCCTTGGCCTCCATGTCGTCGCGCATCATTTCGGCGGCGCGCTTGGACATATTGCCGAGGAACTTGTCCTTGAGCGCATTGTTCGCGCCCTTGAGCGCAAGAATCAGCGTTTCCGAGGAAATCTCGCGCAGCATGGTCTGCAGGCTGCGGTCGTCGACGTTGATGAGGTCGTCGAACACGAACATCTGGTCCTGCACCTTGGTGGCCAGTTCTTCGTCCTGCGACCGCAGGTGTTCCATGATGCTCGACGACAGCGCGGTATCGACGCGGTTGAGAATCTCCGCCGTCACCTTGGGGCCGCCCACCGAGCTCACCTGCACGCTCTGCGAATCGCCCGAAAGCTGTTCTTCCAGCACGTCGTTGAGTTCGCGCAGCGCGCTGGGCTGCAAGCCGTCGAGCGCAGACAGCCGCAGCATGGCCTCGCCCGCCTGCCGTTCGGGCAGGAAATGCAGCACCTCGGCGGCCTGCTCGGGCTCGATATTGGCCAGCACCAGCGCCACCACCTGCGGATGTTCGAGCTTGATCAGCTCGGCCACGGCCCGCGGCTCCAGCCATTTGAGGTTTTCGAGGCCGCTGGATTCGCCGCCATGCAGAATGCGCTCGATCAGCGAATTGGCGCGTTCGCCACCCAGCGCCTTGGTCAGCGCGCCGCGCAGGAACTCGTTGGCGCCCAGGCCGAGCGCGGTCTGCTGCTCGATTTTTTCGCGGAATTCGCGCAGCACCGCGTGCGCCTGATCGGTGCTCACGCGGCTGAGCTTGGACATGGCCACGCCCAGGCGCTGCACCTCGCGCGGGCCGAGATGGCGCATGATTTCCGCCGCCTGATCCTCGCCCAGGCTGAGCAGCAACACCGCGGCCCGGTCGAGGCCGCTGAATTCGGCGGATTCACTGGCCATCGGACAGCCACTCCTTGACCACTTGCGCCGCCCGCCGCGGGTCTTGCTTGACCAGCTCGCGCGAAATCGCGGTGTCCGATTCCAGGGTGTTGCTCAGATGCACCGTGTCCGCTGCCAGCGCCCCGGGCATGTCGGCGCTGGCGGCGGTCACTCCTGACGCTGGAGCCGTGCTGACAGCGGCGGCCGCGGCAGGCGAGCCGCTGTCGCCCGGGCCCTCGCCCGGCTCGGTACGGCGGCGCTTGCCCCCGCCGGATGCCGCGCGACGCATGGCGCGGTACGCCAGCAACCCCAGAATGAGCGCCACGAGGTACGGCAGCGCCTGCCGCACCCCGTCCCAGACCCAGGGCTGACGCCACACCGGCAGCTGGCTCTCGGCCTCCTTCTGCGCCGCGGCGAAGGGCATGTTGATCACACTCACCTGGTCGCCGCGTTGGGCGCTGAAGCCGATGGCGTTTTCCACCAGCTGCTTCATCTGCCCGAGTTGCGCCGCGCTCACGGCCACCGGCTTGCCGTTCTTGGCCTGATCGTTCACCAGCACCGACACCGACAGCCGCTTGACCATGCCCACGGGCAACTGGGTGTGGCTCACCGTCTTGTCCAGGTCGTAATTGGTGGTGGCCGACGAACTCGCCGCGGTCGGCGCCAGCGTCTTCAGGCTGGGCGTGATCTGTGTGAGCTGTTGCGGGGTGAGCGGCGCCGACGCCGAGCCCACAGTGAACGGCGCCGTCACGCCGCCGGGCGGCTGGTTGGTCAGCGCCCCCGGCACCCCGGCGGGCAACGTGCCGCTGCCCGAGGAATTGGTGCTTTGCTGCTGCTGGCTGAGCACATGCCCCTGGCCATAGATCACCGAGCTCGACTCGGTCTTGGCGAAATCGATGTCGGCCGACACCGCCACGCGCACGCCATCTCGGCCGACCAGCGGTGCCAGCAGGGCCTCGATCTGTTTGCGGTACTGCTGCTCGATGGTGTTGCGGTAGGCCAGTTGCTCCGGCTGAATGCCGCTGTCGGCCCGGGCTCCGTTGGTCAGCAGGTTGCCGTCCTGATCGACCACGCTGACGTCCTTGTCGTTCAACCCTGCCACCGCCGAGGCCACCAGGTGCACGATGCCCGCCACCTGCGCGCCACTGAGCACCCGCCCCGGGTAGAGCTTGAGCAGCACCGAGGCGGAGGGTTTTTCGGCTTCGCTCAGGAACACCGACGGTTTGGGAATGGCCAGATGCACGGTGGCGGCATCGACTGCCGAGAGCGATTCGATAGTGCGGCCGAGCGAGCCTTCGAGCGCCCGCTGGTAATTGATGCGCTCGACGAACTGGCTGGTGCCCATCGGCTCCTTGTCCAGCACCTCGAAGCCGACGCCAGCCCCTTTGGGCAGACCGTCGGCGGCCAGCTTCATGCGGGTGGCGTAGACCTGCTGCGACGGCACCTCGATCACCGCGCCGCCACCGGTGATGCGGTAGGGCACGTTGAGCTTCTGCAGCGCCCCGATGACAGCGCCGCCGTCGCGCTCGGACAGATTGGTGTAGAGCACCTGATAGTCGAGCCGACTGGTCCACAGCAGGGCTACGACGATCAGCGCGATGAGCGCCGCCAGCCCCGCCAGCCAGGTGAACCGCTGGTTCATGCTCATCTGGCGGAAGGCGCCCAAGGGGTCTTGCAGCGCGGCGGTGGCGGTCGTGGCCATGGCGAAGTGTCAAAAAATTGTCGTAGTGCGGGGCGGGTGATGCTCAGGCCTGGATGTTCATGATGTCCTGATACGCCGACACCAGCTTGTTGCGCACCTGCAGCGCCGCCTGGAAGGACAGGCTGGCCTTCTGCGTGGCCAGCATCACATCGCTCAGACTGACATCGCCCGTGCCGGACACGAACTGTTGCTGCAGCGCATCGGCCTGCTGCAGCTCGGTGCTGACACCGTCGAGGGCGATCTTGAGCGTGGCGGCAAAGTCGGTCTGCTGCGCCCCAGCCCCGGCAGCGCCGGTTGTCGCCGTGCTGTCAGCTGGGCGCGCCGCAGCCTGCGCGGCCAGGCTGCGCATCTGGGCGAGGACGTTTTGCATGGGGTCGATCTGCATGGCTGGCTCTCCATTGGTGCCGCGTCAAGGCGTTGAACCGCAGCGTTTTGGCCTGACGAAGCAAAACGCATACCACGGCCACTAATCAGGCAGTTCCAGACCTGCCTCGCGCAGTTTCTGCAGCTTGTGCCGCAGGGTGCGCGGGCTGATGCCCAGGCGTTGCGCCGCCAGCGCCTTGGAGCCCTGGCTTTGCTGCAGCGCCTCGGCAATGAGCTGACGCTCGCTCTGCGCCAATTCGCTGCCCAGATCACCCCCCGCGGTCTGCGCCGCGGCCACGGGCCGGAGCGGCAGGTTCGCCGCGGGCAGCGCCGCTGGCGCGAACAGCAGATCGGCGGCGCTGATGACACCGTTGCGGCAGAGGATGGCGGCGCGCTGCATCACGTTGTCGAGTTCGCGGACGTTGCCGGGCCAGGTATGCGCCAGCAGCGCCTGCTGCGCCGAGGCGTCCAGGCGCGGCACCAGCGGGGCTCCGCCCTGCGCGCCCGACGCCCCGCCCAACTGCGCAGCGTGGCGCGCAAGCATGGCCTGCGCCAGCGGCAGGATGTCGTCACGCCGTTGCCGCAACGGCGGGATCTGCAGCGGAAACACGCTGAGGCGGTAATAGACGTCCTCGCGCAGCACGCCCTGCTGCACTGCCTGCTGCAGATCGCGGTTGCTGGTGGCGATGAGCCGCAGATCGAGCACGATGCGCTTGCGCCCGCCCAGCCGTTCGATCTCACGCTCCTGCAACACTCGCAACAGCTTGGCCTGCAGCGCCGGGGCCATTTCCGTCACCTCATCGAGCAGCAGGGTGCCGCCCTGCGCCTGCTCGAACTTGCCCGGCGCTGACTGGCCGGCGCCGGTAAAGGCGCCCTTCTCGAAGCCGAACAGCGTGGCTTCCAGCAAGGTTTCGGGAATGGCCGCGCAGTTGATGGCGATGAACGGCCCCTGCGCGCGCGGCGACTGGTTGTGCACATACCGCGCCAGCACTTCCTTGCCGACCCCGCTCTCGCCCAGCAGCATCACGGTGACGTCGGTCTGCGCGGCGCGGCGGGCGACATCCAGCAGCCCCAGCATGGCTGCAGACTGCGCAACCAGGGTGTCACTGCGCCGAGCGGCAGGCGCTGCGGGCGGCTTGGCTTTGGGGGCTGTCAGAGCCGCACCGGGGACGAAACGGCGGATTCGCGCCAGCGCCTCGTCGGCATCGAGCGGACCGCTGTGGCCCAGGTAGTCGGCCGCACCGTGCTGCAAGGCCTGCACCGCCGCCTGCACCGAAGGATCTTGCGCCACGATGACCACCGGCAACTGCGGCTGCAGCGCATGCAGCCGGGCGATGAGCGCGGCGCTGGCCGCCGACGCCCCCGGGGCTTCGCTGCAGAACACCAGGTCGGGCGACCAGCCCTGCGCCACGGCCTGCAGCGCGTCTTCACCCCCGCCCTGCCATTGCGTCACGCAGCCAGCCGCCTGCAACGCCTCGCCCAGGTGCTGGCCGCCGACCGGGTCGGGATCGATCAACAAAATGCGCGGCGATGTCATGGGCTGGGCGAGGTGTGCGAAGGCAGGCTTGGGAGGACGACTCGCAAGTTAGCAAATCGGAGGCCTGCGCGGTGACGATTTTCCGTCACCTGGGGCCGAGGCTCAATCCGACGGGCCCAGCCCGTACTTGCGGATCTTTTCCACCAACGTCGTCCGTCGCAGACCAAGGTGTTGCGCAGCGTGGGCGATGACGTTGCGGCTGCGCTCCAGCGCCTGACTGATCAGACTGCGCTCGATGTCTTCGAGAAAGGCCCGCAGGTCCATGCCCTCGGGTGGCAATTGCGGAAAGGTCGCGGGCGCGGTCATCGCCTGCATTAGCGCGCGCAGGCCATCCTGCTCGTCGTCGGTACCGTCCCTTTGTGCGGCCAGGTCCGGGCTGGACATCGGCACGGGGGCCCCGCTGGCCAGCGGCTCGACGCGGTCCGCATCGCCTGCGGTGCGCAGCTTGGGCGGCAGATCGGCCAAGCGCACGATGGAGCCGGCGTGGAGGATGAGCAGCCGTTCCATCAGGTTCTGCAGCTCGCGCACGTTGCCCGGCCAGCGATAGGCCAGCAGCGCCTGCTGCACGCCGTCGCCAAACCGCACCCGCCCCAGGCCCTGAGCCTCCAGGCGCTGCAGCGCGTGCTGCGCCAGCAGCAGAATATCGTCGCCCCGCTCGCGCAGCGGCGGCACCTGCAATGGAAACACGTTGAGGCGGTAGAACAGGTCTTCGCGAAACCGCCCCAGGCCGATCTGCTGTTCGAGGTCGCGGTGCGTGGCGGCGACGATGCGCGCCTGTGACGCCAGCACCTCGTTGCCGCCCACCCGTTCAAAGCTCTTTTCCTGCAGCACGCGCAAGATCTTGACTTGCAGCGGCGGGCTCATCTCGGCGATTTCATCGAGAAACAGCGTGCCGCGCCCCGCCAGCTCGAAGCGGCCCTTGCGCACCTGCATGGCGCCGGTGAAAGCCCCGCGTTCGTGGCCGAACAGCTCGCTCTCCATCAATTCGCCCGGAATCGCGCCGCAATTCACCGCGATGAACGGCCGCGCAGCGCGCGGCGACCAGGCATGGACCGCACGCGCCACCAATTCCTTGCCGGTACCGGATTCACCCAGCACCAGCACCGTGCTGTCGGTCTGCGCCACACGCCGGATCTGCTCGCGCAGCGCGCGCATGGACGGACTCTCGCCCAGCAGCAGGTCGGCGCCGTCTGCGGCGCGAGGTTCGGCCATCAGGGTCTCGGTCATTCGGTCGTCACGCATGGCGGCATTTTCGCAGCCCGCGACAGTGCTGCTGCATCAGTCGCGCTTGCGCAGCATGCCCTCGGTGCCCGTGAGCGCGTGCAGCCGCTCACGCGCGGCACGCGCCGCCGCGGCTGTGCGGTAGGGACCGACATAGAACAGCCGCAGGCCGCGAACCTCCTCGGGGGCCAGGCAGACCTGGGTGTAACCGGCCCGATGCAGCCGCTGCGCCAGGCGGTCGATGCTGGGCGTCTTGCTGAAAGCCCCCAGCTGCACATACCACCCCGCCGCACGGCACACCGACACTGTCGCAGATCGCGGCGTTGCGGTGGACGGAGGGACGGGCGGCGTGCGCGATTTGTGCGGCTGCGCAGTCGCCGCGCTGTGTGCTGCGGACGGTTTGGGGTGCTTGACCTGCAGCCGCGGCGTCGGCTTGGGCTTGGCTGCAGCCTGCGGCGCAGCGCTCGCGGTGGACGCAGGCAGCACCGTCGGCGCTTGCAGCGGCGTGGCGGCCGCGGCCACTTTTGGCGGCGCCGAGGCGACGGGCTGCGGCGTCAGCGTCTGCATCGGCGCCACGGGCGCTTGCGCTGCCGGATGCGATGCCGCCGCCGGGCTACTCGCGGCCGACAGCGCATCGATCGCTGCCGCTGCCGCACGCTCCTGCTGCGCCGTGCTCGGTGC
This sequence comes from Pseudomonadota bacterium, assembly GCA_021818065.1. Lineage (GTDB taxonomy): Bacteria > Pseudomonadota > Gammaproteobacteria > Burkholderiales > Burkholderiaceae_C > Thiomonas. The sequence goes on from JAKAFC010000036.1 coordinate 18,214, forward strand.
GGGTTTGGGTGTCGCGGCCGCCACGGCCGAGGCGGCGCGCGTGGCCAGATTCGATGCGCTGGAGGCGGGATGAATGACGGTGCTGCTGACGCTGGGCTGCGGCTTGCGCAGACCGATGACGGCCCAGGCGATGAGGCCCAGCAGAACCAGGACGACCAGGGCGAGGATGGCGCGATTGAGCCAGCGCAGACGATTTTTCAGCGGTTGCAGGTCGTCGTTCAAGAGGCTGTTCCGTGACTGGGCGGCGTGACGGCGGCAGGCGCGGCGGGTGTAGCGGGCGCTTGGGCCGGGACGATGGGCGTTTCGTTCACGTTCGCATGGCTGAGGGGAGACACGATCACCACGCTGACGCGGCGGTTGGCCGCGCGGCCCTTGGCGGTGTCGTTGGATGCGACGGGATGATATTGACCATACCCCGCAGCCACAAGCTGCGCCGGGGCCACCCCTTGCGCGATGAACATTTCCACCACAGACACAGCCCGGGCCGACGACAGCGCCCAGTTGGAGCGGAACAGCGGCGTGTTGATCGGCCGGTCATCGGTGAAGCCGTTGACCTGGATCGGGTAATCCACCCCCTGCAACACCCCGGCGATCTGGTTGAGCAGGTCTTGCGCCTGCGGTGTCAGCTCGGCCTGGCCGGAGGCGAACAGCACGGTGTCGTGGATGTCGATGACCACACCCAGCGGCGTCATGCGCACCTGCACGTCGCCCTTGCGAATGGCCGTGGCCAGCAGGCTCTCGATCTTGCGCGCCACGCCTTCGAGCGTCTTCTGCACCTCTTTGGCCCCCGGACCGCCGCGCCCGGGTTGCACGATCTCGGGCTTCTGCTGCTTGGGGATGGGCGGCAGGTCGATGGCCGACGGCATGCTGTTGAAGGGCTGGCCGGTCTGGACCGGGTTGGGCGTAGTGGGCTGGCCGGTGAAAGCCGCCACCATGGTCTGCGACAGCACCTTGTACTTGCCTTCGTTGAGCGAGGAGATGGAATACATCACCACGAAAAAAGCGAACAGCAGAGTGATGAAGTCGGCATACGACACCAACCACCGCTCGTGGTTCTCGTGTTCCTCGTGTGCTTTTTTGCGGCCCATGGCGTCGAAAGGGGAATGGAATACGGAATTGCAGCGCGTCGGCGCTCAGGCGCCCTTGCGGTGGCGCGCCACCTGGCGGCGATGGTGACGGAAGATCAGCCGGTCGAGATCGTTCTGCACATGCTGGTCGAGGCTGTCGAGTTCCAGGGTATGCCAGAACTGGCCGCGATCGGGCTGGCGCTCGGTGATCTGGCCGGGCAACAGCAAGGGCAAGGCCACACGGTGGCGCAGATAGATCCGCGCCCAGAGTCTGCGACCGACGTCCAGCGGCTCGCTGCAGGCCCAGCGCAACTTGCGCGACGACAGCGCGCAGGGCCGCTCGGCAGGCAGATTGCCCAGGCCACGCAGCGCAGCACTGGCCATCAGCAGCAGCAGATCGACCCGGCGTTCCAGATTCTGGATGGGGTCGGCACGGCCGTGCTCGCCATCATGCGATGTCGGCGGCTCGTCGAGCATCAACAGCGCACGCAACAGGGTGTTGTTGTCCGCCATGACCTCGGCCAGCGTCTGCGGCGGATTCAGCACGTCCACCCAGTCGAGCGGAAACACGCCGTCGAGCTGCACCGCGGCCACCGCCCCGTGCAGCGCATCGGGGTGGCTGGCGAAGAAGCGAGAATCGGGAAAGTCGGCGGATGCGTCGGATGTGGCCATGGGGTCAACTCCGGACTTCAGGTCGCTGCATTGTCCCATTCCAGCAAAAGCCGGGCCACCCCCTGCGCCGACCGCGGGCGCCGCGCCCTCAGG
>JAKAFC010000201.1 GCA_021818065.1 Pseudomonadota bacterium
CACAACCGCCACAACCGCCACAACCGCCACAACCGCCACAACCGCCACAACCGCCACAACCGCCACACCCGCCGAGCCCGCTGCGGCTCCAGCCGAACCCGCTGCGGTCGCCACCCCCCTGGCCGCCGGCCTGCGTTGGAGCAACATCCCGCTCGACCAACCGGCGTACGCCGGGTTCCTGCCCCTGACCGTCCAACCCTACGACCTGGCGCCCGCCTCACCGACTCCGGCCGAGACCGCCACACCGTCTGCCGCGTCAGCCGACACCACCGCGCCGCAGCAGCCCCAGGACCTTGCGCCCGAATCGCTCCCGCACCCCGAGCCGATCGCGCCCGACCTGTCCGCCGAGCCACCGGATGCCGACGCCCAGCCGCAAGCCGCTGCAGACTTGCTCGCTGAGACCGAGGCCGCGCCGCTGTCCGAGTTCAGCCTGAACGAAGCCCTCAACTACCACTTCAACGGCGAAGAAGCCCCCCAGGCCGCGGCCGATACCCTGGCCGTCGCCAAGGCCGCTGCAGCCGAACCCGAATTCGTGCGCCAGGCACGCAGGCAGGCGTTCTGGAGCAGCGGCGCCGCCCGCGCGGTGTTGGCGCTGCTCAGTCTGCTGCTGGTGCTGCTGCTCGCGGCGCAGGCCGCACTGCACTGGCGCGACACCCTGGCGCAGCAATGGCCCGACAGCCGCGCCTGGCTGCAGCAGTTGTGTCAGGCCACCACCGGCTGCAGCGTGGGGGCGCCCCGCAACCTGGACGCCCTGGTGATCGACGCCTCGGCGCTGAGCCCGGCGGCCGACGGTCTGGAGCTCACCATCCTGCTGCGCAACCGCGTCGATCGCGCCGTGGCTTGGCCCGCCGTGGAACTGACGCTGACCGACGCCCAAGGCCGCATCCAGCAACGCAAGGTGCTCGATGCCGCGCAGTACCTGCCCGCGGCGCAGGCCACGGGCAACGCGCTGCTGGCTGGCATCGCCCCCGGACAGCAACAGCAACTGCAGTTGCATCTCGCCATCCGCGGCACCCCGCCCGCAGGCTACAAGCTGGTGCTGTTCTACCCCTGAGAAGGGGTGGCGAATGCCGCCTCCAGCGCGGCGCGGTAGGTGTCGCTCACCATGAGTTCGTCCCAGGCCAGCGCCGGCTGCTGTGGCAGCAGATCGAACAGGCGCCGCGCGCTTTGCGGGTCGGGCTGCCACTGCCCGTCGTCACCAGCGCGCGCCAGTTCGCGCAACAAGTCGTCGAGCGGGCGGCCGTCGTCGATCACGCTCTGGTTGCACACAAGCATGGCGTCGCACCCGGCCTGCAAGCCCTGCAGCGCGGCCTGAGCCAGGCTCTGCCCCTGCGCCCGCGCTGCCGCCATGCCCAGATCGTCGCTGAGAATGGCGCCGGTGAAGCCGATGCGCTCACGCAGCACCTCGCGCAACCAGAACGCGCTGAAACCGGCGGGCTGCGCATCGACTTCGGGGTAAATCACATGCGCGGGCATCACCGCGCGCAGGCCCGGGGCGAGCCAGCCATAGGGCGCGGCGTCGGCCTGCAAAATGGCCTGCAGCGGCCGCGGATCGCGCGCCACGGCCACATGGGTGTCGGCACGGGCGTAGCCATGACCCGGAAAGTGCTTGGCGCAATGCGCCATGCCGGCACGCGCCAGACCCGCCATCAGGCTCTGCGCCAGCACCGCGACCACCCGGGCGTCGGCATGAAACGCGCGGTCGCCGATCACGCTGGAGCCGCCCCAATCGAGATCGAGCACCGGGGTGAAGCTGAAATCCACCCCGCAGGCGCGCAGTTCCGCCGCCAGCACCAGACCGCAGGCCGCGGCACGGCGCATGGCGCCTGGGGCGTCGAGCATCCAGTGCACCCCCAGCTCGCGCATCGCTGGGAGCGGGGTGAACCCATCGGTGCGAAAACGCTGCACCCGGCCGCCCTCGTGGTCCACCGCGATCAACAGCTCGGGCCGCACCGCCTTGATCTGCGCACACAGCGCGGCGAGCTGCGCCCGGTTCTGCCAGTTGCGGGCAAACAGCACCACGCCGCCCACCAGCGGATTGCGCAGCCGTTTGCGGTCTGCCTTGCCGAGTTCCAGCCCGGCGACGTCGAGGATCAGGGGAGAGGGCATCACGGCGTGTGGGCGAGGGAGGATGCAGCGGGCGGAGCGACTTCAGCCACCACCATGGCCAGCGCGGTGTCGGCCTCGTCGGACACCGACACCATGAAGCGCAGGGCACGGGCCTCGCACCAGGCTTTCAGCGCGTGGTGCAGCACGATGACGGGCTGACCACTGGGGAGCTTGAGCACCTCGCAGTCGCGCCAGCGCATGGGATCGTGGATGCCCAGACCGATGGACTTGGAAAACGCCTCTTTGGCGGCAAACCGTGTGGCCAGGTAGTGAATGCCGCGACGCTCCACCTTGGCCAGCCGACGGCGGTACTCGGCCAGTTCGCTCGGGCCCAGCACGCGCTGGGCAAAGCGTTCACCATGGCGCTGCACCGCAGCGGCCATGCGGCTGATGGCGCAGACGTCGGTGCCGATGCCGTAGAGCATGCCAAGCCCGGCGCGGGCGGCCTCAGGCAGCGCGCGCGGCAGCCACGGCGCGGGCGATGGCCGCCTGGTAATCGCGCACCGACTGCATCAGACCAACGAACACGGCATGGCCGATGAGAGCATGGCCGATGTGCAGCTCGCTGACCTCGGGCAATGCGGCGATGGCCGGGGTGCTGTGCAGGCTCAGGCCATGCCCGGCGTTGGTCTGCAGGCCCAGGCTGCGGCCCAGCTGCAGCCCAGCGACGATGCGCTCGAACTCGCGTTGGCGCGTGGCGTCGTCCGCGGCGTCAAAGGCGTTGGCGTAGGCCCCGGTGTGCAGTTCGATGCAGGGCGCGCCGGCGCGGGCACTGGCCTCGATCTGCTGCGCGCTGGGCTCGATGAACAGCGACACCCGGCAGCCGCAGTCGGCCAGGCGGGCGCAAGCCGCGCGCACGCGGTCGAACTGGCCGACCACATCCAGGCCGCCCTCGGTGGTGACCTCCTGCCGCCGCTCGGGCACCAGGCAGACCATCTGCGGCCGCACCTGGCAGATGATGTCGAGCATCTCGGGTGCCAGCGCCGACTCGAAGTTCAGCGGCGCGGTGATGCTGGCCTTGAGCCGCTCGACATCGGCATCGCGGATGTGGCGACGATCTTCGCGCAGATGGAAGGTGATGATGTCGGCCCCGGCCTCGACGGCCTGCTGCGCCGCGAGCACCGGGTCGGGAAAGCTGCCGCCGCGGGCATTGCGCAGCGTGGCGACATGGTCGATGTTCACCCCGAGCAGCGGTGCCGCATCGGGGGCGGTGGCCATTGGATTCATAGCTTGTGGAGGTCGATGAGAAGCTGGCGGGTGCGCAGCGTCTGGCCGGAAAGATGATAGTGAAGCAGGCTGCGCATGAGGCTCTTGGCCGCGCGCGCCAGGGTCACGTCGCCCGCGGCCGGAGGGCCGTCGCGCAAGGCGAGCAGCACCTCGCCGCGCACCGCCAGGGCGTCGTGCGCCGCGCTGACGGCGACGCCGTGATCGGGATCGACGCGGTAGAACGCGTCGGGGCGCACCGGAGCCGAGGTGGCGGCTTCGAGGTGCAGCTCGGGCAGGTGCCCGAGTTCGCGCAGCAGGGCAAATTCGAAACCGCGCAGCACCGGCTCCAGTTCGGCCGCCTGGGCATGCGGCCGCTGCGCCAGGTCGGCCACTCCGGCGTGGTAGGCGTCGAACAGGCCCTCGTGCGCGTCCTCGCGCGCCAGCAGGCGCACCAGCAATTCGTTGAAGTAGAAACCGCACAGCAGGGGCAGCCCGGCCAGCGGCGCCAGCCCGCCAGCCCAATCGGCGCGGGTGAGGGTGCGCACTTCGCCGCGTCCGCTCCAACTGGCGTGGCAGGGCTGAAAGCCCAGCAACACCGCGCGCAATGCCGAGGTGGGGCGCTTGGCCCCTTTGGCCACCAGCGCCACCCGGCCATGCCGGCGGCTGAAGACGTCGAGCAGCAGGCTGGTTTCCTTCCAGGGGTAGCTGTGCAGCACGTAGATCGGTTCGTCCTGCACCCGCTCGACCGAGTTGGCGCGGCGCGCGCTGCGCGACCGGGATGTGGCGGCACCGGGCAGCTCGTGCAGCTCAGTCCTCATACCCGAAGGCGCGCACGGCGGCCTGATCGTCGG
>JAKAFC010000202.1 GCA_021818065.1 Pseudomonadota bacterium
CTACTTCCTGCGCGATCCCGGCTGGGGTGAAGACGCGACCGGCGCCGTGCGCTTCGAGCCCGACGGCTGGCTGCTCATCGAGCACGGGCGGGTGCATGCGGTGCGCGCCGCCGATGAGCCGCCCGACGCCAGCTGGGTGCGGCAGGACTGGCGCGGCCACCTGCTGCTGCCGGGATTCATCGATCCGCATGTGCATGCGCCGCAGCTCGACGTCATCGCCTCCTTCGGTGCGGCGCTGCTCGACTGGCTGGAGCGCTACACCTTCCCGGCCGAAGCGCGCTACGCCGACCCAGAGCAAAGCCGCCAGGGTGCCGAGCGCTTCTTGCACGCCCTGCTGGCGCACGGCACCACCTCGGCGCTGGTGTTCGCCACGGTGCACAAGACCAGCAGCGAGGCCCTGTTCGCCGCCGGGCAGCGGCTGGGCATGCGGCTGATCACCGGCAAGGTGCTGATGGACAGCAACTGCCCGCCCGACCTGCGTGACGACGTGGTGCAGGCTGAAGCCGAATGTATCGACCTGATCGAGCGCTGGCACGGCGTGGAGCGCCTGGCCTATGCCGTGACGCCACGCTTTGCCGCCACCAGCAGCGACGCACAACTGGCCATGGCCGGGCGGCTGCTGCAGCGTTACGCCGCACATGCTGGCGGGCTGTACATGCAGACGCATGTGGCCGAAAACCGCGAGGAGGTGCGCTGGATCGCCGAGCTGTTTCCCGACAGCCGCAGCTACCTCGACGTCTACGACCGCCACGGCCTGCTCACCCGCCGCAGCCTGCTGGCGCACGGCATCTGGCTCGACGACACCGACCACGCGCGCATGGCGCAGGCCGGCAGCAGCATTGCCTTCTCGCCCTCGTCCAACCTGTTTCTGGGCAGCGGCCTGTTCGACTGGGCCCGCACCGAGGCGGCCGGTGTGGGCGTTGCACCCGCCAGCGACGTGGGCGGCGGCACCAGCCTGTGCCAGCTGCGCACCCTGGCCGATGGCTACAAGGTGCTGGCGCTGCAAGGCCAGCGCCTCACCGCCTGGCAAGGGCTGTATGCCGCCACCCGCGGCGCGGCGCGGGCGCTGGATCTGGAGCACGAGATCGGCCACTTCGCCCCCGGCACGGCGGCCGACGTGGTGGTGTGGCGCTGGGCCGAAGGCGCGGTGCAGCAGCGGCGCCAAGACATGGCACGCAGTTTGCATGAGCGCTTGTTCGCGTGGATGCTGCTGGCCGACGAGCGCAACCTCGCCGCGACCTATGTGCAGGGCAGGATGGTGGTGCGGCAGACCGAAGCCGACCTGCGCTGAGCGAGGCCGGCGGACGCGGCGGCCAGAGCCCGCGCGTGGATGTATCGCACAATCCTGGCTTTGCACCGTTTGCCCACCCCGACTCATTCCATGCGGCTCGCGCTCGACCACATCAGCAAGTCCTACCCCGGCGTCAAGGCCAACGACGCCATCAGCCTGCAGGTGCAGGCCGGCGAAATCCACGCCGTGCTGGGCGAGAACGGCGCGGGCAAGTCGACGCTGATGAAAATCATCTACGGCGCGGTGCAGCCCGACGCCGGGCAGATCGTGTGGAACGGCCAGCCGGTGCGCATGAAAAACCCCGGCATGGCGCGCGAGTTGGGCATCGCCATGGTGTATCAGCACTTCGCGCTGTTCGACACCCTCACCGCGGCGGAAAACATCTGGCTGGGCCTGGGGCGCGGCATCGCTCTGGCTGAGGTGGAGACCCGCATCAGCGCCATCGCCGCCCGCTACGGCCTGGATTGCGCGCCGCGCCGCCCGGTGCACACCCTGTCGGTGGGCGAGCGCCAGCGGGTGGAGATCATCCGCTGTCTGCTGGCCGACCCCAAGCTGCTCATCCTCGACGAGCCGACCTCGGTGCTGACGCCGCAGGCGGTGGACAAGCTGTTCGTGGTGCTGCGCCAACTCGCCGCAGACGGTTGCAGCATTCTCTACATCAGCCACAAGCTCGACGAGATCCGCAGCCTGTGCCACAGCTGCACCGTGCTGCGGGGCGGACGGGTGAGCGGCCGGGTCGATCCGGCGCGGGAGACCGAGGCCAGCCTGTCGCGGCTGATGATCGGCGCCGATCCGCCGCAGTTGCAGCACCGGCCGTCGCAGGCGGGCGCGGTGCTGCTGGAGGTACGCGATCTGCATCTGCCCGCCGACGGCGAATTCGGCGTGGCGCTGCAACAACTGTCGCTGCAGGTGCGCGCCGGAGAGATTCTGGGCATTGCCGGGGTGTCGGGCAATGGTCAGCAGGAATTGCTGGCCGCGCTATCGGGCGAAGACCGGCGCGCACCGCCGCAAACGGTGCAACTCGCGGGCGAAGCCGTGGGCGCGCTCGGCCCGGCGCAACGGCGCAAACGCGGGCTGCACTTCATTCCCGAAGAGCGCCTGGGCCGGGCCACGGCACCGAGCCTGTCGCTGGAGCAGAACATGCTGCTGACGGCGCGCCCGGCCGACACCACCCGGGCCGGGTTGATCCGTCGGCAGACGCTGCGCCAGCAGGCGCAGACGGTGATTGCGCGCTTCGGCGTCAAGGCCGGCGGGCCGCAGGCCGCGGCGCGCAGCCTGTCCGGGGGCAATCTGCAGAAGTTCATCGTCGGCCGCGAAATCCTGGGCAAACCGCGCGTGCTGCTGGTGGCGCAGCCGACCTGGGGGGTGGACGTGGGCGCCGCGGCGCAGATCCGTGCCGAACTGCTGGCACTGCGCGATGCCGGCTGCGCCGTGCTGGTCATTTCGGAAGAGCTCGACGAGCTGTTCGAGATTGCCGACCGGCTGCAGGTCATGGCGCGCGGCAAGCTGTCGCCCGCCATCGATCGCGCCGAGGCCAGCGTGGAGCTGATCGGACTGTGGATGAGCGGGCTGTGGCCGCAGGCCGAGGCCCGCACGCCGCTGGGCAAGACGGAGGCTGAGCATGCTGCGGCTTGAGCCCCGCGCCGCGCCGTCGCGGGCCATGGTGTGGCTGTCGCCGCTGTTGGCGCTGGGCATCACCGTGGCCTTCGGCGTGGCCATCTTCCTGGCCATGGGCAAGAACCCGCTGCACGGCCTGAGCATGTTCTTCTGGGAGCCGCTCAAGAGCCCGTACAACCTGTCGGAGCTGGCGCTCAAGGCCAGCCCGCTCATTCTCATCGGTCTGGGTCTGGCGGCCTGCTATCGCAGCAACGTCTGGAACATCGGCGCCGAGGGGCAATACATCGTCGGCGCCATCTTCGGCGGCGGCGTGGCGCTGCTGGCAGGCGACGGCACCTCGCACGCCATTGTGCTGCCCATTCTGCTGGCGGGCGTGCTCGGCGGCATGGTGTGGGCCGCGCTGGTCGCGGCGCTGCGCGACTGGTTCAACGCCAATGAAATTCTGGTCAGCCTGATGCTGGTGTACGTCGCCCAGTACCTGCTCGACTATCTGGTGTACGGGCCATGGAAAGACCCCGAGGGCTACAACTTTCCGCAGACCAAGATGTTTGCCGACCCGGCCTTGCTCGGTCATCTGATCGAAGGCACGCGGCTGAACTGGGGCTTTCCCATCGCCCTGGTCGCGGTGGCGCTGGTCTGGGTGTTTCTGTTTCGCAGCGTGCAGGGCTTTCGCCTGCAGGTGGGGGGCCTGGCACCCGGCGCGGCGCGCTACGCCGGGTATTCGTCACGCCGCGCGCTGTGGACGGTGCTGCTGATGTCGGGCGGCTTTGCCGGGCTGGCCGGGGCGCTCGACGCCATCGGCCCGCTGCAGCAGCTCACGCCGCAGGTGTCGCAGGGCTATGGCTTTGCCGCCATCATCGTCGCCTTCGTCGGCCGTCTCAATCCGGTGGGCATCGTGCTGTCGGGCGCGCTGATGGCCATGTTCTATATCGGCGGCGAACTGGCGCAGTCGCGCCTGGGACTGCCCAACGCCATGACCGGGGTGTTCCAGGGCTTGCTGCTGTTTGCCCTCCTGGCCTGCGACACCCTGATCCACAACCGCGTCCGCTTCAAGCGCTGAAGGACATTCTGATGAACCAGCCCCTACGCTCGCCATGCTCGCTGCCCCCCGAGGGGGCCTCAGTCGGCTTGGGGCGGCCCGGAGCGAACTGATATGGACATGACCGCCTCCCTCATCGCCACCACGCTGAGCGCGGGCACGCCGCTGGCGTTGGCAGCGCTTGGCCTGCTGATCAACGAAAAATCGGGCGTGG
>JAKAFC010000037.1 GCA_021818065.1 Pseudomonadota bacterium
ATCGCCGCTGTTCAAAGAGCGTTCGCTGTTCCGCGACGAAGCCAGCCACTGAGCGTTGCGGCGTGCCGCGGCGGTCGGGCGCGCCCAATCGGGCCTGCGCCACTGCCGCGGGTTCGTCAGCCGCGCTGCGTTTCGTGCCCGATCAACCCTGGCGGCGGCTCGCACATCATGGCCGCCACTTGCATTGATTTCCTTGTATTGAAAAGAGGCTCGCACCATGTCTGTCAAACATCCCATCATTGCCATCACCGGGTCGTCGGGCGCCGGCACCACCACGGTGATGCGCAGCTTCCAGCACATCTTCCGGCGTGAAAACCTCACGGCGCAGATCGTCGAGGGCGATTCCTTCCATCGCTTCAACCGCATGGAAATGCGCGAGGAGATGAAAAAGCAGGAAGCCTCCGGCAACCGTCACTTCAGCCATTTCGGCCCCGATGCCAACCTGCTGGGCGAGCTGGAAAACGTGTTCAAGACCTACGGCGAGACCGGTGGCGGCAAGGTGCGCAAGTACATCCACGACGCGGGCGAGGCCGCCGAGTTCGGCGTCGAGCCCGGCAACTTCACCGAGTGGAAGGAGATCAAGCCCGGTTCCGACCTGATGTTCTACGAAGGTCTGCACGGCGGCTATGCCGACGACAAGATCAACGTCGCCAAGCAGGTCGATCTGCTGGTGGGCGTGGTGCCCATCATCAACCTGGAGTGGATCCAGAAGCTGCACCGCGACCAGATCCAGCGCGGCTACTCGCAGGAGGCGGTGATGGACACCATCCTGCGCCGCATGCCCGACTATGTGCATCACCTCACCCCGCAGTTCTCGCGCACCCACGTCAACTTCCAGCGCGTGCCCACGGTGGACACCTCCAACCCGTTCATCGCCAAGGACATTCCTACCCTGGACGAAAGCATGGTGGTCATCCGCTTTGCCAACCCCAAGGGCATCGACTTCCCCTACCTGCTGTCCATGCTGCACGATTCGTGGATGAGCCGTCCCAACACCCTGGTGGTGCCCGGCGGCAAGATGGGCATTGCCATGCAGCTCATCTTCACCCCCATGATCCTGCGCCTGATGGACCTCAAGCGCCGCGCTGGCTAAACCCGGGACACGCACCATGACCACCCTGCAACTCGACACCCAACAACGCCGCCGCCTGGCCAACGCCATCCGCTTCCTCGCCATCGACGGCGTGCAGGCCGCCAACTCCGGCCACCCCGGCGCCCCCATGGGCATGGCCGACATCGCCGAAGTGCTGTGGCGCAACCACCTGCACCACAACCCGGCCAACCCGCACTGGGCCAACCGCGACCGCTTCGTGCTGTCCAACGGCCACGGCTCCATGCTGATCTACGCCCTGCTGCACCTCACCGGCTACGACCTGCCCATCGAGGAGCTCAAGCGCTTCCGCCAGATGCACAGCAAAACCCCGGGCCACCCCGAAGTGGGCTACACCCCGGGCGTGGAAACCACCACCGGCCCGCTGGGTCAGGGCATCGCCAACGGCGTCGGCATGGCGCTGGCCGAAAAGGTGCTAGCGGCGCAGTTCAACCAGCCGGGCCACAGCATCGTCGATCACCACACCTATGTGTTCCTGGGCGACGGCTGCCTGATGGAAGGCATCAGCCACGAGGCCTGCTCGCTGGCCGGCACCCTCAAGCTCAACAAGCTGATCGCCTACTACGACGACAACGGCATTTCCATCGACGGCCACGTCGAACACTGGTTCTCCGACAACACCGCGCAGCGCTTCCAGGCCTACGGCTGGAACGTCATCGGCCCCATCGATGGCCATGACGCCGCTGCCGTGGAAAAGGCCACGGCCGAGGCCAAGACCAGCGACAAGCCCACTCTCATCATCTGCCGCACCACCATCGGCTGGGGCTCGCCCAACAAGGCCGGCACGCACGACGTGCATGGCGCCGCGCTCGGCCAGGCCGAGGCCGACGCCACCCGCAAGGCGCTGGGCTGGGATTACGGCCCCTTCGAGATTCCTGCCGACATCTACCAGGCCTGGGACGCCAAGTTCCACGGTGCCAAGCTCGAAGCCGACTGGAACGCACGCTTCGCCGCTTACGAGAAGGCCCACCCCGAGCTGGCCGCCGAGTTCAAGCGCCGCATGGCGGGTGACCTGCCCGCCAACTGGGGCCAGACCGTGCAGACGCTCTACGCCAAGGCGCGCGAAGTGTCTGCCGCCACCGCCACCCGCAAGTCCTCGCAGATCGCGCTGGAAACCCTGGTGCCCGCGCTGCCCGGTCTGTTCGGCGGCTCGGCCGACCTCACCGGCTCCAACCTCACCGCAGTCAAGGCCTCGCACTCGTTCGAGAAGGCTGCGCCCGGCACGGCGTTCAATTACCTGTCGTATGGCGTGCGCGAATTCGGCATGGTGGCGATGATGAACGGCATGGCGCTGCACGGCGGCTTCTTGCCGTACGGCGGCACCTTCCTCATGTTCTCGGATTACTCGCGCAACGGCGTGCGCATGAGCGCGCTGATGAAGCAGCGCGTCATCCACGTCTTCTCGCACGACTCCATCGGCCTGGGTGAAGACGGCCCGACGCACCAGCCCATCGAGCAGCCGTCCAGCCTGCGTCTCATCCCCAATCTGGACGTGTGGCGTCCGGCCGACGTGCTCGAAACCGCCGTCGCCTGGAAGCACGCCATCGAGCGCAAGCACGGCCCCAGCGCCCTGCTGCTGTCGCGCCAGAATCTGGTCTCCACCCAGCACCCTGAGGATGCCGAGCGCTTCATCTCGCGCGGCGGCTATGTGCTGTCGGAAGCCCAGGGTGGCAAGCCGCAACTGGTGCTCATCGCCACCGGCTCCGAAGTGGAAATCGCGCTCAAGGCGCAGGCCATGCTGGCCGAGCAAGGTGTGGCTGCCCGCGTGGTCTCCATGCCCTGCACCAACGCCTTCGATCGCCAGGATGCGGCCTACCGCAACGAGGTGCTGCCCGCGGCCGTGCCGCGCGTGGCCATCGAGGCGGGCCACCCCGACTTCTGGCACAAGTATGTGGGCCTGAACGGCGGCATCGTCGGCATCGCCACCTTCGGCGAATCGGCGCCCGCACCGCAGCTCTACCAGCACTTCAAGGTGACCGCAGAACACGCCGTGGCCGTGGCCAAGTCCGTGTTGCAGGCGGCCTGAGTCGGCGCCGAGGTTCAGAGGATGACGCCCGCCATGTTCGATCTCGTGATGTTCGATCTCGACGGCACGCTGGTGGAAACCGCGCCCGAAATCGCCGACGCGGTCAACGATCTGCTGCGCGACCAGGATCAGCCCGAGGTTTCCGAGCATCTGATCCGCACCTGGATCGGGCACGGCACGCGCGAGCTGTTGCTGCATGCCTATGCCCATGCCACCGGCCTCGAAGAGGAGACGGTGCGGCGCACCGGCACGCTCGACATCCTCATGCCGCGCTTTGCCGAGTTCTACGCCGCCCGCACCGGGCAACGCAGCCGCCTCTACCCCGGCGTGCTCGACACCCTCAAGGTGCTGCGTGCAGCGCAGGTGCGCATCGCCCTGGTCACCAACAAGGAACAGCGGTTTGCCACCACGGTGTTGATGGTGCACGGCATTCGCCACTACTTCGACATGGTGGTGGCCGGCGACACGCTCGAAGCCAAGAAGCCCGATCCGCTGCCGGTGCGCTATTGCCTCGACGCCTTCAAGGTGCCGGCCGCGCGTGCCCTGTTCGTCGGCGACTCCGAGATCGACGTGGCCACGGCGCGCGCCGCGGGCGTACCCGTTTGGGGCGTGCCGTACGGCTACAACCACGGCAAGCCCATCGCCCTGGCCGCGCCCGACCGCGTCATCCCTTCCGTGGCTGCTGTGGCCGAGGCGGTGCAAAACGCCTTGTTGCATCCTGCCGCCTGATCAGCCGCGTCCGTCGCCCGCCCTGCCGACCCCCCTTTTCCCTTTCATCGTTCATTCAGGAGATCTCACATGACCATTCGCGTCGCCATCAATGGATTCGGTCGCATCGGCCGCATGGTGTTCCGTGCCGTGGCGCAGGAAGCCGAATTCAAGGACCTCGAAATCGTCGCCATCAACGACCTGCTCGAACCCGACTACTTGGCCTACATGCTGCAGTACGACTCGGTGCATGGCCGCTTCAACGGCACCGTGGGCGTGGAGGGCAACAACCTCGTGGTCAACGGCAAGAAAATCCGCCTCACCGCCGAACGCGATCCCGCCAATCTGAAGTGGAACGAAGTCAACGCCGACGTGGTGGTCGAAGCCACCGGCTTCTTCCTCACCCTCGATACCTGCCAGAAGCACATCGACGCCGGTGCCAAGAAGGTGGTGCAGTCCGCGCCGTCGAAGGATGACACGCCGATGTTCGTCTATGGCGTCAACCACGCCAAGTACGCCGGCGAGAAAATCGTCTCTGCCGCCTCCTGCACCACCAACTGCCTGGCCCCTGTGGCCAAGGTGCTCAACGACAGCTTCGGCATCAAGCGCGGCCTGATGAGCACGGTGCACGCCGCCACCGCCACGCAGAAGACCGTCGACGGCCCGTCGAGCAAAGACTGGCGCGGCGGCCGCGGCATCCTGGACAACATCATCCCGTCGAGCACCGGCGCCGCCAAGGCTGTGGGCAAGGTCATCCCCGAGCTGAACAAGAAGCTCACCGGCATGGCCTTCCGCGTGCCCACGCCCGATGTGTCGGTGGTTGACCTGACCGTCGAACTGAACAAGGAAGCCAGCTACGCCGATATTTGCGCGGCAATGAAGGCCGCCTCGGAAGGCGCGCTCAAGGGCGTGCTCGGCTACACCGAAGACAAGGTCGTCTCCACCGACTATCGTGGCTGCTCCATGCCGTCGATCTTCGACGCCGAGGCCGGCATCGCCCTCGATTCCACCTTCGTCAAGGTCGTGTCCTGGTACGACAACGAGTACGGCTACACCTGCAACATGATGCGCTTCGTCAAGCACGTCGCCAGCCACTGATGCCGTCCATCCCGCGGCCTTGGAAGGGGCCAGCGGGGTGCAACCGAGGAGAGATTGATGCAAATCCTGACCTTTGAAGAAGTGTGCAAGCGCGGCTTCGCCCAGGACAAGCGCGTGTTCATCCGCGCCGACCTGAACGTGCCGCTCAACGACAAGGGCGAGATCACCGAAGACACCCGTGTGCGCGCCTCCGTGCCCGCGGTGAAGATGGCGCTGGACGCCGGTGCCGGGGTGATGATCACCTCGCACCTGGGCCGCCCCACCGAAGGCGAGTTCAAGCCCGAAGACTCGCTGGCTCCCGTGGCCAAGCGCCTGAGCGAACTGCTGGGTGTGCCCGTCAAGCTGCAGGCGAACTGGGTGGACGGTGGCTTTGACGTGCGTCCCGGCGAGGTGGTCATGCTGGAAAACGCCCGCGTCAACAAGGGCGAGAAGAAGAACGACGACGCGCTGTCGCAGAAGATCGCCAAGCTGGCCGACATCTATGTGAACGATGCCTTCGGCACCGCGCACCGCGCCGAGGCCACCACCTACGGCATCGCCAAGTACGCCCCCATCGCCTGCGCCGGCCCGCTGCTGGCCGCCGAGATCGACGCCATCAACCGCGCCCTGGCCAATCCGGCGCGGCCGCTGGTGGCCATCGTTGCCGGGTCCAAGGTCTCCACCAAGCTCACCATTCTGCAAAGTCTGGCCGACAAGGTCGATGGCCTGATCGTCGGCGGCGGTATCGCCAACACCTTCATGCTGGCCGAGGGCCTGCCCATCGGCAAAAGCCTGGCCGAGCCCGATCTGGTGGACGAAGCCCGCAAGGTCATCGCCAAGATGAAAGCCCGCGGCGCCGAAGTCCCCATTCCCGAGGATGTGGTGGTGGCCAAGCAGTTCAGCGCCACGGCCGAGGCCACGGTGAAGGATGCCAAGGACGTGGCCGAGGACGACATGATTCTCGACATCGGTCCCAAGACCGCGGCCAAGCTCGCGGCCAAGCTGCAGGCGGCTGGCACCATCGTCTGGAACGGCCCGGTTGGCGTGTTCGAGTTCGACGCCTTCGCCAACGGCACCAAGACCCTGGCCCAGGCCATTGCCAACAGCCCGGCGTTCTCCATCGCCGGCGGTGGCGACACCCTGGCGGCCATCGCCAAGTACGCCATCACCGACCAGATCGGCTACATCTCCACCGGTGGCGGCGCCTTCCTCGAGGTGCTCGAAGGCAAGCAACTGCCCGCCTTCGAGATCCTGCAGCAGCGCGCCAAGCAGCCGCTGTCCTGATGTCCGCCCTTCGTTGATCCTGTCTTTCCCTTTCTGAGGAGTCCGTCATGGCCCTGATTTCCCTGCGTCAACTGCTCGACCATGCGGCCGAGCATTCCTACGGCGTCCCCGCCTTCAACGTCAACAACCTCGAACAGGTGCGCGCCATCATGGAAGCCGCCGACGAGACCAACTCGCCGGTCATCCTGCAAGCCTCGGCCGGTGCCCGCAAGTACGCCGGTGCGCCCTTCCTGCGCCATCTCATCGAGGCCGCGGTGGAAGAGTGGCCGCACATTCCCGTGGTCATGCACCAGGACCACGGCACCAGCCCCGGCGTGTGCCAGCGCTCCATCCAACTGGGCTTCAGCTCGGTGATGATGGACGGCTCGCTGGGCACCGACGGCAAGACCCCGACCACCTACGAGTACAACGTCGATGTCACCCGTCGCACCGTGGAAATGGCGCACGCCTGTGGCGTGTCGGTCGAAGGCGAACTGGGTTGCCTGGGCTCGCTCGAAACCGGCATGGCCGGTGAGGAAGACGGGATCGGCGCCGAGGGCGCGCTCGATCACAGCCAACTGCTGACCGACCCCGAAGAGGCTGCCGACTTTGTCAAGAAGACCCATGTGGACGCTCTGGCCATCGCCATCGGCACCAGCCACGGCGCCTACAAGTTCACCCGTCCGCCCACCGGCGACATCCTGGCCATCGGCCGCATCAAGGAAATCCACGCCCGCATCCCCAACACCCACCTGGTGATGCACGGCTCCTCCTCGGTGCCGCAAGACTGGCTCAAGATCATCAACTCCTACGGCGGCGACATGGGCGAGACCTATGGCGTGCCGGTGGAAGAGATCGTCGAAGGCATCAAGTACGGCGTGCGCAAGGTCAACATCGACACCGACCTGCGCATGGCCTCCACCGGCGCCACCCGCAAGTTCCTGGCCGAGCATCCGAAAGAGTTCGACCCGCGCAAGTTCCTCATCGCCTCGACCAAGGCCATGAAGGAGATCTGCAAGGCGCGCTACGAAGCCTTCGGCACTGCGGGCAACGCCTCCAAGATCAAGCCCATCAACCTCGACACCATGGCGGGGCTGTACGAAAAGGGTAAGCTCGATCCCAAGGTCAACTGATCATCCCTCGCTGACCTGAGCGCCCGACAACCCCGGCCACGGCCGGGGTTGTCGTCTGTGCGCCGCCTGTCCTCACTCATCCGACAAGGAGTCCTGCCATGGCTGCCACTGCCGATCCCTTGCAGCGCGGATTGTCCGCCCCCGACTTTTCCCTTCCCGGCGTCGATGGACGCACCTGGAGCCTGGCCGATGTGCGCGGTCCGCGCGGCACCCTGGTCATGTTCATCTGCAACCACTGCCCGTATGTGCAGGCCGTGGTCGATCGCATCGTGCGCGACGCCCGCGACCTGCGCAGCCTGGGCGTGCACACCGTGGCCATCAGCAGCAACGACGTCACCGCCTACCCGGAAGATTCGTTCGACAACATGAAGGCCTTCGCCGCGCAGCACGGCTTTGTCTTCCCCTATCTGTACGACGAAAGCCAGGCGGTGGCCCGCGCCTATGGCGCAGTCTGCACCCCCGACTTCTTCGGCTTCAACGCCGATCTCAAGCTGCAGTACCGCGGCCAACTCGACGCCTCGCGCAAGCAGGCTGCCGCGCCCGACGTGCGCCGCGATCTGTTCCAGGCCATGCAGCAGATTGCCGCCAGCGGCGTCGGCCCGGACGAGCAATATCCCAGCATCGGCTGCTCCATCAAGTGGAAGGATGCGGCGTGAGCGTCTTGCAAGCCCTGATCTTCGACGTCGACGGCACCCTGGCCGAGACCGAGCGCGATGGCCACCGCATCGCCTTCAACCAGGCCTTCGCCGACGCCGGGCTGGATTGGCAGTGGGACGTGCCCACCTACGGCCGCCTGCTCGCCATCACTGGCGGCAAGGAGCGCATGCTGGCCTACTGGCAGGAGATCGACCCGCAGGCGGCAGCGCGTCCTGAGGCCGCCGCGCTGATTGCCGAACTGCATCGGCGCAAGACCGCGCACTATGTGCGTCTGGTGGCCGAGGGGGGCATTGCGCTGCGTCCTGGCGTGCGCCGCGTGCTGGAGCAGGCCCGGGGCGCCGGTCTGCGCCTGGCCATCGCCACCACCACCACGCCCGACAACGTCGAGGCGCTGATTCACGCCACCCTGGGCGCAGGCGGCATGGACTGGTTCGAGATCGTGGGCGCGGGCGACGCCGTGCCGCGCAAGAAGCCCGACCCTGGCATCTACACCTGGGTGCTGGACCGCATGGGCCTGCGGCCGGAGCAGGCGCTGGCGTTTGAAGACTCAACCAACGGTCTGCGCGCTGCGCAGGGCGCCGGGCTGCGCACCGTCGTCACCACCGGCGCCTACACCCACCGCGAGAACTTCGACGGCGTCCTGGCCTGGCTCGACGGCCTGGGCGACGTCGGTGCCCCCGCCACCGGGCGCGCCTGCGGCCAAGCGTGGACCGGCGTGGTCGGCCTCGCCGAATTGCGGCAGTGGGCCGCCTGATGCGGGTTTGAGGGCAGCCTGACCACCGCCATAGGCGTGTCGCGGTCTTTCGGCGCTGTCAGCCGATCACGCTGAGCGACATCGGCGGCAGCAGGACGCCGTCGGCGTCTTCGGCGCCCAAGGCGCGCCGCAGGTGGCGAATGCTCGGCGGGCTGGCCGCGGATCCGCTCTGGGTGTACTGATCGAGCCGAGCGTCCTTGGACACCCAGGTGCCGAGCTTCACGCGCACGGCCTGGGCGCTGCGATTGACCAACAGCACACGGCTGCCTTGCGGGCCGACAAAACTGGCGCCGCTGACCAGGCTGGGTGCGCCAGGAAAATCGAGTTTGACCAGATTGCCCGCCTGGTCCGCCGCCCGGCTCCAGGCTGCGGCAAGCGTGCTGGGCGCGGGGCAGAGCATGGCCCTGGGCAGCATGGCTTGCTGCTGGGGCACGGCCGCCTGATTGAGCGTGACCAGCAGCGCGGCCGAGGCATCGAGCTGGGCAGGCCATGCCGGCGCGGCGACCTTCACGCCATGGCAGGGCGCCTGCAGCGCGGGCAGCAGCTGCGCGGGCAGCACGCGCATCAAATCGTCCGGACCGGCGATGAAGCTGGGCGCGGTCTGGGCGAAGGCCGGCGGCAGCAGCGTTGCGGCGGACAGGGCGACAGCACCCAGCACGGGACGCAGCCCAAAGGCTCGGGTGAGGCGAAACAAAGCGAACGACATGGTGTGACGAGTTGAGGCACCGCGGAATCGGCGGCCCGTGCTCTGAGCCGGATGGCGGCGCAGAGTTCACCCCAGGCGCAGCCGTGGCGCGTATGGGCTTCAGAACGCGGGGTGCAGCACCAGCTTGCGGCCCTGCCGCGCCGCAGGGGGCGTGGGCCAGAGGGCGTCGAGCATGGACAGGGCGAGCACCTGCAGCGCGTCCCACGGGGCGCGGGGCAGGGTGTCAGGACGCAGGCCCTTGACGGCCAGATCGCACTGCGACGCCAGCTGCAGCAAGCGATCCAGGTCGGGCGTGCGCAGCCGTGGCAGGGCGCGCTCCAGCAATTTTTCCTTCACCCCCCAGACGCGATTGGCGCGCAGCAGCGCGGGCAGCGCCTGCCCGGCGTCCAGCCCCTGGCGGATGCGCAGCCAAGCGCGCAGATCGTCGGCCAGCGTCCAGTGCACCAGCACCGGGGCCACGCCCTCGGCCTGCAGGCCGCCCAGCATGCGGCGCAGCCGGGCGACGTCGCCGCCCAGCACCGCTTCGCCGAGCTTGAACACGCTGTAACGCGCCACGTTGAGCACCGCCTGTTCCACCGTGTCGGGGTCGAGCGGGCCGGGCGGGCACAGCAGTGCCAGTTTTTCGATCTCCTGATGCGCCGCCAGCAGATTGCCTTCCACCCGCGCCACCAGAAACTCGGTGAGCGCCCGTCCGGCGTCGCCCTGCGGCAGGGTGAAGCCGTGGCGTTGCAGCCGCGCCTGAATCCAGCGCGGCAGCTGGACCAGCTCCACGCTGTCGATTCGCACCGCCACGCCGCTGTGGCTCAGCGCCGTGAACCAGGCCGATTTCTGCGTGGCGGCGTCCAGTCGCGGCAGCACCACGATGGCCATGACGTCGGCCGACAGATGCCCGGCCAGCGCCGCCAGGGCTTCGCCGCCGTCGCGTCCTGGCTTGCCGCCGGGGATGCGCAGCTCGATCAGCCGCCGGCCGCCGAACAGGCTGAGCTCGCGGCTGCCCGCCAGCAGCTGGCTCCAGTCGAAGCCGCGTTCCACCGTATGGCTCTCGCGCTCGTCGAAGCCCTGCTGGCGGGCGCGGGCGCGGATGGCGTCGACCGCCTCGTTCACCAGCAGGGTTTCGTCGCCATGCACCACATACAGCGCACCAAGCTTCTGCGCGAGGTGGGCGTCGAGTTGGTCGGCGGCGAGCTGCATCAGTTGACCTTCACCGCGGCGAGTTGATACATGAGGCGGTTGATCAGCTCCTCGCGCATGCCGCGGTAGAGCAGGTCGGACTCGTTGGCCTTGGCCAGCGAGGCGCTGGAGCTGTAGCTCAGGTTGCTGGTCTGGGTGAGTTCGGTCGGGGCGATGAGCACCCGGCCCTGCGGCGTGGTGAGTTCGAAGCGCACGGTGTAGCGCAACTGGTATTGCGCCACGGTGCCGTCGGCGTTGTAGGCCTGCGGCGTTTGCGTCTGCGATTCGGCCAGCAGCGTGAACACCGCCTGCGCCGACTTGGCGTCGGGCGCGATGCGGGTGGACGTGGTGGTGGCGATCTGGCGCTTGAGGGCGATGACAAAGCCCGAGGTCGCGGCACCAGCGACAAACAGCGTGCTGAACGACAGATTGGTCGAGCCGCGCAGCTGGAAGCCGCACGCGCCCAGGCCAAGAGCAGGGGCTGCGGCGACCAGCCCGCGCAACACGGCGCGGCGGGTGGCGAGGAATGCGGGGCCGCGGCGCTGCATTCAGACCACCACGTTGACCAGACGCCCGGGCACGACGATGATCTTTTTCGCCGCCTTGCCCTCGCTGAACTTGGCAAAGTCGGCACTGGCCAGCGCCGCGGCCTCGATCGCCGCCTTGTCGGCGTTGGCCGGCACATGCAGGGCGCCGCGCAGCTTGCCGTTGACCTGCAGCATGAGTTCGATGGTGTCTTGCACCAGCGCGGCGGCATCGACCTGCGGCCAGGGGGCATCGAGCAGGTCGCCGTGCTCGGCGGCATAGCCCAGCTCGGTCCACAGCGCGTGGGTAATGTGCGGCGTGGCGGGGTAGAGCACGCGCAGCAGGATGCCGAAGCCCTCGCGCAGGGCGCTAGGCATGCCTGCGGCGCTGCCGTCGGCACCTTCCAGGGCGTTGAGCAGCTTCATCGCGCCCGACACCACGGTGTTGTACTGCATGCGGCCGTAGTCGAAGTGCACTTGCTGCAAGGTCTGGTGCACGTCGCGGCGCAGCTTGCGCGCGGCTTCGCCGGGCGGGTTGGCCGATGCGTTGGGGGATGCGGCCAGGGCATGGAGCTTCAGACCGAAGGCCCACACCCGCTTGAGAAAGCGATGCGCGCCTTCGACTGCGGCGTCGTTCCACTCCAGCGTGGCTTCGGGCGGAGCGGCGAACATGGTGAACAGCCGTGCGGTGTCGGCGCCGAAGCGGTCGATCAGCTCCTGCGGGTCGACGCCGTTGTTCTTGCTCTTGCTCATGGTGCCGACGCCGCCGTAGTCCACCGCCGAGCCGTCGGCTTTGAGCTTGGCGCCGACGATCTTGCCCTGCGCATCGAACACGTTTTCGACCTCGTGCGGCCAGAAGTATTCGATGCCGCCCTGCGGCGTCTTGCGCGAGTAGATGTGATTGAGCACCATGCCCTGGGTGAGCAGGCGGCTGAAGGGCTCGTCGGCCCGCACCAGCCCGAGGTCGCGCATCACCTTGGTCCAGAACCGCGCGTACAGCAGGTGCAGGATGGCGTGCTCGATGCCGCCGATGTACTGGTCCATCGGCATCCAGTAGTCGGTGCGCGCGTCGACCATGGCCTGCGCGTTGTCGGCGCAGGTGTAGCGCATGAAGTACCAGCTCGAATCGACGAAGGTGTCCATGGTGTCGGTTTCGCGCCGCGCCGGTTTGCCGCAGGTCGGGCAGGCCACGTTGACGAACTCGGCACACTTGGCCAGCGGGTTGCCGCTGCCGTCGGGAATCAGGTTCTCGGGCAGCACCACCGGCAGGTCGTTTTCCGGCACGGGCACTGCGCCGCAGTCGTCGCAGTGGATGATGGGAATGGGTGTGCCCCAGTAGCGCTGGCGGGAAATGCCCCAGTCGCGCAGTCGCCAGGTGGTGCGCTTTTCGCCCAGGCCTTTTTCGGCCAGCAGCGCTGCGACTTGATCGACTGCCGCGCGGTAGTCCAGCCCGTTGAGCACGCCCGAGTGCACGCAGCGCCCGCGCTGCTTGTCGCCATACCACTCGGCCCAGGCGTCGATGGAAAAGGTCTCGCCTTCGACCGCCACTACTTGCTTGATCGGCAGGCCGTATTTTTTGGCGAAGGCGAAGTCGCGCTCGTCGTGCGCCGGCACGCCCATCACCGCGCCGTCGCCGTAGCTCATCAGCACATAGTTGCCGACCCACACCGGCACCGCATCGCCGGTCAGCGGATGCGTCACCGACAGCCCGGTGGGCATGCCTTCCTTTTCCTTGAGCGCCAGCTCGGCCTCGGTGGTGCCGCCTTGTTTGCAACGCTCGATGAACGCCGCGAGTTCGGCGTTGCCCGCCGCCGCATGTGCGGCCAGCGGGTGTTCGGGGGCGACGGCGCAAAACGTCACGCCCATGATGGTGTCGGCGCGGGTGGTGAAGACGTACAGCCGCCCGTCCTGGATCAGCGCGCCCGCGTTGTCGCGGATGGTGTGCGGGAAGGCAAAGCGCACCCCCGCGCTCTTGCCGATCCAGTTTTCCTGCATCAGCCGCACCCGCTCGGGCCAGCCGGAAAGAAAGTTTTTGTCGCTAGGGTTTGCCACCGCGGCGAGCAGTTCCTCGGCGTAATCGGTGATCTTGAGGTAGTAGCCGGGGATTTCGCGCTTTTCCACCAGCGCGCCGCTGCGCCAGCCGCGGCCGTCGATCACCTGCTCGTTGGCCAGCACGGTCTGGTCGACCGGATCCCAGTTGACCACCTGGGTGCGGCGCTCGGCGATGCCTTTGTCCAGCATCTTGAGGAACAGCCACTGGTTCCACTTGTAATAGTCGGGCGAGCAGGTGGCGACTTCGCGGCTCCAGTCGATGGCCAAGCCCATCGCCTGCATCTGCTTTTTCATGTAGGCAATGTTGTCGTACGTCCACTGCGCCGGCGGCACCTTGTTTTTCATCGCCGCGTTTTCCGCCGGCAGGCCGAAGGCGTCCCAGCCCATGGGCATCAGCACGTTGTGCCCGTTCATGCGCAGATGGCGCGCGAGCATGTCGTTGATGGTGTAGTTGCGCACATGGCCCATGTGCAGCTTGCCCGAGGGGTAGGGCAGCATGGAGCAGGCGTAGAACTTGGCGCCCGGTTTGTCTTCGCGCACGCGGTAGGCGTCGGTGGCTTGCCAGTGGGCTTGCGCGGCGGCTTCCACCGCGCTGGCGTCGTACTTCTCGTTCATCGTGAATTGCGGGTTAGGGCGCCCGGCGGGGGCGGGCTGCGGCGTGAGGCTGCATGTTAGGGCCTGTTCCCATGCTTGCGCCTTGCGCGCCGCCGCTCTCCAATAGAGGCTCATCGTGCAACCCGGATCGCCATGACTCAGCCTATTACCTCTTCTGCTCTGTCGCGCATCGTCATCGTCGGCGGCGGCGCTGGCGGGCTGGAACTGGCCACCCGCCTGGGCGACACGCTGGGACGCCGCCGCCAGGCCGACATCACGCTGATCGAGCGCGGGCGCAGTCATCTGTGGAAGCCGCTGCTGCACCAGGCGGCGGCCGGGACGCTGGGCATCGACGACAACGAGCTGAACTACCTCGCCCAATCCACCTGGCACCATTTCAAGTACCGGCTCGGCGCCATGGACGGGCTGGACCGCGCCCGCCGCGAAGTGCTGGTGGCGCCCACCCTCGACGACACCGGGCGCGAGATCGTGCCCCGCCGCCGCATCGGCTATGACATCCTGGTGATCGCCGTCGGCAGCCAGAACAACGACTTCGGCACCCCCGGCGCGGCCGAGCATGCCATTGCCCTGGACACGCCGGAAGACGCCCGGCGCTTTCACCGGCGCCTGGTCAATGCCTGCATCGCGGCCAATACGCAGACCGGTCCGCTGCGGCCGGAGCAGCTCAAGGTCGTGGCCATCGGCGCCGGGGCGACCGGGGTGGAACTGGTGGCCGAGTTGCACAACTCCACGCGCGTGCTCGCGGCCTACGGCCTGGACCGCATCGACCCCGAACGCGACGTGCGCCTCAGCCTGGTCGAGGCTGCGCCCCGCATCCTGCCGGCGCTCCCCGAGCGGCTGTCGGCCGCTGCGGCGGCCGAGCTGGCCAAACTCGGCGTGCAGATGCACACCGGCAAGCGCGTCACCGAAGTCACCGCCACGGGGGTACGGACGGCCGATGGCGATTTCCTGCCCGCCGAACTGGTGGTGTGGGCTGCAGGCGTCAAGGCCCCGGATTTTCTGCGCGACATCGACGGCCTTGAGACCAACCGCATCAACCAGCTCGTCGTGCGCCCCACGCTGCAGACCAGCCGCGACGACGCCATCTACGCCCTGGGCGACTGCGCCGCCTGTGCCTGGGACGGCCACCCGGGCAACGTGCCGCCGCGCGCCCAGGCCGCGCACCAGCAGGCCAGCCTGATCGCCCGCCAGATCAAGCGGCAGTTGCAGGGCAAGCCGCTGCTGACCTTTCGCTACCGCGACTTCGGTTCGCTGGTGTCGCTGGGCGAGCACAGCACGGTGGGCAATCTGATGGGCGGGTTGTCCAAGGGCAGCATGTTCATCGAAGGGCATGTCGCCCGCTTCATCTATTGGCTGCTCTACCGCATGCACCTGCACGCCCTGCACGGCTTCTGGAAGACCGCCTTCCTCACCTTGGCGCGCATGATCTCGCGCACCACCGAGCCGCGCATCAAGCTGCATTGACGGCGGCTGCAGGACAATGCGGCGACCGACCAACGGGGGACGCCCATGAGCATGAAAAAAACCGACCTTGAAAAACGCCTGGCGAAAAAACTCGATGGCAAGCTGAAATCGGGCGCGACGCCGCCGCGCTTCGCGCAAGGGGCCAAGGCCGTGGCTGCGAAGGCCGAGGCCAAACCCAAGGCCAGCGTGCCCAAGCTCGTGCCCGTCAGTTGCAAGTTGCCGGCCGATCTGGCGCAACAACTGCGGGCCAAGGCGGTGACTGTGGATGGCGGGGTCAACGCCATTCTGGCGCAGGCGCTGGGAGACTGGTTGGCGCGCTCCTGAGGCGATGCTGACGCGCGCCGGCTTGGAATCGGCGGCGGCTTATGCCGTGGGCTGCGGCACCGGGCTGAACACGGCCTGGGTGAGGGCGCGCACGGCGGCACGCTCGGGCTGCAGGCTGTCGGCGGCGACGCGAGCGACGTCGGCCCCGGCCAGGCGCTCGCGGTGCTGGATGCGGCGTAACTCGCGGTAGGCGTCGGCGGCGGGACGGCCGATGCCCGGCGGCAGCAGACCCAGCGCCTCGGCCATGCCCAGCAGGGCGATGTTGCCCAGGTCGGCGGTGAGTTGCGGGTAGTCGGCGGCGTGCGCCAGCACCAGAAACTGCACGGCGAATTCGACATCGACCATGCCGCCGGGGTCGTGCTTCACGTCGAAGCGGCCGCTGGGGTTGGGGTGGCCGTCGGCCACCTTGCGCCGCATGGCGAGGATTTCGGTGCGCAGCGCGGCGACGTCGCGCCGGGTGGTGAGGACGGCGGTGCGGATGGCCTCGAAGCGCGCACCGATGGCCAGATCCCCGGCGCAGCAGCGGGCGCGGGTGAGGGCCTGATGTTCCCAGGTCCAGGCGGTGTTGCTGCCACGGCCGCGCTGGTAGGCGTCGAAGGCATCGAGGCTGGTGACCAGCAGCCCGGCGTTGCCGTTGGGCCGCAGCCGGGTGTCGATCTCGAACAGCCGCCCGGCGGCGGTGTGCGCGGTGAGCCACCACACCAGCTTGCGGGCGAAGGTGGCGTAGATGTCCTGGGCGTTGTCGGCGGGGTCGTCGTGCAGGAAGACGATGTCGAGGTCGCTGCCATAGCCCAGCTCCTTGCCGCCGAGCTTGCCGTAGGCGATGACGGCGAAGGCGGGCTGGTCGCGGTGGCGCTGCGGCAGCTCCATCCAGCACCATTCCAGCGCCAGCTGCACGGTGGCGTCGGCCAGGGCGGAGAGTTCGTCGGCCACTTGCTCGACCTTGATCAGCCCGGCGAGGTCGCGCGACAGGGTGCGGAACATCTCGGCATGAAAGCTGTGCCGCAGCAGGTCCATGCCTTCGCCCGCGTCCCAGCGGCCGCGCTCGCTCAGGCGCCGGTGATGCTGCAGCAGTTCGTGACGGAACACCTCGGGGTTGAAGCGCTCGCCGGGCGGGGCGATGAGTTCATCCACCACCGCGGGGTGGCGTTTGATGTAGTCGGCCGCCCAGGCCGAGGTTTCGAGCACGGTGCACAAGCGTCCCAGCGCGGCGGGTTGCTCGGCGAAGAACGCCAGGTAGGTTTCGCGGCGACCGATGGCTTCGAGCAAGTCGATGAGACGGTCGAGCAGCAGCTCGGCGTGCGGCCGCCCGGCGGCCAGGCCGATGGCGCGGTCGAGCACGCGCAGCAGGCGCAGGCGGCCGCTGTCGCTGAGCGCGGCGTAGCGCGGGGCGTGCTCCAGAGCCTTGAGGCGCGACACGGTGGAATCGTGCGCCAATTCGGCCTTGGCCAGGCGGTGGCGCACCGCGTCCATGGTCTCGGGGGGCTTGCTGCAGCCGGTGCATTGCGGCCCGTTGTGCAGCAGGGCGTCGAACTCACTGGCGACGAATTCGCGCACGCTGTCGAGTTCGCGCAGCAGCTTGCAGCCCTTGGGACAGGCGCCGCGGCGCTGGGCGTCGTCGTCGACGAAGCCCATGGCCCAGGCCAGGGCGTGCAGGTCGGCATCCTCGGCTGGCAGGCTGTGGGTCTGGGCGTCGTCGAGGTATTGGATGCGGTGTTCGAGCCGCCGCAGAAAGCGGTAGCTGGCTTCGAGCTTCTGCGCCGCCTCTGCCTGCAACAGCCCATTGGCGACCAGCAGGTGCAGCGCGGGCAGGGTGGCGCGCTCGCGGATCTGCGGCATGCGGCCGCCGCGCACCACTTGCAGCAGTTGCACGGTGAATTCGATTTCACGAATCCCGCCGCGCCCGAGTTTGACGTCGTTGGCCTTGTCCGGCCGGGCAGCAGCGCGCTTGCTGGCTTCGGTGCGAATTTGGCGGTGCAGCGCACGCAGCGCTTCGAGCATGCCGAAATCCAGATAGCGCCGCCAGACGAAAGGCTCGACCACGGCATCGAGCGCCTGCGCCGCGCGCACCGCCTGCGGTGTGTCCAGCGGCGACACCACGCGCGACTTGAGCCAGGCGAAGCGCTCCCACTCGCGCCCCTGCACCAGGAAATACTCTTCAAGCATGGCCAGGCTGACCACCGGCGGGCCGCTGTCGCCGTTGGGCCGCAGGCGGGTGTCGACGCGAAAGACGAAACCGTCGCCGGTGACGTCGGACAACAGCGGGACGATGGCGCGCACCACGCGGGCGAAGTACTCGCGGTTGGACAGCGGCACCGGGCCGTCGGTGTCGCCGTCGTCGTCGTACACGAACACCAGGTCGATGTCCGACGAGACATTGAGCTCGTAGCCGCCGAGCTTGCCCATGCCCACCACCAGGAACTGCGCCACCTCGCCCGCGGCGCTGCGCGGCACGCCAAAACGCGGCTGCAACTCGGCGTGCGCCGCGCGCAGCGCAGCGGCCACGGCGCATTCGGCCAGGTCGCTGATGCCCACGCACACGGCTTCGAGCGGCGCGCCGCCCAGGTCGGTTTCGATCAGCCGCAGCATCAGGGCGTTGCGCACCCGTCGCAGCGCCGTGGGCAGGGGGGCGCCGCGCTGCTGCAGCTTGGCGACGGCGGCGTCGAGCGCCGCGCGGGGCGGAATGCCTGCAGGCCAGAGGGCCAGCACGTCGTCGAACCGGCCGTGGTGACGGCGATAAAAACGGGAAAACTGCGACAACTCCATCGAAGGTTCCGAGGACGACACACGGCGCGCAGCATAGTCCAGCGGTGCCGGGGCTGCTGACGTGGCCGAAGTGGCCGAGCCCGGCGCGCTGGAATGCGCGGGGGCATGCATCAGCCGCGTCAATCCTGACGCGCGCATCGGGTTCGGCTCGGGCGGCAGTGGGCGATTGGCTACCATCGTTTGCCTGCGTCGAACCCCGCCCGAACCCCCGCTTCCCGCGCCCAGCGCCGCCGCCCTTGTCTCTGCTCCATCTCTCGCTGCGCGCCGCCACCCGCATCTGGGAGGCGGCTGTCGTGCTCGTGGTCACGGTGTATTTCGTCCTCGGACTGGGGCTGCTGACGCTGCGCTACGCCGTGCTGCCCAACGCGCAGCAGTTCCGTCCCTGGGTGGAGCAGGCCAGCAGCAGCGCGCTGGGCCTGCCGGTGCACATCGGCGCCATCCAGACGCAGTGGCGCGGGCTGATGCCGCGCTTTGCCCTGCGCGACGTGCGCATCGACGGCCCAGGCGGCGCGCCCGCGCTGCAGTTCGCCGAGGTGGATGCGGCGCCGTCGTGGAAAAGCCTGACCCGCCTGACGCTGAGCTTCGACCAACTCGTGATCCGCGGCGCTGACCTCACCGTCACCCGGCCCGACGCCACGCATCTGGACGTTGGCGGCATCCGCTTCGCCCTCACCGGCGGTGGCAGCAACGACGCCGCCCAGCAATTCGCCGACTGGCTGTTCTCGCAGGACGAGGTGCTCATTCTCGACAGCCGCCTGACCTGGGTGAACGCCGCGCAGCAGGCCGCGCCGCTGCCGCTGACGCAGGTCAACCTGCTGCTGCGCAACACACTGCTGACGCACCGCGCGGCACTCACCGCCACGCCGCCGGCGCGTTTCGGCGGCCCCATCGACCTGCGCGCCAGCTTTCGCCAGCCGCTGTTCCTGCGCCACACCGCCGACTTCTCCCGCTGGAAGGGCACGCTGTACGGCGACGTCCCGAACGTCGATCTGGCGGCGCTGCAGCCGCAGCTGCCGCTCACCCTGCCCGTGTCCACCCAGAGCGGCCTGGGCTCGGTGCGCGCCTGGGCGCAGATCGACCACGGCGCGCCCACCGCGCTCACTGCCGACCTGGCATTGCGCGGCGTGGCCATCGCCGTGACGCCCAGCGCGGCCCAGGGCCCGCTGCGCCCGGCGGCCACGCTGCCACCCTTCGCCCTCGCCAGCCTCAGCACCCGCGTGACCTGGGCGCCGCTGCCCGGCGGCGAAGAGGCCAGCCTGCAGCACCTGCAGTTCCGCACGGCGCAGGGGCAGGCGCTGGCGCCGGTGACGGTGCACTGGCGCTGGCAGCAACCCCAGGGCGGCGCCACGCGGGCCAGCCTGGACACCGGCGCCCTCGACCTCGGCACCCTGGCCGCGCTGGCGCAACGCCTGCCGCTGCCGGCGCTGTGGCATGACCGGCTGAGCGCGCTGCAACCGCAGGGGCAGTTGCGCAGCCTGTCGCTGCAGGCGAGCTGGCCCGGCGGCAGCCCGGCCACCGGCCTGCCGCCCAGCTACAGCGTGCAGACGCAGTTCGACGACTTGCG
>JAKAFC010000203.1 GCA_021818065.1 Pseudomonadota bacterium
TGGTGGGGCTACCGAAACTACGCCAGCCGAGACACCAGTCACAACGTTCTTCCCTGGGGCCTGATCATCGGCGGCGAGGAATTGCACAACAACCACCACACCTATCCCACTTCGGCCAAGCTGTCGCTCAAGTGGTGGGAGTTCGACATCGGCTGGGCCTATATCTGCCTGCTGTCCTGGGTCGGTTTGGCCAAGCCGCGCAAGCTTCCGCCCAAGGCCAGGATCGGCGCGGTGCGCCCGCACGTGGATTTGGCCCTGCTGCAGACCGTGATTGCCAACCGCTACGACCTCATGGCCCGCTATGCGCGTGAACTCAAGCGCGCCCTGCATGCCGAATTGCAGCGCACGGAGGCGAGCGCCAGGGCGCAAAGCGCGGCGCGCAGCGGTCAGCGCGCGGTGTTGCGCGCCGCGCGCCACCTGATCGCGCGTGAACGCGAAACCCTGGATGCGAGGTCGCGTGCCGTGGTGGATGCCGCGGCGCAGACCAGTCCCGCCATCGACAAACTGCTGCGCATGCGCGAAGATCTCAAGGCCGTCTGGGAGCAGTCGTCGGCTTCGGCCGAGCAGCTGCGCCAGCATCTGCAGGACTGGTGTCACCGCGCCGAGCAGAGCGGCATCGCGGCCTTGCAGGGACTCTCGCTGCGTTTACGCAGCTACGCCTGAATCCCGGGGGCGACGTCGCGGTTCCGGGCCTGCGCAAGCCCGGCGCGCCAGGTTTGCGAGCGGGAGGGCCAAACCGGTCTTGCACGCCATCGACAAAAAAGCCGCTGCGAAGCGGCTTTTTTGTCGGCGAAGCCGGAGATCACTGCAGTTGCTGCTGCAGCACCTTGAGGATGTTCTGAGCCGACTGCGCGCTGTCGGCGCCGGCGTTGATGGCCTGCACGCTGACCTGCGACACGGTGCCGGCGGGCTGCACCAGGATGCGGAAGTGTTCGGGCTTGACTTGCGTCTTGCCACCGCCGAACAGGCGGCTCAGGAAGCCGCCTTGGTTCTCCTCGGCCTTCATCGCCGCGACGGGGTTGACGTAGCGGATATCGTAGGTGCCGGTGGCGCGGTTGCGGTCGGTCACGGTGAATCCCGCGGTGTTGATCGCCAGGCCGACCCTGCGCCAGGCTTCGTCGAAACCGTCCTGCACCTGCAGGGCGCGGCCGCCGTCGATCAGGCTCACGCGTGGCACGTTCGGCGGCGTGGTCACGTCGGTCACCGCGGCCTTGGCCTGCTGCTCGCTCATGCCGAGATGCACCATGAGTTTGCGCAGGAACACGGTGTCGAGGGTGGGATCGGGGGTGCCGGGCTGCCAGGTGGTCTGGGTCTTGTCCTGATTGGTGTAGACCTCGACCATCGTCTGGTGGGTGATGAAGATCTCGGTGCCCTTGCCGTCCGGCGTGCGCTCGAACACGGTGCGGTAGCGGTCGCGCTCCCCGGTGTCGTAGAGGCTGTCGAACACCTTGCCCAGGTATTTGCGAATGAAGTCCTGCGGCAGCTTGGCGCGGTTCTCGGCCCAGTCGGTTTCCATTTCGCCGGTGGCCGCATCGGCCTTGGTGAGGTAGAAGCCGTTTTGCTGCCAGAACTCCTTGACCTTGTCCCACAGCTTGGCGGGAGGCGCGTCGATGACCAGCCAGCGCTGGCCGCCGGCTTGCTCGATATGCATGCCGGGGTACTGGGGCAGCACGGCGTCGTTGGTGGGCTCGGCCGTCTGCACGGTGGCCGACTTCTGATAGGCCAGGGCGCTGACCGGTCCGGTCTTGGCGTTGTCCGGCATGGTGTAGCGCTGCTCGCGCGTGATTTGCGTGAGGTCGGGCGGAATGTCGAGCGACGGCGCCGCCTTGGCGCTTTCATAGTCGACGCTCTTGCCACTGACCACGGTGCTCATCGACGAGCAGCCGCCCAGCGCGGCCACGGCCAGTGCGAGAGCGGTCAAACGCAGGACGGGAAGTCCGGATAAGGCGGGGATGCGGCGCATGGCTGAATTTTTAGTGGAGAACGGGGATGCCCAGGGCGGACAGCGCGGCACGCAAGGCCTGCTGATGCTCAGCGTTGGACAGCGGCGTGAGCGGCAAACGAATGCCTCCCGCGATCTTGCCCATGGCCTGCAGCGCCCACTTCACGGGAATGGGGTTGGGCTCGGCGAACAGCAGGCGGTTGATGTCCATGAGCTTGAAGTGCAGTTGCGCCGCCTCCTTGGCATGGCCGGCGATGGCCGCCGTGCACAGCGCGTGCATCTGGCGCGGGGCGACGTTGGCGGTGACGCTGACGTTGCCATGCCCGCCGAGCAGCATCAGCGCGACGGCGGTGGGATCGTCGCCCGAGTACACGGCGAAACCCTCGGGCGCGGCGCGCAGGATCTGCGCGGCGCGGTCGATGTTGCCGGAGGCTTCCTTGATGCCGACGATGTTGGGAATTTCGGCCAGACGCAGCACGGTTTCGGCCTGCAGATCGGCCACGGTGCGGCCGGGCACGTTGTACAGCACCATCGGAATGTCCACCGCCTCGGCGATGGCGCGGAAGTGGCGGTACATGCCTTCCTGCGTCGGCTTGTTGTAGTAGGGCACGACCTGCAGCGTGCAATCGGCGCCGACCTCCTTGCAGAAGTGCGACAGCTCGATGGCCTCGGCCGTGGAGTTGGCGCCGGCGCCGGCCATGACGGGCACGCGGCCCTTGGCCTGCTCGACCGCGGCGCGGATGATGTCGCGATGCTCCTGCACATTCACGGTGGGGGATTCGCCCGAGGTGCCGACCACGCCGATGCAGTCGGTTCCTTCGCTGATGTGCCATTCAATGAGGCTGCGCAGGCTGTCGAAATCGACGCTGCCATCCTCAAACATGGGCGTGACCAGGGCCACGATGCTGCCGGTAATGGGATTCATGCCGCGCATTTGTGAAAATCAAAGATTGTACTTGGCAGGGTGGGACCCGGCCCCGACGGCAGGCGCGGGCGGGTGCTCGCGCACGGCGCAGATGCGCTGCACGAAGGCGGGTTTGGGGGCGGCCACGAAGCCATCCTCGTAGGCCACCACGCGCAGGTGCGGCCGCGCGGCGTCGAGCAGTTCGCCGGGGCGCAGCAGGAAGTCGGGGTTGCTGGGTTTGCCGACGGAGCCATTGCCCAGGGCGAAGGTCTCGTAGATCAGCACCCCGCCTTCGGCCACCGCCTGCACGATGTGCGGCAGCAGCGGGCGCCACAGGTAATTGGTGACGATCACCGCGCCGAAGCGGTTCTCGCCCAGCGGCCAGGCGCCGGCTTCGAGGTCGGCCAGGGTGACCTGCGCCATGGCGCGCAGCGGTTCCACCGCCTGCGCGTCGCGGTCCACCGCATGCATGGCGAACCCCCGCGCCGCAAGCGCCCGCACATGGCGCCCGCCGCCGCAGGCCAGGTCCAGCACCCGCGCGCCAGGCTCGATCAGCGGCACGAAACGCATGACCCAGGGCGAGGGCGCGAGCAGGGTGTGCGGGCCGGACGTTGCGGCAGCGGGGTCGGGTGTCATGGGCGGTGAGATCGGGTGCATCGGGTGTATTCAAGCAGAATCGGGTTGGTGCGGCGCAGTGCGGCCGGCGCGGGCCGGCTTCTAGAATCCTCCGCGCTCGAACACGCTTGGCGTCGCGCTGTCAAGCCTTATTCGCGCTGCCCGGCCGATCTGATTCTGCTGCCGCTTTTTTGAGCAGACCCAGACCGACCCGCATGGAATCTGGATTTCCGGGCCTGCGGCAGGGACTCTATCCCCATTCGGTGGGGATAAGTTTTTCGGCCGACGTTCGGCCATCGCGGTCTTCAGCTTGTCCACAATTCTGCCCATTTATCCACAATACATCCATGGCAACCCGAACCACGACGGCCTACAGCGAATCGTCCATCCGCGTGCTCAAGGGACTGGAGCCCGTGCAGCAGCGCCCGGGCATGTACACGTCGACCTCCAGTCCGCTGCACATCATGCAGGAGGTCATCGACAACAGCGCCGACGAGGCCCTGGCAGGACACGCGCGCCGCATCGCGGTGACCCTGCATGCCGACGGCAGCTTGAGCGTGCAGGACGATGGCCGCGGCATCCCGATCGGCCTGCATCCCGAGGAGGGCGTGCCGGTGGTCGAACTGGAGATCG
>JAKAFC010000038.1 GCA_021818065.1 Pseudomonadota bacterium
CGTTTGGAGCAACTGATCCTCGAAGTGGCGGTGAACCCGCCCCGTGCGTTGATCGCGGAAGCGGTCAATGTGGTCATCCACATCGCTGGGCGCGGGCGCAAGCGCCGCATCGAGAGCATCGCCCGCGTCATCGGCTTCGATGGCGTGGGCTACCACCTGGCGGATGCGCTTGAGGCTCCATTCCCGGAGCTGCTGCCGCAGTCCGACCTTTCCTCCCCGTCCCCTGACCACTCTGGAGAACTTCCATGACGCACGTTGATGCTTTCCGTATTTCCGCAAATCCGCTTCCTCGGCCCGCACGGCTGCATGGCTTGGCTCGCCCGGCCATTCAGGGCTTGATGCTCGCTGCCTTCATGCTGCTGCTCGCAGGTACTGCGCAGGCCGCCGGTTCTTCGATGCCCTGGGAAGGACCGCTGCAATCTATCCTCGAATCCATCCAGGGGCCGGTGGCGCGCATCGTCGCAGTCATCATCATCATCGCCACGGGCTTGGCGCTGGCCTTCGGCGATACCTCGGGCGGCTTCCGCAAGCTGATCCAGATCGTGTTTGGCCTGTCCATCGCGTTCGCCGCTTCGAGCTTCTTCCTGTCGTTCTTCAGCTTCTCCGGTGGGGCCGTCGTATGAACGGCCCGCACGATGGAATGCCCGGCTTCGAGGTGCCGCTACATCGGTCTCTGACCGAGCCGATCCTGATGGGCGGCGCTCCGCGCACCGTGGCCATCACCAACGGCACGCTGGCCGCCGCCGTGGGCCTGGGCCTGCAACTGTGGATTCCCGGCGTGGTGCTGTGGATCGCCGGCCATTCGCTGGCGGTGTGGGGTGCCCGAGTCGATCCGCAGTTCATGGCCGTGTTCGCGCGGCACATCAAGCACCGGCCGCTGCTGGACGTGTGAGGGAATGCCATGCTGAACCTTGCCGAATACCGCCAGCGGCCCGCGCTGCTGGCCGACTGGCTGCCTTGGGCTGGACTGGTTGCGCCGGGCGTCGTCCTGAACAAGGACGGCAGTTTCCAGCGCACGGCGCGCTTTCGTGGCCCCGACCTCGATAGCGCAACGCAGGGCGAGCTGATCGCCACGGCTGCGCGGTTGAACAACGCGCTGCGCCGGCTCGGTTCGGGCTGGGCGCTGTTCATCGAGGCCGAGCGCCGCGCCGCCGCCGACTATCCGCACTCGGAGTTTCCCGAGCCGCTTTCGTGGCTGGTGGACGAGGAACGCCGCGCTACGTTCGAGGACTCGGGCAACCACTTCGAGAGCGGCTACCACCTGACGCTGGTGTACCTGCCGCCCGAGGAATCGCGCGCCCGCGCGGCGGGGATGCTGTACGAGAACCGGCCCACCGAAGGCGTGGACTGGCGCGAGCGCCTGACGGCCTTCGTGGCGGAAACCGATCGCGTCTTCGACCTGCTCGATGGCGTGATGCCGGAAATCGCCTGGCTCGATGACGGCCAGACGCTGACCTATCTGCACTCGACCATCTCCACGCGGCGCTACCGCGTCAGCGTGCCCGAAGTGCCATTCCACATCGACGCGCTGCTGACGGATTCCGCACTGGTTGGCGGCCTGGCGCCCATGCTGGGCGACCAGCACCTGCGCGTGGTGTCGGTGCGGGGCTTCCCGACCTCGACCTGGCCGGGGATTCTGGACGACCTCACCCGCCTCGGCTTTGGCTATCGCTGGTCAACCCGGTTCCTCTGCATGGACAAAGCCGATGCGGAAAAGGAACTTTCCCGCCTGCGCCGCCAATGGTTCGCCAAGCGCAAGAACGTCATCGCGCTGCTGCGCGAAACCATCTTCCAGCAGGAAACCCCGCTGGTTGATACCGACGCCAGCAACAAATCGGCCGATGCAGACGCAGCGTTGCAGGAGCTGGGCAGCGACCAGGTGGCCTTCGGGTATGTCACCACCACGGTGACGGTGCTCGACGCCGACCCGGCAAAGGCCGACGAGAAGCTGCGCATGGTGGAACGGGTGATTCAAGGGCGTGGGTTCGTGACGATCCCCGAGACCTTGAACGCGGTGGAGGCGTGGCTGTCGTCGATTCCCGGCCACGCCTACGCGAACGTCCGCCAGCCCATCGTCTCGACGCTGAACTTGGCGCACCTGATGCCGGTGTCCGCCGTATGGGCCGGGCCGGAGAAAAACTCCCACCTCGACGGCCCGCCGCTGATCGTGACCCGCACCGAAGGCGCGACGCCATTCCGGCTGGTCACGCACATCGGCGACGTGGGCCACACGCTGGTGGCCGGGCCGACCGGCATGGGCAAGTCCGTCCTGCTCGCTACGCTGGCGATGCAGTTTCGGCGTTATCGCGGCTCACGCATCTTCGCCTTCGACATGGGGCGCTCGATGCGCGCCACGATCCTGGGCCTGGCCGGCGAGCACTACGACCTCGGGATGGATGGCGAGATTGCTTTCCAGCCGCTGGCCCGCATCGACCGTGAGGGCTACCGCACCTGGGCGGCCGAATGGATCGAAGGGCGCTTGCGGCACGAAGGTGTCGCGGTCGGCCCCGACGAGAAGGTTGCCATCTGGTCGGCGCTCGGCAGTCTCGCTGGTGCGCCCGTGGAGCAGCGCACGATGACGGGTCTGTCGGTGCTGCTGCAATCGAACTCGCTGCGGCAGGCGCTCGCGCCCTATGTGTTGGGTGGCGCGCACGGCAAGCTGCTGGACGCCGACCATGATCGGCTGGGCATGGCCGACGTGCAGTGCTTCGAGATGGAGGAGCTGATGCACAGCAAGGCCGCCGTCATGGCCGTGCTGCATTACCTCTTTGCGCGCTTCGATGAACGCTTTGACGGTGCGCCCACGCTGCTGATCCTCGATGAAGCGTGGCTGTTCCTCGATGACCCGGTGTTTGCGGCGCGCATTCGCCAGTGGCTCAAGACGCTGCGCAAGAAGAACGTCAGCGTCATCTTCGCCACGCAGAGCCTGGCCGACATCAAGGATTCGAGCATCGCGCCCGCGATCATCGAAAGCTGCGCGAGCCGCATCTTTCTGCCGAACCCGCAGGCGACCGAGCCGCAAATCCGAGCTATCTACGAAGGCTTCGGCCTCAACAGCCGCCAGATCGAGATCGTCGCTACCGGGCAGCCCAAGCGCGACTACTACTACCAATCCCGCCTCGGAAACCGCCTGTTCGACCTCGACTTGGGGCCGGCGGCGCTCGCCTTCGCGGGTGCGTCCACACCGCAAGACCAGCGCGACATCGACGCGGTGCTCGCCGCTTCATCCGCTGTCACCCCGTTTGCAGCCGCGTGGCTGCGCCATCGCGGCCTGCATTGGGCCGCCGACCTGCTTTCCACGTTCCCGTCCACCCACCTCCAGGAGAACCCATCATGAAAAGGCGTCTACTCGCCGCCGCCGTCGCGGCCATGCTTTGCACCGCCACTGCCCATGCGCAATGGGTCGTGATCGACCCTACGAACCTGATCCAGAACACGCTGACGGCCATCCAGACGCTGGAGCAGATCTACAACCAGATCAAGCAGCTTGAGAACGAGGCGCAGATGCTGCGTAACCAGGCGCGCAACCTGGCCAGCCTGCCGTCCAGCGTGGTCGGCCAGTTACGCGCCAACCTGGCGACCACCCAGCGGCTGATCGCCCAGGCCCGAGGCCTGGCTTATGACGTGACGAATCTGGATCGGGAGTTCCAGCGCCTGTATCCAGAGCAATACGCCGCCACGGTGAGCGGCAACCAGATGTACCGCGACGCGCAGGAACGCTGGAAGAACACGCTCAATGGCTTGCAGACCACCATGCAGATGCAGGCCCAGGCATCGCAGAACCTGAGCGATGACGAAAGCGTGCTGGCCGACCTCGTGGGCAAGAGCCAATCGGCCGTGGGTGCTTTGCAGGCCATGCAAGCCACCAACCAGCTTCTGGCCTTGCAGGCCAAGCAGTCCATCCAGACACAGCGCCTGAACATCACTCAGGATCGTGCCGCTTCGCTAGAGCTGGCGCGGCAGGCCGCCGCTGTGGAGCGGGGCCGCGAGGTGAACCGGCGCTTCTTGGGTGGAGGCACGCCGTACACGCCTCAGACCGTCGATTTTTATAGCCGCTGACGGGGTCGGGCCATGAACGACGTTTCGGTCATCGACCGTTTCCTCGATGTTTTCTCGCGCTACATCGACTCGGGGTTTGGGCTGTTGCACGGCGAGGTGGCGTTCCTCACGGCCACGCTGATCGTAATCGACATGACGCTCGCCGGGCTGTTCTGGGCAATGGGCCATGCCTCCGGCCAGGGCGAGGACGTGATCTCCAAATTGCTCCGCAAGGTGCTTTATGTCGGTGCCTTCGCCTACATCATCGGCAACTTCAACATGCTCGCCAGCGCGGTGTTCCGCTCGTTCGCGGGCCTGGGCCTGACGGCCAGCGGCTCGACCTTGAGCTTGGGCAACTTCTTGCAGCCGGGACGGCTCGCCAAGGTGGGCATCGACGCCGGGGCGCCCATTCTTGAGCAGATCAAGGAGATGGCGGGCTTCCCCGAGGTGTTCATCCACATCATGCCCATCGTCGTGCTGTTCTTCGCATGGATGGTGGTCATCGTCAGCTTCTTCGTGCTGGCGGTGCAGCTCTTCGTCACGCTGATCGAGTTCAAGCTGACCACGCTCGCGGGCTTCGTGCTGGTGCCGTTCGCCCTCTGGAACAAGACAGCGTTCCTGGCCGAGAAGGTCTTGGGCAACGTGGTGTCGTCGGGCATCAAGGTGCTGGTGCTTGCCGTGATCGTGGGCATCGGCTCAGGGCTGTTCTCCGAGTTCAACATACCGGCCGGCTCGGAGCCGTCGATCGACCGGGCATTGGTCATCATGCTGGCCTCGCTCGCGATGCTGGCCCTGGGCATCTTTGGGCCGGGCATCGCGACGGGCTTGGTATCGGGTGGGCCGCAGCTTGGCGCAGGCGCGATGGCTGGTGCCGCCATCGGCGCAGCCGGAACCGCTGTGGCGGTCGGTGCCGCGGCTGCGGGCGTCGGTAGTGCCGTGACGGCCGGAGCGCGCATGGCCCCCGCAGCCGCCCGCTCGATGACATCAACCGCCAGCATTGCCAGGTCGGCATATCAGGCGGGCTCCGCTTCGGCCGGTGGCGGCCTCAAGGGTGCCGCCGCTGGCGTAGGCAATGTCGCCAAGACTGGCGCGCGGGCGGCCGGGCAGAAGGTTGCCGACGGGGCGCGCTCGATGAAAGAGCGCATGGCGGCGGCTTTTGGGCCTGACGACGCGCAGGCATCCAGCGCTGCATCCGCCGGGCCTGACGCTGCTGGTTCATCTCCGCCCGTCGAGCAACCCGCCTGGGCCAAGCGCCTGCATCGCAGGCAGCAACTCACCCACGCCGCGACGACAGCCGCCCACACGCTGCGCGGGGGCGACGGCGGCAGCTCCAGCCAGGGGCCGAGCCTGCGCGATTCCGATTCCTGATCCTCAAGGAGAACACCCATGCAACTCAAACGACCGCAGGTGCGCTACGCCGACACGCCGCAGCCTGCCACCCCGTACCAAGCTGCCGGTCAGGTGTGGGACGACCGTATAGGCTCGCCGCGCGTGCAGGCGAGGAACTGGCGGCTGATGGCCTTCGGGTGCCTCACGCTCGCGCTGCTGATGGCCGGCGGCCTGGTGTGGCGCTCGGCGCAGTCCATCGTGACGCCCTATGTGGTGGAGGTGGACAACGCGGGCCAGGTGCGCACCGTGGGCGAAGCCGCCACGCCTTACCGGCCGAACGATGCGCAGACGGCGCACCACATCGCGCGTTTCGTGACGCTGGTGCGCTCGCTGTCCATCGACCCCATTGTCGTCCGCCAGAACTGGCTCGACGCCTACGACTACACCACCGACAAGGGCGCCGTGGCGCTCAACGACTACGCCCGCGTGAACGATCCGTTCGCGCGCATCGGCAAGGAGTCGGTGACGGTGCAGATCGCCAGCGTGACCCGTGCCAGCGACACGTCTTTCAACGTGCGCTGGACGGAACGGCGCTACGTCAACGGCGCCGCCGCAGGCACTGAACGCTGGAACGCCGTGATTTCCATCGTGCAGCAGACGCCACGCACCGAGGAACGCCTGCGCAAGAACCCTCTCGGCATTTACGTCAATGGCCTGTCGTGGAGCCGCGAACTGGATTCTTCCGAAGGAGCAAAACCATGAACCTGTCTTTCCGTATTTACGCTTCCGTGCTGACGCTTGTGGCCCTGGCGGCCTGCGCCACGCAGGGCAAGCCGCCGCCGTCCATCTCGCTCGATGAGCCGGTGCAGGCGCAGCCGCTACCGGAGCCGCCTGCGCCGGTGGAGGTGGTGGCCATGCCGCAAGTGCTGCCGATGCCGGCTCAGATGAAGCCTGTGCCGGATGCCAAGCCCGCCGCAGAACCCGCCGATGAAACCGTGCGCGTGTCCCGCGCCAATGCCGAAGCGCGCATTGCGCCGACGCGCGAGGGCTACGTCAACGCAATCCAGGTGTGGCCCTTC
The DNA here is from genome assembly GCA_021818065.1 of Pseudomonadota bacterium. Classification (GTDB taxonomy): domain Bacteria; phylum Pseudomonadota; class Gammaproteobacteria; order Burkholderiales; family Burkholderiaceae_C; genus Thiomonas. The sequence continues at coordinate 6,447 of JAKAFC010000038.1, forward strand.
ACGGACGGCGCGCTATATCAGGTCTATGCGGCCGTGGGCCGCGTGACGGTGATCGCGCTCCAGCCGGGCGAGGAACTGGTGACTGTCGCTGCTGGCGACACGGTGCGCTGGATCGTGGGCGACACGTCCAGCGGCAGCGGCGACGCCTTGCGCGTCAACGTGATGGTCAAGCCGATCCGCTCGGCCCTGAAGACCAATCTCGTCGTCACCACCAGCCGCAGGACGTACCTGCTGGAGCTGACCTCGACCGAGAAGACCTGGATGGCATCGGTGTCCTGGGAATATCCCAAGGACAGGATGCTGGCTTTGCAGCGCCAGGCGCAGGCAGCGAGCGCCGCCGCGCCGGTCGATAGCGGCCTGTCGCTGGAGAGGATCCGTTTCCGCTACGCGGTCAGCGGCAGCAATCCGCCATGGAAGCCGCTGCGCGCTTTCGATGATGGCGAGAAGGTCTACATCCAGTTTCCGCCGGGCATCGCCCAGGGCGAATTGCCGCCGCTGTTCGTGATTGGCGCGCAGGGCGACGGACAACTGGTGAACTACCGCTTCCGCTCGCCGTACTACATCGTTGATCGCCTGTTCGGCGCCGCCGAACTGCGCCTAGGCGGGGACAAGGGCGACGTGGTGCGGATCGAACGCACGGACGGAACGCGGAGGAACTGACCATGAGCCAGGACGATTCCCCTGACCTTGCGCCGCAAGCGGGCAAGGTCGCGCCCGAGGCGGTGGCGCTGCGCGCCCAGCCGCGCGCGGTCACGCGCCTGAACCGGCGCACGCTGGCCATGCTCACCGGCGGCCTGTCGGTCGCCGTGCTCGGGGCTACGATCTGGTCATTGCAGCCGCACCGGCGCGCGGGTGAGCAGACCGAGCTGTACAACGTCGATCGCGTGTCGAAGTCCGAAGGGCTGGATGGCTTGCCTTCGGATTACTCCAAGCTGCCAAAGGTGCCGGAGCTGGGGCCGCCGCTGCCGGGCGACCTTGGCCCGGCCATCGTGAAGTCGCAGCAGCCCGTGACGCCCACCTACGCGCCGCCGGGCCACGACCCGGAGGATGCACGGCGCAAGGAAGCTGAAGCGGCAGCAGCTTCCTCGGTGTTCTTCCGCTCGGGCACGCCTGGCAAGACCGCCGCGCCAGCGACTGCGCAAGTCGCTGCGGCTGGCCAAGCATCGGCCTTGGCGGGCTTCGACCCGCTCGCCGCCGGGCCGGCCTCGACGGCGGCCCAGCCTGCCGACCCAACCGCCACGCAGAACCGGCAACACCAGAAAGAGGCGTTCCTGAAAGGCGGCTCTACGGAAACCCGCAATTCCGGGAATCTGAAAATGCCGTCCTCGTCGTATCAGGTCATGGCCGGGACGGTGATCGCGGGGGCGCTTGTGACAGGTATCAAGTCGGACTTGCCGGGCGACGTGATCGCCACGGTGACGGAGCCGGTCTATGACTCGGCCACGGGCAAGTTTCTTTTGATCCCGCAGGGGTCACGCATCCTGGGCAAATACAACAGCCAGGTCAGCTATGGGCAGAGCCGGGTTCAGGTGGTGTGGAACCGGGTCATCCTGCCTGACACGTCCTCGCTGACGCTCGACAACCTCGTGGGCACCGATCCGGCCGGCTATTCCGGCCTGGAAGACGGTGTGGACTACCACTGGAGCCGCATCGTCGCAGGCGCGGCGCTGACGACGCTGCTGGGCGTGGGCGCCGAGCTGGCTGCGCCGGAGAACCGGCAGGATGGCAACCGCATCGTGATCGCCGGGCGTGACAGCGCGCAGGACAGCATCAATCAGGTCGGGCAGGAGATGACCCGGCGCAACATGAACGTGCAGCCGACGCTGACGGCGCGGCCGGGCCTGCCGGTTCGGGTGATCGTGGCGCGCGACCTCGTGTTGCGTCCTTACCAACCCATGTTCTATCAGCTTGGAGGTGCACGATGAGTACCGCCCGAAAACTCCGTCTTGGCCCACTACCGTCCAGCGGCAGTACGAAGCTGACTTTCACCTGCCCGGCCAGCCTGAAAGCTGACCTCGATGCCTACGCCGCGCTGCACGCGCAGGCGTATGGCGAGGCGGTCGATGCGGTGACGCTGATCCCGCACATGCTGGAGGCGTTCATGGCGGGGGATCGGGGATTCAGGAAGGGAAGTGGGAACAAGGCCGCACCGCCGAAGCCGGGTTGACGATGCGGGCGCATCCAGCATCCGCTCACGATGAAAGCGCAGCCCGAGGGCTGCGCTTTCGCTTTGAGGTGGATTGCGACAAGCAGGGGCATAAGATGGCTACGCGATCTTGCCCGCTGCGGCGCCCCTGCGTTTGCCACCGCAAAGCGCCTATGTGGCACCTAGCTAGAAATGCAGCAAGAGCGCGCCGCAGCCTGAATCTAGGCTAACCTATTGCCCCATAAGACCTTTTGCGCCGCTGCATGACCTCAAAAGGGACTTGACAGCGGACATTTTTCATTGCGCCTTCCTCTTCAAGTCAGGGCAACGTGTCAGGTTGAGCCTTCAGGCAGCCTGGAGCACGCGCTGCAGTGCCGCACGGGCGATCTGCAAATCCTCCACAGCGGGTTCCGGCTCGGCGGCCTCGGTGAGGCAGGCCTCGACCACGTCGAGGTGGTTGTCTCGGGCAAAGTTCAGCAGAAAATCAAAGGCCATGGGCTCGATGTCGCGCAGCGACTCGCTCACCACCAGGCAGCGCACGCCGTCCACGTCGGTGGGCACGCAATAGGGGGAGTAGCCCAGGTGTGCTTCCTTGCGGCACAGGCCGACGGGGCGGAAGCGAGCCATCAGCCCGGCCAGGCGTTCGGCCCAGTCGCTCGGACGGAAGGTGCGGCCGTCGGTGGTGACGCCGCGAATGAAAATTTCTCGGGGTTTGACAAGTTGCATGGTGTGGGGAATGGCGCTCATGGCATTTCCTTGAAGAGGCAGTTTTGCTGCGGTGCCGCAATTATGCTGCAACGCACGATTACCGGGTTAACCCGAACCGTGATTCTGTGTTGCAGTTGCAACAAAGAACTGGCGCCGCGATGCGGCGGTTTGTCATGGCACCCTCTCTATAATTGGCGTTTGCCCCGGTGGCGCGGCGCTTTTTGCACCATCTGCCCGCCGGGTTTGCTTTTTTTGCAAAGGAGTATTGCCCATGCCTTCTCAACAGCATGACGGAGCGCCGAGCCAACCGAGCGGGGGGTCGCATGTGATGAACACCTACGCGCGCTTGCCCATCGCTCTGTCGCATGGAGAAGGCGCCTGGGTCTGGGACACGCAGGGCAAGCGCTACCTGGATGCGCTGGCCGGCATCGCGGTCAACACCCTGGGGCACGCGCATCCGCGGCTGGTGGCGGCATTGACCGACCAAGCCGGCAAGCTCATCCACACCTCCAACCTGTACCAAATTCCTCTGCAGGAGCAGCTTGCTGCGCGTCTGTGCGCCCTTGGCGCCATGGACACGGCGTTTTTTTGCAATTCCGGTCTGGAAGCGAACGAGGCGGCCATCAAGCTGGCGCGCCTGCACGGCCATCACCGTGGCATCGACCGCCCGGAGATCGTGGTGTTCGAGCGGGCGTTTCACGGACGCTCGCTGGCCACGCTGTCGGCCACCGGCAACCCCAAAGTGCAGAAGGGCTTCGAGCCGCTGGTCGAAGGCTTTGTCCGCATTCCGCTGAACGATGCCTCGGCGCTGCAGGCCGTGGCGCAGACCCACCCCAATGTGGTGGCGGTGTTCGTCGAGGCGATTCAGGGCGAGGGCGGCATTCAACCGGCGCACGCCGACTTCCTGCGCGCCGCCCGTGCGCTGTGCGACCGCCATGGTTGGCTGCTGATGATCGACGAAGTGCAATGCGGCACCGGTCGAACCGGCAAGTGGTTCGCACACCAATGGGCGGGTGTCGCACCCGATGTCATCGCCATGGCCAAGGGTCTGGCCTCGGGTGTGCCCATCGGTGCGGTGCTGGCGCGCGGCGTCGCGGCCACCACCTTCGGCCCCGGACAGCACGGCACCACCTTTGGCGGCAACCCGCTGGCCTGCCGTGCCGCGCTGGAAACCCTGGCAGTGATCGAGGACGAGGGTCTGCTGGCCAATGCCGCGGCGCGCGGCGAGCAGATTCTGCACGCCTTGCGGCATGCGTTCGCCGGGCTGCAAGGCGTGGTCGAAGTGCGCGGTCAGGGTTTGATGATCGGCATCGAACTCGACCGCCCGGCCGGAGCGCTGGTGGCGCAGATGCTGGAGCGCGGCGTGCTGCTCAACGTCACCCAGGAGCGCGTCATCCGGCTGCTGCCGCCGCTGATCTTCAGCGCCGAGCAGGCCGACGCGCTGGTGCAGGCGCTGGTGCCCGCGGTGCGGGCGTTCCTGCAGTCCGCCCCCACGCCCTGAACCCTTACGAGGAGACCGCCATGCCCACGTCCCTGCGGCACTACCTGCAGTTTTCCGACCTCAGCCGCGAGGAGTACGACTATGTCTTCGCCCGTGCCGCGCTGATCAAGGCCAAGTTCAAGCGCTACGAGCCGCACCAGCCGCTGGTGGACCGCACGCTGGCGATGATTTTCGAGAAGCACTCCACCCGCACCCGCCTGAGCTTCGAGGCCGGCATGCACCAACTCGGCGGCGCGGCGATCTACATCAACACCCGCGACAGCCAGCTCGGCCGCGGTGAGCCCATCGAGGATGCGGCACAGGTGTTTTCGCGCATGGTCGATCTGGTGATGATCCGCACCTACGGCCAGGAGATCGTCGAGCGCTTCGCCGCGTATTCGCGCGTGCCGGTGATCAATGGCCTGACCAACGAATTCCACCCCTGCCAGATCCTGGCCGACGTGATGACCTTCATCGAGCATCGCGGCCCTATCCAGGGCAAGACCGTGGCCTGGATCGGCGATGCCAACAACATGTTCTACACCTGGCTGCAGGCAGCCGAGGTGCTCGGTTTCACCCTGCATTTCGCCGGGCCGCGCGGCTATGGCGTGGACCATGACCGCCCGGGCTATCCGCTGAGCCCGGCGCAGACTGCGCACCTGCGGACCTTCGACGATCCGCGCCAGGCCTGCGAGGGGGCGCATCTGGTCACCACCGACGTGTGGACCAGCATGGGGTACGAGGCCGAAAAGACGGCCCGCGAGCAGGCGTTCCAAGGCTTCATGGTGGACGGCGAAATGATGGCCCGCGCCCAACCCAACGCCTTGTTCATGCACTGTCTGCCGGCACACCGCGGCGAGGAGGTCGCTGCCGAAGTCATCGACGGCCCGCAAAGCGTGGTGTGGGACGAAGCGGAAAACCGCCTGCACGGCCAGAAGGCGCTGATGGAATTCTTGCTGCTGGGCCGACTGGACTGAAGGCCGCATCGGCCCACGCGAGGCACACGTGCGGCTGTGCCCTAAGCTGGATTTAAGTCCGGCTGCCGACAATCACGGCGTCAAACGGCGCTGACCTCGGGCTGCATCGGCCTGCAGGCACCGCCCGGAGCGCAGCATGTCGGCCGAACCCTCTTTCCTCGCACCGCCGCCCGATGGCGGCCCTCGCCATGTCAGCCTGCCGCTGACGCCGGCGCCCGCCGAGGCGCCGGTGTTCGATGCCACGGACGCGCGCATCGCCCGTGGCTTGCGCTGGGCGCGCATCGCCCTCGGCGTGTTCTTCGCCATCAACCTGGGGTTGCATTTCAACCCGCAATACGCCGCGACTTTCGCCGTCAGCGCCACGCACGCGGCGCTGGCCGCCGGGCAACCGCAGTGGCTGGGGGTCTGGACGGCGGCCGTGCTGCACGCGATGCAGGCGGTGGGTCTGGACAGGGCCATGGCCCTGCTGTTCGGCGTCGAGGCGCTGCTGACGGTGAGTCTGCTCACCGGCTGGGGATTTCCGGCTCTGGGCTGGTTGGGTCTGGGCTACGAGCTGTTCTTGTGGAGCACCATCGGTGGCCTGGGCGGGCCGTACACCCGCGGCGCCACCGATCCGGGCACGGCCATCGTCTATGCCCTGGGCTTCGGGTTGCTGCTGTTGCTACGCGCCTGGCAGGGGGCAGCCTGGTCGTCCGCAGCGAGGGGGCGGCCGTCGCCAGGGCGGGTGCGCCTGGGCTTCTGGCTGTTCGGTCTGTTGTGGGCGTTTGATGCCTGGTGGAAGTGGCAACCCGGTTTTTTGCAGCACTTCGCCGACTACCTGACCAGCGCGCAGGTCGGCCAGCCCGATTGGATTGCCGAGTGGATCGCCGTGTTCATTGGCCTGGGGCAGGCGATGGGCATGGAGCGTCTGGCCGTGCTCGCTGCGCTGGCGGAAACCGCGATCGCCGCCGGCCTGCTGCTCGCGCCGTGGTTGCCGCAAGCGCTGCGGCGGCTGGTGTTGTGGGGTGGATTGATCTACAGCCTGGTGCTGTGGACCACGGCCGAGGGCTTTGGTGGCCCGTACGGCCCGGGCTTCACCGGTAACAAGGGCGATGTGCTGGGTACGACCACGGTCTATGCCCTGCTGTTCGTGCTGTTGCTCGTGGCGCAGCGCTGGCTGGGGACGGGGGCGGCGTCTGGCGCCAGCCGCGACTCTGCGGCGCCGTGAGCGCGGCGGGCGTACTCAGCCCTGGGCGTTGTCCGGCCGGGTGCGGCCGCAATTCCAGCACTGGGCGAACTGCGGGCCGTGGCGCTCGCCGCAATCGGGGCAGACCCAGTGCGCGCCGCGCACGGGTGTGCGCAATTCGCGCAGCAGTTGCCGGGCGCGCGGCAGGTCGGCGTCGTCGAGCACCCAGACCGCCGGGTTGCACTGATCGGGCGGAATCTCCCCGGCAATGCTGCTGAGGTGGCGCGAGAACACTTCGGCGCGCATGCCGGCAGCGCACAGGGCGTCGGCCCAAAGCGTGGCCAGCACCAGGTTGGGGGCGATGTCCACGCGCTTCATCGCGGGGGGGCGGTGGTCAGTTCGGCGTAGAGGGTGCGGTACAGCGCCAGGCGCGCCGGGGTGATGGCCTGCGGGTCGGAGGTGAAGACGCAGCCCGGCTCGTCGCGGTGGGTGCAATTCTGAAACCGGCACTGGCCGTTGCGGGCGCGGATTTCCGGGAAACCGTGCTGCAGTTGCGACACCGAGAGGTGATGCAGGCCGAACGACTGGAAGCCCGGGGAATCCATCAAGGCGCTGCCAGGGGCAAGACCCGGCAGGTCGTACAAGCGCGTGGCCGTGGTGGTGTGCTTGCCCGCGGACAGCGCCTCGGAGAGTTCGCGCGTGGCGGCCTGCGCCTGCGGCGCCAGCAGGTTGGTCAGGCTGGATTTGCCCACCCCAGAGGCTCCCAGCAGCAGACAGGTCTGGCCGTTGAGCAACGGCGTGAGGGCCTGCAGGGCGGCTTCAGGGGCGGTGCGCACCGAGAGTTCGACGACGTCGTAACCCAGGTTGCGGTAGAGCGCCATGTCGGCACGCGCCGCGGCGGCCTGCGGCAGATCGCACTTGTTGAGCAGCAGGGTCACGGCGATGTCGGCGGCATCGGCCGCCACCAGCGCGCGGCCGATCAAGCCATGCTGGATGCCGGGGTAGGTGGCGGTGACCAGCAGCACGCGGTCGAGGTTGGCGGCGAACATCTTGCTGCGCCACGGGTCTTCGCGCCACAAGGCGTTGCGCCGCGGCAGCACCTGGGTCAGGGCCAGCGGCGGATCGCCCGGCGCGAGGATGACGTGGTCGCCGCACACCGCCTCGGTCCGCTTGCCACGGGGTACGCAGGGCAGCTCGGTGCCGTCGTCGAGGCGCGCCAGAAACTGGCGGCCAAAAGCACCGACGATCTGCGCCTGCAGGCCAGCCGAAGGGAGAGAGGCTGCCCGTGCGCTGCGCTTGCCCTTGGAGCGTTGTGGTTGGGCGCCGTCCAGCGGGTCCATGCGGGCCGTCAGTGCGCCGCGCCCTGGGCGTACACCGCATCGGCCTTGGCGGCGCAGACAAAGTCGTTGCGGGTGATGCCGCCCGCCGAATGGGTGTTGAAGGCCACGCTGCAGCGGTTGTATTGCACCAGCAGGTCGGGATGATGGTCTTCGCGGTGCACCACCCAGGCCAGGGCGTTCACGAAGGCCAGGGTCTGGTAGTAGTTGCCGAAGGTGTAGGTCTTGCGGATGCTGCCGTCCTCCAACCGCCAGCCGTCGAGCAGGGCGAGGTAGGGCGCCATGGCGGCGGGGTCCAGACGCTGGCTGGCGTCCAGCGGCGCGCAGTGGCTCTCGAGCAAGTCGTGCAGAGTCATGGTGGTTCAGGCTGCGGCGGGTGAATGCAGCGGGCTGGGCTCGGTTGCGGGCAAGGCACCCAGGCGCTCCAGCCGCTGCAGCGCCGGCGGGTGGCTGTAATAGAAGCGCACATACACCGGGTCGGGGGTGAGGGTGCTGGCATTGTCGCGGTACAAGGTGACCAGGGCTTCGCCCAGGGCCCGGGCGTCGCTGTGCTGGGCGGCGTAGGCGTCGGCCTCGAACTCGTGCTTGCGCGACGTGGCCGCACCCAGCGGGCTGAAAAACACGCCGAACACCGGCAGCACCAGGCTGAACAGAATGAGCGCCAGCGCGTGGTTGGGAGCGAACAGGTTGGGCATGACGCCCAGGCCGACGTAGAACCACACCTGGCTGGCCAGCCAGCCAAGCAGGGCGAATCCGGCCAGGCTGACGCCGAACATCACCACCATGCGCTTGAGGATGTGATGCCGCTTGTAATGCCCCACCTCGTGTGCCAGCACGCCCTCGATCTGCGCCGGGCTGAGCTGGCCCAGCAGGGTGTCGAACAGCACCACGCGCCGCGCCGCGCCCATGCCGGTGAAGTAGGCGTTGGCGTGGGCGCTGCGCCGCGAACCATCCATGACGAACAGGCCCGACAGCGCGAAGTCGCAGCGCTGCATCAGCGCCTGCGCGCGGGTTTTCACCTCGCCATCGGGCAGCGGCTGGAACTTGTTGAACAGCGGCGCGATGACCAGCGGGTACACCACCATCATCAGCAGACTAAAGCCGGTGAGACCGGCCCAGGCCCACAGCCACCACCACGCGCCCGCCACCTGCATGATCCACAGCACCAGCAGGGCCAGCGGCAGCATCAGCATCGCCCCCACCAGAGTGTTTTTCAGCAGATCGAGGGCGTAGGAGCGCGGCGTCTGGCGGTTGAAGCCAAAGCGCGACTCCAGGCCGAAGGTCCGGGCGATGTCCCAGGGCAGATCGAGCAGCGCGCCGATCACGGCGAAGGCCACCAGCAGCGCCAGCTGCCCGCCCAGGCCGGTGCCGAAGCCGGCGCTGACCCAGCCGTTGAGCAGCTGCAGCCCGCCTTCGAGCGTCCACGGCAGCACGATCACGGCGGAGAACAGCGTGGTCCACAGGCCGAAACGCAGCTTGGCCACGGTGTAGTCGGCCGCTTTCTGGTGCGCCTCAAGGGGAATGCTGGCGCGAAACGGTGCCGGCACGGCGTCGCGGTGCGCCAGCACATGGCGCTGCTGGCGCTGCGCCAGCCAGAGCTTCAGGGCCGTGCCGCCAATCAGCGCGGCAGCGAACAGCGCGCTCCAGGCCAGGGCAAGATGTTGCGGGCTCATGCGAAAATCCTTCTCGGTCTGGCCGGTACGCCAGAATCATCCGGCCAGATTATTCCACCCGGCCCGTCTTCGCTGCCCGCTGCAGCCTTTCCCCCACAGAGTTCCCTCACCATGCCCGACGCCCCCGCTCCCGTTCTCGCCTGCTCCGATGACAACCTGGTCTGGGTGGACATGGAAATGACCGGCTTGAACCCCGACACCGATCGCATCATCGAAGTGGCCGTGGTGGTCACCGACGCGCAGCTCAGCGTGCGCGTCGAAGGTCCGGTGCTGGCCATCCATCAGAGCGACGCGGTGCTGGCTGGCATGGACGCCTGGAACCAGAACACCCATGGCAAGTCCGGCCTGACCGAGCGGGTGCGCGCCAGCACCGTGGACGAGGCACAGGCCAGCCGCGCCATCATCGCCTTCCTCAAACAGTATGTGCCGGCGGGCAAGTCGCCCATGTGCGGCAACACCATCTGCCAGGATCGCCGCTTCATGGCGCGCGGCATGCCCGAGCTGGAGGCCTATTTCCACTATCGCAACCTCGACGTGAGCACCCTCAAGGAGCTGGCGCGACGCTGGCGTCCCGAGCTGGTGAGCGCCTTCAAGAAGCAGCAGGCGCACACCGCGCTGGCCGACATCCAGGAATCGATCGACGAACTGCGCCACTACCGCGAGCACTTCCTGCGCGTGCCCGTGGCCGGCATCGATCCGGAAGTGGCTGGCTGACCGCCTGTTCAGCCCGGCTGCCTGCGCAGCAGCCGCACATGCATCGGTCGGGTGAAAGAGGCGCCTTGCGTGCCGCAGTGCGGATCGAAGGCGGCCTTGACCTGGTGGCGCAAGGCGTCGGTGATGTGGTGGTCGGCGAAGCTGGGGTAGAGCATGCGCTGCGCGAACGACTCCCAGTTTGGAAAGTGCGCCTGCATGTCGAAGCGGCGCTCGGCAACCTGCTCCCATTGCCCGGTCTGCAACGCCTGGTCGAGGGCGGCCTGCGCCGCGGCGCGCACCAATCCTTCGTCGTTGTAGAGCTTGACGATGGCGTTGAGCGCGCCGTCGTACACCGGCTCAGAGACATAGAGCCAGCCGCCCGGTCGCAGCACACGCCAGGTCTGCGCCAGCGCGCTGGGCATGGCGTCCTGCGGGATGTGGTGCAGCGACTTGAGCATCAGCGCCAGATCGAAGCGCTGGTCCTCGGCCGGAATGGCCGTGGCGCTGGCCTGCACGAATCGCAGCCGGGGCTTGAGGTCGTCGGGTTGGCGGGCCAGGTTCTTGGCGTGCTGCACGGCATCGACTTCCAACGCCAGGGCGTTGCAGCCGGGGCAGCGCTGCAGCAGCTCGGTGAGCAGGCGGGCATTGCCGCAGCCCAGTTCGATGATGTCGAGCCCGGTGCCCAGGGGCACCAGCGCGGTGAGAACGTCGACTTCGTTGGTAATCATGCGCTGCGGCTACGCAGGTAATCGATGGAGGCGGCGGTCTCGGGGCTGAGGTTTTGCGTGTTCTGCGACAGCAGCGCGTTTTCGATGCGCGTGGCCAGCGTCTTGCCCAGTTCCACGCCCCATTGGTCGAAGGGGTTGATGCCGTAGAGCCAGCCTTCCACCACGGTGCGGTGCTCGTAGAGCGCCAGCAGCGCGCCGAGGTGGTAGGGGGTGAGCTGCTCCATCCAGATGAAGGTCGAGGGCCGCCCCCCAGGGCAGGCGCGGTGGTGCGCGGCGCGGGCGGCGGCTTCCGGGCTCATGCCTTGCGCCATGAGTTCGATCTGCCAGCTCGACGCGTCTTTGCCGTTCCACAGGGCGTCGGCCTGGCCCAGGGCGTTGGCCAGCAACGCGAGGTGCTCGCGCAGGTGGCGGTGCCAGGGATGGGCGACGGCGACGATTTCGTGGAACACTGGCACGGCGGCCTGGTGCAGCAATTGGAAGTAGGTGTGCTGCACCGGCGTGCCCACGCCGCTGATGACGGCGGGACCGCTGACGTGCACCGGCTGCATGCCGTCGGCGCTGGTGGACTTGCCCAGCGACTCCATCAGCAGTTGCTGCAGGTACAGCGGCATGCGCGAGAACGCGTCGCCGTACAGGCCGATGGACAGTAGCGGCAGGCCGAAGCGCACCCGGTAGGCGTGCGACAAGCCGGCCATCAGACCGGGGGCGCTGCGGTCGAGCGGGGTGTCGAGGAAGTGGGTGTCCATGGCGTGGGCACCGGCATGCAGTTGCGCCACGGCGTCGCGGCCGAAGGCCAGCAGCAGCACCATGCCGTGGGTGCTCCACAGCGAGAAGCGGCCGCCGATCTCGGGCAGGGAGCGGAAGATCTGGTCGGCGGGCAGGCCGAAGCGTTGCAGCGCCAGTTCAGGGTTGGCGGTGAGCGCCACCAGGCGCGCGCGCGCCTGCTCGGCGCCGATACCGTCGCCCAGCCAGCGCAGCGCGATATCGGCGTTGCGCATGACTTCCTGGGTGCGGAACGACTTGCTGTTGATGAGAATCCAGCTGCGCTGCGGGTCGGCCGCGGCCAGCGCGGCGTCGATGGTGGCGCCGTCGAGGTTGGCCACCCAATGCACGCGGCAGCGCGGGGTCTGCAAGACCGAGAGCGCGGTGTGCAGCGCGAACATGGGCGTTTCGGAGCCACCGGCGCCGAGGTGGATGATGTCGAGGCCCTGCGGCCCGGCTTCTGCCACGCGCTGGTCCACCCAGGCGGCCATGCGTTCGAACTCGGCGTGCAGAAAGTCGGCGGCGGCCTGCGAGGGCGCATCCAGCCCCTTGGCACCGAGACGCGACAGCACATGCCAGGCGGGGCGATTCTCGCTGCCGTTGAGCACCGTCTTGCTCACCAGATCCTGCGCGTTGTTGGGCAGGGCGGCCAGGGTTTTGAGCGCGGTGGCCAGCGCCTGCTCGCCGTGGCGGGTGAATTCCAGGCGCAGGCCGGCGGTGTCGATGGTCTTGGGTGCGGGCATGGGGTGGGGGGCTGGAGTGGGGAAGGTCAGGATGACGGCCAGGTCAGGATAGCAAGGGCTTGGCGTGCCAGATCTGCTCGGCGTACTCGGCGATGGTGCGGTCGGAGGAGAACGGTCCCATGCCGGCGACGTTGGTCAGCGCCCGGCGCGCCCAGTCGTCGGGGTTGCGGTAGAGCGCATCGACCTTGGCCTGCGTCGCCACATAGCTGGCGTAGTCGGCCAGCAGCATGTAGTGGTCGCCCCAGTTCACCAGCAGGTCGTAGATGCTCTGGTAGCGGTGCGGGTCGTCGGGGCTGAAGCGGCCGTCGCGCAGGGTGTTGAGTACGCGCGCCAGCTCGGGGTTGGCGTTGGCGATGGCTTGGGGCTGGTAGCCAGTCATGCGCAGATCGGTCACTTCGCCTGCGGTCAGACCGAAGATGAAGATGTTGTCGTCGCCGACGTTCTCGCGGATTTCGACATTGGCGCCGTCGAGCGTGCCGATGGTGAGCGCACCGTTGAGCGCCAGCTTCATGTTGCCGGTGCCCGAGGCCTCGGTGCCCGCGGTGGAGATCTGCTCCGACAGGTCGGCCGCGGGGATGATGACCTCGGCGGCGCTGACGCTGTAGTTGGGCACGAACACCACTTTGAGCAGGTCGCCCACGCGGTCGTCGGCGTTGATGGTCGTGGCGACGTCGTTGATGAGCTGG
>JAKAFC010000204.1 GCA_021818065.1 Pseudomonadota bacterium
GGCTACAAGTTTTCGACCTACGCCACGTGGTGGATCCGTCAGGCCATCACCCGCTCGATCGCCGATCAGGCCCGCACCATCCGCATTCCGGTGCACATGATCGAGACCATCAACAAGGTCAACCGCATTTCGCGCCAGCATCTGCAGGAAACCGGCACCGAGCCCGACGCTGCCGTGCTGGCCGAAAAGATGGAAATGCCCGAGGACAAGGTGCGCAAGATCCTCAAGATCGCGCGCGAGCCCATTTCCATGGAAACGCCCATCGGCGACGATGACGATTCGCATCTGGGCGATTTCATCGAAGACTCCGGCACCCTGGCGCCCACCGAGGCGGCCATGCAGGCGGGGTTGCGCGATGTGGTCAAGGAAATCCTCGATTCGCTGACGCCGCGCGAAGCCAAGGTGCTGCGCATGCGCTTTGGCATCGAGATGGCCAACGATCACACGCTGGAAGAAGTCGGCAAGCAGTTCGACGTCACGCGCGAGCGCATCCGGCAAATCGAAGCCAAGGCCCTGCGCAAGCTCAAGCACCCCACACGCTCCGACAAGCTGCGTAGCTTCCTCGATACGCTGTAATCGCCCGGTCACCGCTGGCCACGCACGGCCAGCGGGCGCACGCGTTAGACTTTGGGCATGACCAACGCGCGAAAAACTGCCGTCCGCACCATCGTGTTTGCCGATGTGGTTGGCAGCACCGCCTTGTTTCAAGCCCTGGGCAGCGCCGAGGCCACGGCATTGGTCACGCAAGTGGTGTCGAGCATGGCCCGCAGCTTCAAGCAGGCCGGTGGTGAAGTCGTCAAGACGCTGGGCGACGGCATCCTCGCTACCTTCGAACACAACACCCCGGCGCTCAACGCCTGCATCGACATCCAGCGCACCTGTTCCACAGCCGGCACCGTGGACGCCACCGGGGCGCGGCAGAAGTTGCCGCTGAAGATCGGCGTCGCCCGTGGCATTGTGGTGCTGGCGCCGGGCGATTGTTTCGGCGATCCGGTGAATGCGGCCTCGCGGCTGTCGGATTCCGCCGGGTCAGGCCAAATCCTCATCGGCGACGCCGTGATGGAGGCGCTGCCGCTGGAACTGCTGGCGCGGCTGCGCAGTCTGGGCGCCATTTTTCTGCGCGGGTACGACGTGCCGGTTCCGGTGCATCAAGTCGATTGGGAGGCCACGGTGGACATGGGCCAGACCATGCCGCAAGTGCCCTCGCGCATCGACTACAGCAGCCAGATGCTCACCTTGTCGTGGCTCGACGCCTCGGCCGATTATTCCGCCGATCTCATGCCCATCGTCATCGGCCGCACCAATGCCGCCGATTTTCTGGTGAACGATCTGCGGGTGTCACGGCAGCATGCACGCATCGACTGGCGCGGCAGCTACTTCATGCTCACCGACCTCAGCAGCAATGGCACCTGGGTGCGCTACACCGGCAACGACACCACCCTCGCCCTGCGTCGCAACGAGTGCGTGCTGCATGGGCAGGGCGAGATTGCGCTGGGCGCCAAGCCGTCTGATCCGACGGCACCAACAGTGATATTCCAAATCCACCCCCACTGAACCCAATCGTTTCATGCCCTTGTCTGATCCCACTGGCTACCAGCACGGCACCCCTGCACAGACGGCCATTCTTCTGGTCAACCTGGGCACTCCCGATGCCCCCACCGCCCCCGCGCTCAAGCGCTACCTGCGCGAATTCCTCAGCGATCCGCGGGTGGTGGAAATTCCCAAACCGGTGTGGTGGCTCATCCTCAACGGCATCATCCTGCCGGTGCGTGCCGCCAAATCGGCCGCCAAGTACGCCTCGGTCTGGACGCCGCGCGGCTCGCCGCTGCAGATCGGCACAGCCGATCTCACGGCTGCGGTGCAGGCCGAACTCACGGCCCGCGGGCATTTGGTGCAGGTGCATTACGCCATGCGCTACGGTAACCCGTCGCTGCCGGCCAAGCTGGACGAACTGGCGCGGCAGAACGTAAACCGGGTGCTGCTGGTGCCGCTGTATCCGCAGTACTGCGCGGCCACCACGGCCTCCACGCTCGACGCCGTCACCGCCTGGTTCCGCCGCAATCGGCGCGTGCCCGAGCTGCGGGTGCTCAACCACTTCCACGACGTGCCGTCCTACATCGATGCCCTGGCGCACAAAATCCAGGCGCACTGGCAACAGCATGGGCGGCCCGACAAGCTGGTGCTGAGTTTTCACGGCATGCCCGCACGCACGCTCAAGCTGGGCGATCCCTACCACTGCGAATGCCACAAGACGGCCCGGTTGCTGGCGCAACGGCTGCAGTTGGCCGAGACCGACTGGCAGGTGACGTTCCAGTCGCGCTTCGGCCGGCAGGAGTGGCTGCAGCCCTACACCGAGCCAACCCTGCGCGCGCTGGCGCAGAGCGGGGTGGAGCGGGTGGACGTGGCCTGTCCCGGATTCACCGTGGACTGCTTGGAAACCCTGGAAGAAATCGCCATGGAAGGCAAGGAGGCGTTTCTCACCAGTGGCGGCAAGACGTTTCACTACATCGACTGTCTCAACGCCGACAGCCACTGGGCGCAGGCCTTCACAGGCCTGCTCGAAACCCAGTTGCAGGGCTGGGACACCCGGACCGCCCCCGACCCCGACGCCTTGGCGCGCAGCCGCGAACGTGCTCGCGCCCTGGGCGCCACCATGTAAGCTCAGCGTTCGTCCAGCGAATGCGGTGGCGTGGAGCGAGCGTCGCGCCAGAATTGCACGGCCAAGCCCACGCCAAGGGCGACCACCCCAACCACCAAGAGATACAACACCAATTCCGCCAGGGACATGACCCATCTCCAGCACGACAGATGGGCATTTGGTGTCGATCCATGCCCCGCAGGTTCCCTGGGCGCATGAATCGCGCGGCAGGCCCTAGTAATCCTCGTCGGCGCTGGTGAGGTACCACGGTGTCTGGCCGATCGACGGCAGCAGCGTCTCGCTTGCGGTGAACAGGGCATTGCGCTGGCCGCGCGCCACCATGCCCAGGCGCTGCAAGGTGTGTTGCAGTGACGGCGGGCCGAGGACCTCGAAGGACACACTGGAGCGACCGTCGGCGCGGGCGTCGTGGAACAGGGCGTCGAACAGCAGCTCGGCACAACCCGGATGGTCTGGATGGGCGAGCAAGTCGCGCACATGCAGCACCTTGCCCACGCTTTCGCAGACCGCATAGGCGATCAGCCCGTTGTCGCGGGCGCTGAGCGTGAGGAAGCGGAATTTGCGCCACGGTTTCTGCTCGAAACGCCAGGCCAGATACGCCCGATCGCGCACCCCGAGCAGCTCCGGCCGGGTGCGCTGCGCGGCCCAGAGCGCGTCGAAGCGGCTGTCGGGCTGGTCCATCCACTGCACCACAAAACCTTTGTAGTCGTGGCTGTAGCGCGTGCGTCGCAGGCGGTGTCGCCACCAGTCGGCGACGTGACCGAGGGCGCGGCGCAGCGGCATCGGCAGGCGCTCGGGTAGGTAATGCGCGCTGCGCAGCACGCGCACATAGCGCACCATGGGGCCGGCGCTGGCATAGCCCAGACGCTTGACCACCGGTTCGGATTTGGGATTGGGAAAGCCGTAGATCAGCCCGAGCTGCGGCAGGTACAGGTTGCGCAGCGTGGTCTGCAGCAGCATGGCGGGGTACAGGGTGCGGTGCTCGGCCAGCACGCCGAAGTCGGCCAGCAGCCCGGCTGTAAGCGGGGTTCCGGCGCATTGCATCTGCCGCGGGCCGAGGCCGATGACGCCAACGGGCGTGCCGTTTTCCGCGGGAGCATGCGCCAAAAGCACATGCGGCGCTCCGGCTGGGTTGCGCAGGTAGAACCAGTCGTACTTGTCCTGGCGGCGCTCCGGATGGCCGAGGTTGCTGACCCACAGCGCAATGATGCTGCTGCGGTCGGTCTGCAGATCGGCAGGCAGGGCGGCGTAGCTGGACGAGGCGGCGGTCATGGAGTGAGCCGGCTGTCAGCGCCGGATGAACTGGTCGTGCAGCAGCAGGGTCGAAA
>JAKAFC010000039.1 GCA_021818065.1 Pseudomonadota bacterium
CATGGGGTGTGGCTCTGCGGCCTGTCGGCCGTGCTGGCGGCGTGGATGGCCTGGCGGCGGCGGCGCTACGACCGGCTGATGCTCAGCAGCGAGGTGGCCTGGCTGCTGGGCGAACCGGTGCGGCGGGCCCGGCTGGAATTGGTGCTGCTGGCGGCGGTGGCCACGGGCGCGGCCGTGGCCACCGCCGGAACGGTGGGTTTCGTCGGCCTGGTGGTGCCGCAGGCGCTGCGCCTTGCGGGCATGCAGCGTTTGCGCGATCTGGCCTGGACGGTGCCGCTTGCCGGCGCCGTGCTGGTGGTGGCAGCCGACACACTGGCGCGCGGGGTGGCCATGCCGTACGAGCTGCCGGTGGGCGCCATCACCGCGCTGGTCGGCGCACCGGTGTTCATGCACATGCTGCGGCGGGTGCGGGCATGAGCGCGGCGTGGCTGCGGGTCGAGGCGCTCGATGTGGTCGCGGCCCCCGGGCGCGCGCCGCTGGCGCACGGCGTCACCCTGGAGTTGCAGCCGGGCCAGCGGCTGGGGCTGCTGGGCCGCAACGGCGCAGGCAAGTCCACGCTGTTGCGGCAGTTGGCCGGGTTGTTGCCGCTGGCAGGCGCCGGGGCGCAGGTGTGGCTCGACGGCCACGCGTTGCCGACGCTGGACGCGCCCAGTCTGGCGCGGCTGCGGGCGCTGATGCCCGCGCAGCCGCGCGACCGCTTCCACCTTGGGGTGCAGGCGTTGCTGGAATTGGCCCAGCCCCACGCCAACGCCGTCACGGCGCGCGAGGCCTTGCAACGCTTGGACGCCTGGACGCTGCGCGATCGCGACGTGCTGGCGCTGTCGGCCGGGGAGCGGCAGCGGGTGGCCTTGGCGCAGGCGCTGGTGCAGGGCAGCCCGCTGCTGCTGCTGGACGAGCCCGCAGCGTTTCAAGACCCGGCGCATCAACGCACCATGGGCGCCATGCTGC
Organism: Pseudomonadota bacterium; assembly: GCA_021818065.1. Taxonomy (GTDB): domain Bacteria; phylum Pseudomonadota; class Gammaproteobacteria; order Burkholderiales; family Burkholderiaceae_C; genus Thiomonas. Next base: position 949 of record JAKAFC010000039.1, read on the forward strand.
AGACCTTGGCCGACCGCGTGGTGGTGTTCTGCGCGCACGACGTGAATTGGGTGGCGCGCTACGCCACCCATGTCCTCGGCATCGGCGGCGCGCCGGGCGACGATGGCGCCGACTGGTTTTTCGCACCGCGCGCCGCCGCGCTGCAACCCGAGCCGCTGCAGCGCCTCTACGGCTGTGCGTGGACACAGCTCGTTGACGCCGACGGCCACCACGCCTGGGTGACGGTGTAGCGATTCTGGCGCATCGTCGACGGCAGATCACGCCGCCGGGCGAGCATTTCACCGATACTTGCGCCATGTCCACCGTGCCCGCAACGCCCACGCCACCCGAGGTGCCCAAGCACCTGCCCAAGGCTAGTCGCTGGCGGGTGCTCAATGCCAGGGTCGCCGCGGCGTGGCGTTTCGCCGTCAAGGTCTGGTCGCAGGGCGGGCCGCAGGGGCTGGCGGCGGTGCTGGCCTTGCTCAGCGGGGTGCTGCAGATCAGTCCGCAGTTTCGCCACCTGCGGCTGGCGGTGCTGGGCATCGTGCAGCGGGGTGCCGAGGGCATCTCGGGTCTGGCCGATCTGGCCACGTTTCCACATGTGGTCATCGGCGCCGGGCTCATCCTGATGATTCCCGGCTTTTTGCTGCGGGCCCGCGTTGCCTGGGTTCTGGGGCTGCTGCTGAGTGTGCTCTCGGCCGGACTGGCGTTCTGGGCTACCCGCAGGCCCGATGCCACCGTGGTGCTGTCGGCTGCGTTGCTGCTGGTCTTGCTGGTGTACGGTCGGCATTTCAGCCGCAGCAGCCTGGCCGCCAGTTCGCTGTTCGCGCTGCTCGGCGTGGGCAGTCTGTTGATCTACGGCACGCTGGGCAGTTTGTGGTTCGGCGCGGGCTACACCCCGCCCATCCACAGCCTGCCGACGGCGTTTTATTACACCATCGAGACCATGTCGACGGTGGGCTATGGCGACATCGTGCCGCACACACTGCAAGCCCGCATGTTCACCGTGTCCATGATCGTGCTGGGCATCTCGGTCTTTGCCACCACGCTGTCGGTGGTGATCGGCCCCGTGGTGGGCGGCAGTCTGAAACGTGCCCTGGAGGGCAAAATGCAGAAGGAACAGCGCAAGAACCACTACGTCATCATCGGCGCCTCGAGCCTGGCCTACGCCATGTGGAAGGAACTCACCAGCCGCAACGTGCCGGTCACGGTGATTGCTCCCGTGGGGAGTTCGTCGCCCTATCCGGAGTCGGCCGATGTCATCACCGCCGATGCCTCGCGCAACGAGGTGCTCGAGCTCGCTGGCGTGCCGCAAGCCAAGGCCGTTCTCACCCTGCGCGACGACGACGCCGAAAACGCTTTCGCCGTGCTGGCGGTGAAGGAACTGGCGCCCGGGGTGAAAACCATCGCCGGCGTCAACGACGTGCGGCATGTGAGCAAAATCCGCCGGGTGCAACCCGACGTGCTGTTCGCCCCGCAACTTCTCGGCAGTCAGTTGCTGGCGCGCGACCTGTTCGAGGAACCGATCGACAACGACACGGTGCACAAGCTGCTGTTTCCGCAGAAGCAGCCGTGAGTGTGCGGGCTGACGGTGACATGGTCACCACTCAGATCGGCACGATCGCCTTGCCGTAGGGGAAGAAGGCCAGCCCGGCGAGCTTGATGTGCTGCAGGGCGAAGGGAATGCCGATGATGGTGATGGCGCACAGCACGGCCGACACCAGATGCCCCAGCGCCAGCCACCAGCCGAACAGAATCGCCCAGATCAGGTTGCCCAGGGCGCTGATGCCGCCGCCCAGGGTTCCGGCCGGTTTGTCGGCGACCTTGCGGCCGAAGGGCCAGAAGCTGAAGGTGCCGATGCGAAACGCGGCGATCGCCCACGGGATGCCGACGATGGTGATGGCGCACAGCAGCGCCGTGAACCACCATGCCAGCCCCATGACAAAGCCGCCGAGAATGAACCACAGGATGTTGCCAATGAGTCGCATGATGGTCTTGCAGGGATGAGACAGACGCATTCTGCGTGAATGTCTGGCAGGCTGGCCTGCGGATTGCAAAGACAGGGGCAGAAGTCCTGCCGGAGGATGGGCGGTGTGAGGGCAAACACGGGGAAGCGCCCCGATTGCGTCAAACGCCCGACGGCAGGACGTGTCAACGTCAGGAAACCGTCGCCATCATGTCGCCCTCTGCCTTGCCCGATCCCCTCGGTTGGACCGAGCTGCTGCGCGTGTTCGGCGGGCTGGTGGCGGTGATCGTGGTGTTCGTCGTTGCGCTGTGGTTGCTCAAGCGGCTGCAGCCCGGCCTGCGCACGCCGCACGGGCCGCTGCGGGTGTTGGCCACCCTGAATCTGGCGCCGCGCGAGCGCCTGTTGCTGGTGCAGGTGGGGGAGCAGCAACTGCTGCTGGGGTCGAGCGCGCAAGGGCTGGCCTGCCTGCATGTGCTGGCCACGCCCATCGCTCAGGAGCCGACGACGACCGGGCAGGGGATGGGCGCGGCGCTGCCCGCAAGCTTCCCCGACTGGTTGCGGCGCGCCATGGAGCAGCGCGGAAAGGCCAGACCATGATGCGCGGCGCAACGCGATCTGCGCTGCGCTGGCTGCGGCGCTGCCTGGCCACGGGCTTGCTGCTGGCGCCGCTATGGGCCAGCGCCCAGGCCCTGCCGGCCTTCACCTCCAGCCCGGCGGCTGGGGGCGGCACGGAATACGCGCTGAGCGTGCAGACCCTGCTGTTCATGACGGCGCTGGTGTTCCTGCCGGCCATGCTGTTGATGATGACCGCCTTCACCCGCATCGTCATCGTGCTGTCGCTGTTGAAACAGGCGCTGGGCACGACCACGGTGCCGCCGAGTCAGGTGATCGTCGGGTTGTCGTTGTTCCTCACCTTTTTTGTCATGAGCCCGGTGCTCAACCAGGTGAACGACGTGGCGATCAAGCCGTTGATGGACAACCAGATCTCCATGCAGGAGGCGCTGCAGACCGGCGCCGCGCCGCTGCGCACCTTCATGCTGGCGCAGACACGGCAGGACGATCTGGCGCTGTTCGTCAAGCTCTCGGGCCACAAGGCGCTGGACAAGCCCGCCGATACACCGATGACGCTGCTGATTCCGGCCTTCGTCACCTCGGAGCTGAAGACCGCCTTCCAGATCGGCTTCGTCATCTTCATTCCCTTTCTCATCATCGACATGGTGGTGGCCGCGGTGCTGATGTCCATGGGGATGATGATGCTGTCGCCCGTCACCGTGTCGTTTCCGCTCAAGCTCATGTTGTTCGTGCTGGTGGGCGGATGGGACCTGGTGATCGGTTCCCTGGTGCAGAGTTTCAGCCACTGACCGTGAGGCCACGATGACCCCTGAATCCATCACCTCCATCGCCCAGCAAGCGCTCTGGGTGACCTTTCTCGTGGCGCTGCCGCTGCTCGGCGTGGCGCTGGTCGTGGGCCTGGTGGTGAGCCTGATCCAGGCCGCCACCCAGCTCAACGAAATGACCCTGAGCTTTGTCCCCAAGGTGCTGGCCATGGGTCTGGCCGGGGTGCTGGCCGGGCCGTGGATGCTGCATGTGATGATGGACTTCACCATCCGCCTGTTCGAGAGCATCCCGCATCTGATCAACGGCGGATGAAAACGACGCGCACGCCATGATCCATTTCACCAGCACCCAGATCGAGACCTGGATCGGCGCCTTCTTCTGGCCGTTCCTGCGGCTGCTGGCCATGCTGTCGGCGGCGCCGGTCTTCGGCATGGGCAGCATGCCCACGCTGCTGCGCATCGGCCTGGCGGTGGTGCTGGCCGTGGCCATCGCCCCCGCCCTGCCAGCCATGCCTGCCGTGCAGTTCGGCACCGCCACGGCGTGGATGCTGGTGCTGCAGCAAATGCTGGTGGGCGGCGCCATCGGTCTGGTCATGACCCTGATCCTGAGCACGGTGCAGTTCGCCGGTGGTGTCATCGGCCTGCAAATGGGCATGGGCTTTGCCACATTGTTCGACCCGGTGCAAGGCGTGCAGGTCACCAGTCTGGCCAGCTTTCTCAACATGGTGACCCTGCTGCTGTTTCTGGCGGTCAACGGCCATCTGGTGATGTTGGCGGTGATGGTCCGCAGCTTCAGCATGCTGCCCGTCGCCCCCGATCTCGGCCTGACGGCGTCGACCTGGTATGCCTTGGCACAGGGCGGCGGCGCCATCTTCAGCCTGGGTCTGGCGCTGGCGGCACCGGTGGTCGGGGTGTTGCTCATCGCCAACCTGGGGCTGGGGGTGTTGACCAAACTGGCGCCGCAGCTCAATTTGTTCGCCGTCGGCTTCCCGCTGTTTTTCATCCTCGGCTTTCTGGCGCTGTATCTGGTCATGCCGGTGATGCAGAACGTGGTGCAACATCTGGTGGACGTGGGGCTGAGCCTGTCGGCGCAGGTGTTGCAGCAGGGTGGGGCACGCTAGGAGGACGCCATGGCGGAAGACAGCGCCCAGGACAAAGACTTACCCGCCTCGCAAAAGCGCAAGCAGCAAGCGCGCGAGAAAGGGCAGGTGGCGCGCTCGCGCGACCTCACCTCCAGCCTGCTGCTGCTGGGCGTGGCGGCCGTGGTGTCCACCGCGGGCGGCTGGTTCTTCAGCATGGGGCGCGACCTGCTGCACACCGGGCTGACGGTCTCGGCCCTGGCCTGTCAGGACCCGGCGGCCATGCTGCAGGCCGCGGGCAAAGTGCTGACCCTCGGGCTGATGGTGCTGCTGCCGTTGCTGTTGCTGACCTTTGTCGCCAGCGCCGCGGGTGGCGTGGCCATGGGTGGCTGGGTGTTCAGCACCGAGGCACTGGCGCCCGATTTCAGCCGTCTCGATCCGGTCACAGGCATCCAGCGCATGTTCTCGCTGCACGGCCTGGGCGAGTTGGGCAAGGCACTGCTCAAGGCCCTGGTGATCGGGGTGATCGCGGCCATCGTGCTGTGGAATCAGCGCGGCGCCTTGCTGGGGCTGCTCCAAGTGGAGCCGGCGCTGGCGCAGGTGCAACTCGGACAGATCGCCGCCAAGGCATTTTTATGGATGGCCGCGGGCACCATGCTGGTTGCCGCGGTCGACGTGCCCTGGCAGTTGTTCCAGATGAACCAGAAGCTCAAGATGAGCCGCCAGGACATGCAGGATGAGATGCGCGAGAGCGAGGGCAACCCGCAGATCAAGCAGAAAATCCGCGCCCTGCAGCGCGAGCGCGCCCGCAAGCGCATGATGGCCGCCGTGCCCAAGGCCGACGTCGTGGTGACCAACCCGACGCATTACGCCGTGGCCTTGGCCTACAAGGAAGGCAAGAACCGCGCCCCGGTGGTGCTGGCGCTGGGGGCCGACCGGGTGGCGGCGCGCATCCGCGAGATCGCCGCCGAGCACGACGTGCCGGTGGTCGAGGCCCCGCCATTGGCGCGGGCGTTGTTCCACCACGCCGAACTGGAGCAGGAGATTCCGGTGGCGCTGTACAACGCCGTGGCGCTGTTGCTGGCGTATGTGTTCCAGTTGCGCGCCGCACCGCAACTCGCCCAAGCACCGAGCGACTGGGCCATTCCCGCAGAGTTCGCAGTCAACGCGTAAACCATCATGGCGACTTCCCCGACTTCGAGAGCCGTTCCCCTGCCAGCGTGGCGCACCCTGCTGCGGCGCATGGACTGGCGCCTGCTCACCGCCCCGGTGCTGGTGGTGCTCATCCTGATGATGCTGGTGGTGCCGTTGCCCACCGTGCTGCTGGACATGCTGTTCACCTTCAACATCGTGTTGTCGTTGATCATCATGCTGGTCACGCTGTATCTCACCCGGCCGCTGGATTTCTCGGCCTTTCCCACCGCGCTGCTGTTCACCACGCTGCTGCGGCTGTCGCTCAACGTCGCGGCGTCACGCGTCATCCTGCTGCACGGGCAGAACGGCGAGGGCGCGGCGGGTGCGGTGATCGAGTCGTTCGGCAAGTTCGTTGTCGGCGGCAACTACGCGGTGGGCATCATCGTCTTCGCCATCCTGGTGGTGATCAACTTCGTGGTCATCACCAAGGGGGCAGGGCGCATCGCCGAGGTGAGCGCGCGCTTCACCCTCGACGCCATGCCGGGCAAACAGATGGCCATCGACGCCGACCTCAACGCCGGGCTGATCGACCAGGAAGAGGCGCGCAAGCGCCGTGCCGAGGTGGCGCAGGAAGCCGACTTCTACGGCGCGATGGACGGCGCCAGCAAGTTCGTACGCGGCGACGCCGTGGCGGCCATTCTCATCCTGTTCATCAACCTCATCGGCGGTCTGATCATCGGCGTGTTCATGCACGGCCTGAGCCTGGGCGACGCCGCGCAGAACTACACCCTGCTGTCGATCGGCGACGCGCTGGTGTCGCAGATTCCGGCGCTGGTCATCTCCATGGCGGCAGGCATCGTCATCAGCAACGTCTCCACCGGGCAGGACATCGGGCGGCAACTGGTCGGCCAGTTGTTCACTCATCCGCGGGTGCTGGCCATTACCGCTGGCATTCTGGGCCTCATCGGCCTGGTGCCCGGGATGCCGCATCTGGCTTTTCTGGGGGCTGCCGCTGTGCTGGGCGGGGTGCTGTGGTGGCAGCACAAGCGACGGACTGCGGCCGCGGCCCAGGCGCAGGCGGTGCCCGAGGTGGTGGCGCCAACCGAACCCGAGGAGGTGAGCTGGGAGCAGATCGAGCCGGTGGACACACTGGCGCTGGACGTGGGCTACCGCCTGATTCCGCTGGTTGATCGCAACCATGGTGGTGAGCTGCTCACCCGCATCCGCGGCGTGCGCAAGAAGTTCGCGCAGGAGATGGGGTTTCTCGTCGCCTCGGTGCACATCCGCGACAACCTGGAGCTGCGCCCCGGTGGCTATCGCATCGCGCTCAAGGGTGTGGATGTGGGCAGCGGCGAAATCTTCCCCGACCTGCTCATGGCCATCAATCCCGGGCAGGTGATGGGCGACCTGCAGGGCACGCCCACCAAGGACCCCGCCTTCGGCCTGCCCGCAGTGTGGATCAACAAGGAGCAGCGCGAGCGCGCGCAGACCCTGGGCTACACCGTGGTCGACCCCAGCACGGTGCTGGCGACGCACCTGCACCACCTGCTGCAAACCCATGCCGCCGAGCTGCTGGGACGCGAGGAAGTCGAGGGGTTGCTGGCGCATCTGTCCAAGCGTTCGCCCAAGTTGGTGGAGGATCTGGTGCCCAAGCTCATCTCCGCCGACCGCTTGCGCAAGGTGTTGCAGAACCTGCTGACCGAGGGTGTGCCCATCCGCGACATGCGCACCATTGCCGAAGTGCTGGCGGAGCACGCCGCGCAAGTGAGCGACACCGACGAACTCACCGCCCGGGTGCGGCTGGCGCTGGGCGCCTACATCGTGCAGAGCCTCTCGCCCAACGGCCAGGAACTCTCCGCCGCGGTGCTCGACGGCCAGCTGGAACAGATCCTGCTTTCCAGCCTGCGTGCTGACCCGCAGCAGGCCGCCATCGAGCCCGGGCTGGCGCAGCGGCTGATGGACCGGGCGCGCGATCTGATGCAGCGCATGGAAGCGCAGGGCGCTACGGGCGTGCTGCTGGTGAGCGCGCCGCTGCGGCAGTTTCTCGCCCGGTTGCTGGCGCGCAGCGCGCCGCGGCTGCGGGTGCTGTCCTATGCTGAAATTCCCGACCAGAAACAGGTCAAGGTCACCGCCACGCTGGGCGCGTAATTGCTGGAGCCTCAATCGTGAAAATCAAACGCTACACCGGAACCAACACCCGCGAGGTGCTGACCCGCATCCGCAACGACCTCGGCGCCGATGCGGTGATTCTGTCGAATCGGGAAATCGTCGGCGGCGTCGAATTGATGGCGGCGGTGGACTTCGACGCCAGCCGGTTTCCGGCGGTGGAGCATGAGGCGGCCGCGGCGCCCGCCGCGCCTCCCCACGCCAACCCGCCCGCCATGCGGACAGGGGACGAACCGCGCCCCGAGCCAGTTCACCGTGCCGAGCCGGCACCGGCAGCGACGAGCACCGCCCCCGCGCGGGCTGCAGGCTGGGAGGTGGAAGGGCGTGCCGCACCAAAACCCTCCGAGGCACTGCCTCTGCCCGCGGTGGCGCGCGTCGCTGCCCCCACTGTGGCGACAAGCCCTGTGGGCAAGGCCTCACCGGTGGCGCCCATCACCCTGGAACAGAAGGATGCGGCCGCCCTGGCCGTCGCTCCAGGATATGCGGCGCCGTCGGCCAGCCGTGCCGAGACTGGCGCGTCGCGTTCGGATCGTGCCCCCGCGCCCAAGGATGAACTCGGCGCCATGCGCCATGAGCTGCACGACCTGCGGCAATGGATGCAGGCGCAGATGGCGGGCCTGGCCGATGCCGGGCCGCTCACCCCGGTGGGCGAGCAGTTGCAGGCGCTGGGCTTTTCCACCGCCCGGGCGCGGCAACTCGGCAGCCAGGCGCTGAACCTGCGTGGCGCGCTCGCGGCCTACCTCGGCAAGGGCCTGCAGGTGGCGGCCGATCCGGTGTCGGCAGCGGGCATCTACGCCCTGGTCGGCCCCACCGGCGCGGGCAAGACCACCACCATCGCCAAGCTCGCCGCACGGCTGGTGCTGCGCCACGGCACCGGCGCGGTGGCGCTGATTACCACCGACACCTATCGCATCGGTGGCGTCGAGCAGCTCAAGATCTATGGCCGCATCCTCGGCGTGCCGGTGGCTGTGGCGCGCGACGGCGAGGAACTGCAGCAGCATCTGCGCGATTTTGCCGACCGCCGCTATGTGCTCATCGACAGCATCGGCCTGAGCCCGCGCGACGTGCGCATGGCCGAGCAGATGCAGTGGCTGCAGGCCCTGGGCGACAGCGTCACCCGGCTGCTGGTGGTCGGTGCCGGGCTGGCGCCGACGGCTTACGCTGAGTTGTGGGCGCTGTACCGGCGTCTGCCGGTGACTGCGGCCATCCTCACCAAGCTGGACGAGAGCCCCAGCTTCGGCGCGGCGCTGCAATGGCTGGTGGAGAGCAGTGTGCCGCTGTGGTTCTACACCGACGGCCAGCGCGTGCCGGAAGACCTGCATGTGCCATCGCTGGCTAAGATCACGGCTTTACTCGAACACGACCCCGTGACCCGTTTCGACGCCGCCACATCCCCGCTCCAAGCCGCAGCCCCCGCGCGCAGCGCCTGACCCGTTTCGGAGACCGTCTCATGGATCAAGCCGAAGGATTGCGCCGTCTGCAGCGCCCGCCGACCAAGGTCATCACCGTCGCCAGCGGCAAGGGTGGCGTGGGCAAGACCAACGTGGTCGCCAACCTGGCCATCACCCTGGCGCGTGGCGGGCAGCGGGTCATGGTGTTCGACGCCGATCTGGGTCTGGGCAACATCGACATCCTGCTGGGCCTGACGCCGCGCTACAACATCAGCCATGTGCTGTCGGGCGAGAAGCAACTCGCCGATGTGCTGGTGCGCGGCCCGCAGGACATCTTGGTGCTGCCGGCTTCCAGCGGCGTCGCCAGCATGGCCGCCCTCGACGTGGCGACGCAGGCGCGGCTGATCGACGCCGTGAGCAACCTCGACGTGCCGCTGGATTACCTGCTGATCGATTGCGCCGCCGGCATTGCCGGCGACGTGCTGACCTTCAGCCGCGCCGCGCAAGACCTGATCGTGGTGCTGAACAACGAACCGGCGTCGGTGGCCGACGCCTATGCCCTGATCAAGGTGCTGAGCAAGCAGCACGGCCTCAAGCGCTTTCATCTGCTGCCCAACATGGTGCGCGACGCGCGCGAGGGCCAGGCGCTGTTCGCCAAGATCACCGGCGTGGCCGATCGCTATCTCGACGTCTCGCTCGATCTGTTGGGCAGCATTCCGCTCGATGCCGCGCTGCGTGCGGCGGTGCGGAGTCAGCGCGCGGTGGTCGAGTCGGCGCCGCAGAGCGCCGCCGCTGCCGCGTTTGCCGCGCTGGCCACCCGGGTGAAAAACTGGCCGTTGCCGCAAGGGCCGAGCGGCCGCATCGAATTCTTCATGCAGCAGTGGCTGCGGGCCGAACAGGCGGCCTGAGCCGCGCTGCCCCCACGACTCTGCGCTCGATCGGATGAAACCCGGCCTCTATCCCGCCCCCGAGACCCGCGAGGAGCGCCTGGCCAAGCATCTGCCCATGGTGCGCCGCATCGCCGGGCAGATGGCGGCGCAATTGCCGGCGTCGGTCGATTTCTCTGATCTGGAGCAGGCCGGCATGATCGGCCTGTGGGACGCGCTCGACCGCGGCGAAATGCAGTCGCCCGCGCAGTTCGCCACCTACGCGGCCATCCGCATCCGCGGCGCCATCTATGACGAACTGCGCAAGCTCGACTGGCTGCCGCGACGCAGCCGGGCCAAGGAACGCCAGATCGAACGTGCCGAACAACTGCTGACGCAACGCCTGGGCCGCCACCCGGAAGACGGCGAGATCGCCGGGCATCTGGGCTGGACCCTGGCCGAGTATCACGACGCGCTGGCCGAAACCAGCATACAGCTGGTTTACCTCGAAGACCTCACGCTGGACGACGGTGGCTCGGTGGCCGACCGCACGGCCGACGAGGGCAGTCTGCTGCCCGACGCTTTGCTGCAAGACGCCCAGCTCGAACGCGATCTGCAGGCTGCCATCGGTGATCTGCCCGAGCGCGAAAAGCTGGTGCTTTCGCTGTATTACCAGGAGGACCTGCAGCTCAAGGACATCGGCCGCGTGCTGGAGGTGAGCGAGTCGCGCGTCAGCCAGTTGATGAAGCAGGCCGTCATGCGGCTGCGCGCGCGGCTGCAGGCGCACCAACAGCCTGGCGCGGACGCGGCGAGCCGGCGCCGCACCGCGCCTTGACGGTCCAGGCATCCGGCCGGGCAGCGCATCCAACACAGAACGCAACAGGGACGGGGACGAGTCATGGATATTCTGAGTGTCATCGGCGTCGCGCTCGCGCTGGGCTCCATTCTTCTGGGGCAGATGCTCGAGGGCGGCCACATCAGCTCCATCATTCAGGGCACGGCATTTCTCATCGTGATCGGCGGCACCACCGGGGCCACCATGCTGCAGTTTCCGCTCAAGGTGTTCTTCCGCTCGCTGAAGATGCTGCCGTGGATCGTGCTGCCGCCCAAAGGCGATCCGCAATCCACCATCAAGCAGATCTTGGAATGGAGCGACACCGCGCGCAAGAACGGCCTGCTGGCGCTGGAGGCCGTGGTCGACTCGGTGCCCGATCCCTTCGTCAAGAAGGGGCTGCAGATGCTGGTGGATGGCACCGACCCCGAAAAAATCCGCTCCACCCTGGAGCAGGAGATCGGCGCGGTGGAGCATCACGACACCCAGTCGGCCAAGGTGTACGAATCGGCCGGCGGCTACGCTCCCACGGTGGGCATTCTGGGGGCGGTGCTGGGCCTGATTCACGTCATGGAAAACCTGGCCGACCCGAGCAAGCTCGGTGGCGGCATCGCCGTGGCCTTCGTCGCCACGGTGTACGGCGTGGGCGCGGCCAACCTCTTCTTCCTGCCGGTGGCCAACAAGCTCAAAGGCATCGTGCACAATCGCTCCAAATTGCAGGAAATGCAGGTCGATGGCCTGGTGGCGATCGCCGAGGGCGAGAACCCGCGCATCATTGAAGGCCGCCTGCAGAGCTACTTCGCCCACTGAGACACGAAACCCGCATCGACACTCGCGCGCATCCGGTATCCGCCATGGACGACGCCACCATCAATCCGGTCGGGGCCTACGATCCCATCGCGCCGATCCCTGGGGATGGCGGCCGTGGCCGTCGCGACACGCCCGAGCGCCAGCCCGCGCCCAGGCGCCCTGCGCCAGCGCCACCTGGTGCGCAGCCAGCTCCGCCCAGCCCGCAACCCAACCCCGCGCCCGACGCCGACACGCCGCGTGGCCGTCATATCGACGACCGTGCCTGATTCTTTTCGCCCCGCGCCATCATGACTCTCATCCTGCTGCTATTCGCCGTGCTGATCGTGGTGCTGCAAATCGCCCTGGCGCTCACCCTCAAGCGCATGATCGATCTGATCGCCGGCACGCGCGATCAGATCGACACCCTGCAGCGCCGCCTCGTTTCGCTGGAGCACGAGCGCGACAGCCGCGTGCCGCCGCCTTCGGCGCTGTTCACCCTGGCGCCACGCCCTGAGGCACCGCCGGAACCGCTGGCTGAGCCCCAGCCGACGCCTCAAGCCACAGCGGATATCACCGATCCGGGGCTGGCGCTGCCGGTGCTGCACGAAGTGGCGGCCGATCCGGCGCCGGGCGTGACATCCGACGCCGTGGGCACCAAGGTGCGCGCCCTGGCACGCCAAGGCCTGCCGGTGCGCGACATCGCCGAGCGTTGCGGCCTGAGCGAGGCCGAGACCGAACTCATCATCAGCTTGCGGCAAGAGCCGTTCTAGGCTCGCCCGCCTCGGCATGGCCGTTCCGCAAATCCTCACCGGTGCGACACCCGTCCCATCGGTCGGGCCTGCGGGGGGCGCGCGGCCCGAGGCGGCTCCCTTCCAGGCGGCACCCGGGACCAGCTTCGACGCCGAAGTGGTGCAGGTGCAGACGCCGCCGGGTGGCGCCTCTGCCGCACTGGCCAGCGCTGCGGTCGATGGGCGTCTGCAAACGCAGGTGATGCTGCGTCTGGGCGGTGCGCTGTTGGCGGCCACCTTGCCGGGCACGCCACCGCAGGTCGGCAGCCGCCTGCCGCTGGTGTACCTCGGCACCGCCAACGGCCAGCCGCAATTCCTCTTGGCGCCGCAGCAGGCGCAGACAGCGGCCGCGCAGCCGCAGCTCTCCGGTCCCGGGCAATTGCTCGGCCTGTTGCAGCAGATGCAAACGGCCGCGGCAGCCAGCCAGCCTGGCATGGCGGCCACCCAGGGCGCGGCGGCCACACTGTCCCGGCCCGGACAGACCACGCCCGTCTGGACCCAACCGGGCCAGCCAGCGGCGCAGGCTGCGCAGCTTCTGGCCGACGCGCTACGCGGCAGCGGCCTGTTCTACGAAAGCCAGCTCGGCGCCTGGGCGCAGGGCAAGCAGCCGCTGTCCACCCTGTTGCAGCAGCCGCAGGGCCAGCTGTCTCCGCTGCTGCAGCAAGCCGCAGCCCCCCCGCCGACTGCAGCGCCCAGCCCGCCGCTGACGTCGCCGCCGACAGCGCATGCTGCGCCCCAGCCCGCGCCGCTGCCCACGGCGCCACAGCCGACACCCGATGCGGCGCCCGCGCCCAGGCATGCCGCGCTGGCGGCCTATGGCGCAGTGCAGGCGCAGCCGCAGGCGGCAACCGACCCTGCGGTCCTGGCGGCGCGCCTGCCCACTGCGTTGCACGGCATCGTGCAGCAGCAGTTGCAGACCTTGATGCAGGGTCAGGCGGTTTGGGAGGGCGTGCTGTGGCCGGGGCAGCCCGCGCGCTGGACGTTGCGGCCGGACCCGGAGGACGACGCGGAACCCGGCGCCACGCCGCAATCGCGTGGCTGGAGCACGCAAATCGACCTCGACCTGCCGCAGCTCGGCACGGTGCAGGCACGGCTGCACCTGCGCGGTGCCCGCGTCGACCTCACCCTGCATCACAGCGAAGCTGCGCAGGCGCGTATGGACGCGGCGTTGCCCCAACTGCGCGCCGCGCTGCAGTCCGCCGGGCTGGTGGTCGGCGGCATCCAGCACGCGCCGCTGCAGCAACCCAGTGAGGCCGCCTCGTGAGTGCACCGCGGCAGCCCTTGCCCCAGGCCGTGGCCCTGCGCTACGACGCCGATGCGGCGGGCGCTCCGGAGGTTGTCGCCAAAGGGCAGGGCCTGGTGGCCGAAGCCATCGTTGCCCGGGCGCGCGAGGCTGGCGTCTATGTGCATGAGTCGCCGCAACTCGTGCAACTGTTGATGGCGGTCGATCTGGACACGCAGATTCCCCCGGCGCTCTACACAGCGGTGGCCGAGCTGCTGGCCTGGTTGTGGCGGCTGGAGTCCGCAGGCCAGGGGCTCGAGTCGGCCCCGCCTCCGCCGCCTGCTTTGCCCTGAGGTGCCTGCCTCACGCACTACGATCTTGCCTGTCTCTTAGGCCACCATTCCACGATCTGCGTTCTTCGTCCATGTCCAACACTGCCGAACGGGCACGCGCCACGCTCAAACGTCTGGTCGAACTCAAGCTGCAGCCAACGCCCGATAACTATCGGCGCGTGTTCGACAGCCTGAATGGCGACGCGCCAGCGCACGACGCTGCGCCGGAGCAGAGCGCGGCCGCCTGGGCCGCTGCACTGCGGCGGCTGACGGAACAATGGGACCGATCCCAGAGCGGCTTGTCGCAGCTTGAAAAAAGCCAGCAGCTCGACCGCTTGGCGGCGCTGCCCGACCTGCAGGCCTTGTGGTCGGCCTTGACCCAGGCGCTCGACCGCTGGAGCGCCATGCCCACCCGCCCCGGCAGCCAGAGCACAGTCGGCGCCACTTCCATTCAAGATCAGGACGCCACCGCCGACGCCGCCTGGCGCGAATTCTGGCTGCAGACCCTCAAGCGCGGCGTGCAGCCCTACTGCGGCGACGGCGCGCAGCAACTGCTGCGCCAGCTCCTCGACGCCGCCGCAGCTAAGGCCCAGCCCGCCGCACTGGCGGCGCAGGCGCGCGATCTCTGGCTCGCGGTTGACCGTGCCCAGGCTACGGCCGACGCTGTGCGCACCGGCCTGACCGAGCTCGTTCGCCTGCTGCTTGGCCACCTGGGCGACCTGGCGCCGCAGCCCTGGGTGGGCGTGCAGGCCGCGGCCATTCGCGAGCAGTTGCAAGTGCCGCTGGCCCCCGAAAGCATTGCGCAGGCGCAAAACGCCGTGCGCGACTTGCTGGTGCGGCACAGCGTGCTGCGCAAGAGCGAAGACGACGCCCATGACACCGCCAAGGCGCTGATCGACCTGCTGGTGCGCAAGCTGGGCGACTACGCCGAGGAAGGCGGCGCCTACAACGCCCGGCTGGAATCGCGGCTGCAGCAACTGCAGGCCAGCCGCGAGTGGGACGAAATCCGCCAACTGGTGCAGGATGTGCTCGACGACAGCCGCACCATGCAGCAGCGCAGCGGCGAACTCGGCGTGCATCTCGCCGAGGCGCAGCGGCAGGCGCAGGCAGCGCAAGAACGCATCCGCTCGCTCGAAGGCGAGTTGGAGCAAGCCAGCCAGCAACTGCAGGAAGATCCACTCACCGGCGCCCTCAACCGTCGCGGGCTCGACGCCGAATTCGTCCGGGTCCAGACCCGGGCACAGCGGCACGCCATGCCGCTGACCGTGGCGCTGCTCGACCTCGATCACTTCAAGGCGGTCAACGACACCCATGGCCACGACACCGGCGACGCCGTCCTCAAGGCGCTGGTAACGCTGGCGCGGCGTCTGGTGCGCCCCACCGACCGCGTGGCGCGTATGGGTGGCGAGGAATTCATGCTGCTGCTGCCGGACACGCCGGTGCAACAGTCGCAGGTGGTGGTGCAACGTCTGCTGCAGGCTTTCAGCGACCAGTCGCTGGTGCTCGACGCCAACGGTCGGCGCATTGCGCTGAGTTTCAGCGCCGGGCTGGCGCAGTGGTGCCCGGGCGAAGACTTCGCCGCCGTGTACCAACGCGTGGACGCCGCGCTGCTGCAGGCCAAGCAGGCCGGGCGCAAGCGCGTCGAGTTCGCGCCGCCCTGCGACAGCGCCAAGGGTGGCGGCAGCCTGGCCAAGACGGCGCTGCGCGCCATCATCGGCCGCAGCTGATCTGTTTGCGTGTCCCTCGTCGGGGGCAGTGACCGCAGCCGCCTCTCGCCCACCATGGCAGGATGGGCTTGCTTGCCCGGAACCGGGGCCGCTACACTCCAAAAAACGAACGGTCGTTCTATTATCGGCCGCGGCAGCCGGGTCGCTTCACCCTCTGCCTATACTGAACCCACCCTACAAACTCAACTGGAGCAAGTGCATGAAGGTGCTGGTCGCGGTCAAGCGCGTGGTTGACTACAACGTCAAGATCCGGGTCAAGTCCGATGGCAGTGGCGTGGACACTGCCGGTGTGAAGATGAGCATGAACCCGTTTGACGAAATCGCCGTGGAAGAAGCGGTGCGCCTGAAAGAGAAGGGCGCCGCCACCGAGGTCGTGGCTGTGAGCTGCGGCCAGTCCGCCTGCGGCGAAACCCTGCGCACCGCCATGGCCATCGGCGCCGACCGTGCCGTGCTGGTCGAGACCGACGCCGAACTGCAGCCGCTGGCTGTGGCCAAGCTGCTCAAGGCCGTGGCGAGCAAGGAAGGCGTACAACTCATCATTCTCGGCAAGCAGGCCATCGACGACGACAGCAACCAGACTGGGCAGATGCTCGCCGCGTTGCTGGGCTGGTCGCAGGCCACCTTCGCCTCCAAGGTCGAGCTCGACGGCAGCACGGCCCGCGTCACGCGCGAGGTGGACGGCGGGCTGGAAACCATCGCCATCAAGCTGCCGGCGGTCATCACCACCGACCTGCGCCTGAACGAGCCGCGCTACGTCACCCTGCCCAACATCATGAAAGCGAAGAAAAAGCCGCTCGATACCCTCAAACCCGACGAACTCGGGGTGGACGTGACGCCCCGGCTCAAGACGCTGAAGGTCGTCGAGCCGCCCAAGCGTGGCGCCGGCGTCAAGGTGCCGGACGTCGCCACGCTCATCGCCCGCCTCAAGACCGAAGCCAAGGTCATCTGACCGGCTGTGCGCTTGTTTTCTGATTTCGAGGATGCCCCATGACCGCACTCGTCATTGCCGAACACGATAACCGGGCGCTCAAGCCCTCCACCCTCAACACGCTTGCCGCTGCCCTGCTGTGCGACCCTGAGGTGCATGTGCTGGTGGCTGGTCACGGCTGCGCCGCCGCGGCGCAGGCTGCGGCCCAGGCTGTCGGTGTGGCCAAGGTGCTGTGCGCCGACGCGCCACAACTGGTCGACGGCCTGGCCGAAACCACCGCCGCGCAGGTGCTGGCCATGGCCGCGGGCTACGGCCATATCCTGACCCCGGCCACCGCCTTCGGCAAAAACCTGGCGCCGCGCGTGGCCGCGCTGCTCGATGTGGCGCAGGTGTCCGACATCATCCATGTGCTGGCTCCCGACACCTTCGACCGCCCGATCTACGCCGGCAACGCCATCGCCACGGTGCAGAGCAGCGACAAGATCAAGGTCATCACCGTGCGCACCACCGGCTTCAACCCGGTGGCGGCCACCGGCGGCAGCGCTGCGGTGGAATCCATTGCGGCGGTGGCTGATGCCGGGCTGTCCAGTCTGGTCGGGCGCGAGACCACCAAGAGCGAGCGGCCCGAGCTGACGGCCGCCAAGATCATCGTCTCCGGGGGCCGCGGCCTGGGCAGCAAGGAGAACTTTGAGGCAGTGATGACGCCGTTGGCCGACAAGCTCGGCGCCGCCATGGGCGCCAGCCGCGCCGCGGTCGATGCCGGCTATGCGCCGAATGACTGGCAGGTGGGCCAGACCGGCAAGATCGTCGCGCCGCAACTCTATGTGGCGGTGGGTATTTCCGGCGCCATTCAACACCTGGCCGGCATGAAGGACAGCAAGGTCATCGTCGCCATCAACAAGGACGAAGAAGCGCCGATTTTCGGCGTCGCCGACTACGGCCTGGTGGCTGACCTGTTCACCGCCGTGCCGGAAATGGTCAAGCAACTCTGAGCCCCCGGGGTTGGCTCGCCGTCCCGCCCCCCGAGGGAGTCAAGGAAACTTGCGGCGGCCCGACATTTCCTTGAGAGGCACCATCCGCCCGTTCACGACCCGCAGAGGCTGCACAGAAGCGCCCGCAACCCCATCGCCCCAAACCGGAGACTCGCATGGCTTACACCGCCCCCGTCCGTGACATGATGTTCGATCTGGAGCATCTGGCTGGCCTGGCGTCCATCGCCCAATTGCCTGGGTATGAGGAGGCCACCCTCGACACCGCCCGCGCCGTGCTCGATGAGTGCGCCAAGTTCAACCAGGACGTGGTCGCACCGCTCAACCGCAGCGGCGACGTGCAGCCCAGCAGTTGGGCCAATGGCGTGGTGACCACCACCCCCGGCTTCAAACAGGCGTTCAAGCAGTTTGCCGCGGGCGGCTGGCAAGGTCTGCAGCATCCTGCCGCATTCGACGGCCA
>JAKAFC010000205.1 GCA_021818065.1 Pseudomonadota bacterium
TTCCCCACGCTGCGCAGCGTGCTCACCTACCTCGGCGTGCGCCTGATGCGCCACGGCTTCGGCCCGCGGGCCTGGGCGATCTGGCTGCGCGTGGGCCTGCGCGGTGCCGTCGCGGCGCTCGGCAAGCTCGGGCGCTTGATCAGGCCGAGCCGCGGCGCCGCCGTTCACGCCAGCGCCGCCGAGGCCCCGGCCGATGCCAGCCCCGATCGGCTCACCCTGGGCCGCAACCTGCTGGCCCTGGCGCAGCGCGGCACCGGGGTGATGGTGTTCAGCGCGGGCACCGATTTCAGCGCGGTGAATTACGCCGACCAGTTGCGCCACACCCTGGGGTTGCAGCAGGTGCAGCACGACCGTCTGTTGTTTGCCCACCTGCCCGACATCGACCACGCCGTGACCACCACGGTGGCGCAGCAGCAATGGATCGAGACCGTGCGCCACGGCTTGCTGCAGCTCGCACCGCAGCGCGGGGCAGCAGCATGACGGCGCTGGTCTTGTTCTGGGGCGCGGCGCTGTTCGTCGCTTACACCTACATCGGCTATCCGCTGCTCATCGCCTGGCTGGCGCGGCGCCGCCCCATGCCCGCCTGCCCTCTGCTCGACGACGCCAGCCTGCCCGCGATCACCGTGGTCATGGCCGGATACAACGAGGCCGCGCGCCTGCCCGGCAAGATCGCCAATCTCCGCGCCCTCGACTATCCGCAGGACAAGGTGCACATCCTGGTCGTGTCCGATGGCTCCACCGATAGCAGCGCCGCCCTGCTCGAGGATCTGCCCGGCGTGCGCACCCTCGCCTACGCCCAGCGTCAAGGCAAGGCTTACGCCCTCAATCTCGCCCTGACGCGGGTGCAGACGGCCTTCGTCGTGTTCTGTGACGTGCGGCAAGAGCTGTCGCCCGGCTCGGTGCGGCGGCTGATTTCCGATTTTTGCGATCCGGCCGTCGGCGCGGTCAGCGGCGAGTTGGTGCACCGCCCCAGCGGCAGCCACACCGGAGACAACATCGGCCTGTACTGGCGCTACGAAAAGGCCATCCGCAAGGCCGAGAGCCGTTTTCACTCCACGGTGGGCGCCACCGGCGCGCTCTACGCCATCCGCACCGGCGACTTCGTACCCATCCCGCCCGACACCATTCTCGACGACTTCGAGATTCCCATGCGCATCACCCGCAGCGGCAAGCGCACGCTGCTGCAGCCCCAGGCGCTCGTGGTCGACGTGCTGCAAACCGAATCGGCCACGGAACAACGGCGCAAGATCCGCACCCTGACGGGCAATTTCCAGACCTTTTCGAGAAATTTTTGGCTGTTCAGCCCGGCGCAGAACCCGGTATGGTTCCAGTTCCTTTCGCACAAGGTATTTCGGCTGCTCGTGCCCTACGCCCTCCTCCTCACCCTGCTCTGCAGCGCGCTCATCCCGGCCGTGTTCTATCGGCTGGCGTTCGCGCTGCAACTGGGGTTTTATCTTTTGGTCGCGGCGGGCCATTGGGTGCCGGCGGCGCGGCGCAACAAGTTTGTCAGTTTCGCCCAGGTGTTTTTCGATATGAACGCCGCGGCCGTCGTCGCCCTGGTTCGCTTCCTCGGCGGCCGGGTCGAAGCCAAATGGGACAAGACATGAGGCGCCTGAGCATTCTGATGTACCACGGCCTCTACGCCACCGAGGCGCAGCGCCAGGCCATCGATCCCATCGACCGCCCCTACGCCGTGCATGCCGACACCTTCGCCCGCCAGCTCGACGCCCTGGCCCACGCCGGCATTCCCGTCGCCCATCCGCGCGACCTCGAAGCGCCCGGCGCCCCCCTCCCCGGCGGGGTGCTGCTCACCTTCGACGACGGTCACGCCAGCAATGCCGACATCGCGCTGCCGCTGTTGCGTCAGCGAGGCCTGGCCGCACTGTTTTTCGTCACCTCCGATTTCATCGGCAAGCGCCCGGGGTTCTGCACCTGGGATCAGGTCCGCGCCCTGGCGCGTGGCGGCATGACGGTTGGCGGCCACGGCCAGACGCACAGCTTTCTCAGCGATCTCCCCGATCCCGAGCTGCGCCGCGAACTGCAACAGTCGCACGACCGTATCGCCGAGGAATTGCAGGCGCCGGTGCGACAGATGTCGTTTCCCGGCGGACGGTTCGACGCCCGCTGCCTGCAGATCGCCCATGCGGTCGGCTTCAGCGTGCTGCATGGCTCCGAGATCGGCACCCTGGCGGCGCAGCGCGCGGCGCCCGGTCATCACCCGCTGCCGCGCCTGGCCATTCGCACCACCACGTCCGATGCGGCATTCCTCGACTTCGCCCGCGCCGCGCCAGGGCGCATGCTGCGGGCGCAAACCGTGGCGCAAGCCAAGACCTGGACCAAGCGCCTCATCGGCAACGCGCGCTACCACCGCCTCTATGCCCGCCTGAAGGGCGCGACCAGCCCGCAGCCATGAGCGCAGCCACCCCGCATCCGCGGCAGAAGCCCGGGGTTCAGAGCAACCGCCGGGTGACGGCGCCCTTGCCCGCGGCGGCGGCCTCGACCCCATCCGACCAGAACGACACCAACTGGGCGGGGACCGAACTGGGCTCCACGCTGCGGCTGCTGGCGGTGCCCGCGGTGTTCGTGCTGTGCATCATTGTGTTCAAGCTGCACCCAGGGAAAATCGGGCTGTACGGCTTTGCCGCATTCTTCGGCATCCTGCTGCTGACCCATTTGCGCAAAGGCCCCGAGGCCTTGCTGGCGCTGATGGTGATTTATTACCCCTTGAGCAAGCTGTATCCGATGCTGATCGCCCCGGGCGTCAATGGCACCAACCTGCTCGAACTGTTTCTGATCACGGTGTGGATCGGTCTGGCCATCAAGCACAAGAAAAAGCTGTTCCAGCCATTTCCGTTCACCCGGGTGGTGGGCATCTGGTTTCTGCTCGCCTTCATCTCGGTCATGACCGCCATTGTGCGCATCGGCCTGCATCCCTTCATCTGGAATTACCTGCTGTCGGTGCGCGGGTTTTTCGACCAGTTCATCGTGTTCTTTCTGGTCGTCAACCTCATCCAGGACAAAAACATGGCGCGCCGCGTCGTCATCTACATGATGTTCTCGGCGGCAGTCATTTTTCTTTACGGCATTCAGGAGTGGTGGTTCACCCGTGGCGCCAGCAGTATCGAAAAATCGCGGCTGCTCGGCCCCATCGGCCAGCCCAACGAATTCGCCGCGCAGACCATCTATTCGTTCGCGCCGCTTCTGGCCTACGGCGCCTACTACTTCCCGCGGTGGAAATCGCTGCGACTGGCGCCCATCGTGTTCATCGGTCTGCGGGTGCTGTTGGCGGCGTTTTCGCGTGGCGCTTATCTGGCCTTCGCCATGGAACTATTCACCCTGTCGTTCGTGAAAAGCAAAAAGTTTTTTGTGCTGGTGCTCTTGGTCATCGGTTCGATCTACTTTTTCATCCCATCGCTGGTGCCCAATTCGATGAAGGCCCGGGTGGCGCAGACCTACGAGGACCGAGAAGCCGGATCGACCATCGACAAAAGCGCCGATTCGCGCTTGCTGCTGTGGGATGCAGCGATCCAGATGACCAAGGAATCGCCGATTTTCGGCAAGGGTTTCGACCAGTTCCACAGCCTGGTGCCGAGTTATGTGCCCGGCTTTTATGACGGCTCGACTGGCGACGCCACTGACAACCAGAACATGTTTCTGTACGCCGCGTCGAACATGGGCGCGCCGAGTTTGATCGTCTTGCTGCTCATCCTCGGCCTGCTGGTGTGGCGCGGCTGGGCCATTTATCGCAAGGCTCCGCTGGACATCGACCGCATCATCGGCCTGGGCGCCGTCACCATGGTGGCCGGGTTTGTCGGGGTCAATATGTTTGGCACCCACCTGATCGACACCGCTGTGGATATTTTTGTCTGGATTTACATTGCGGTGGTCGCCCGGC
>JAKAFC010000040.1 GCA_021818065.1 Pseudomonadota bacterium
GTTGAGCGTTTGTGCTGAACACTTGATAATCCACTGAAGGCCATCAACATGCTTACCTGGGACGATCCTCAACCGAACGCCGCAAACCCCGCGCAAGCCGCGCTGGCCGGGCGCTCTCTGCACAGCCTGGACGCCAAGTCCGACGTGCAATCCAACGCCGCCACACCGGCATCCGCGCTGGCTCTCGCGGCAGATGTCTACAGCCAGCGGGCGGCATCCAATGCTCGGGTGCGCGCAGAAGACAAGCGCATCATCAACTGCCGTGCCGACGTCAACCAGCTCGTGCCGTTCAAATACAAGTGGGCCTGGGACAAGTACCTGGCGTCTTGTGCCAACCACTGGATGCCGCAGGAAATCAACATGTCGCGCGACATCGCGATGTGGAAGGACCCCAACGGTCTGACCGATGACGAGCGGCTGATCATCAAGCGCAACCTCGGCTTCTTCACCACGGCCGATTCGCTGGCGGCGAACAACATCGTGCTGGGCACCTACCGCCACATCACCAACCCCGAGTGCCGCCAGTACCTGCTGCGTCAGGCCTTTGAAGAGGCCATCCATACGCACGCCTATCAATACATCGTCGAGAGCATCGGCCTGGACGAGAGCGAGATCTTCAACTCCTACCACGAGATCGCGTCCATCCGCGACAAGGACGAGTTCCTCATCCCGTTCATCGACACCCTGACCAATCCCGAGTTTCACACCTCGGCCTTCGGCGGTTCCGAGCGCAACGATCAGGAGCTGCTGCGCTCGATCATCGTCTTCGCCTGCCTCATGGAAGGCCTGTTCTTCTACGTCGGCTTCACCCAGATCCTGTCGATGGGGCGGCAGAACAAGATGACCGGTGCCGCCGAGCAGTACCAGTACATCCTGCGCGACGAGTCCATGCACACCAACTTCGGCATCGATCTGGTCAACCAGATCAAGCTGGAGAATCCGCACCTCTGGACCCCTGAGTTCAAGCGCGAACTCACCGACCTGTTCCACCAGGCCGTGGAACTCGAGTACCGTTATGCCGAAGACACCATGCCGCGCGGCGTGCTGGGGCTGAACGCCTCGATGTTCAAGGGCTATCTGCGCTTCATCGCCAATCGCCGCGCCGTGCAGATCGGGCTCGATGCCATCTTCCCCAACGAAGAAAACCCCTTCCCCTGGATGAGCGAAATGATCGACCTGAAGAAGGAGCGCAACTTCTTCGAGACCCGGGTGATCGAGTACCAATCCGGCGGGGCGCTGTCCTGGGAATGACCCCTGCCTAACCTGCGAGCACGCACACCAGAGTGATCGTTCACCGAGTCCATCGCACCCCATGTCATCCGGCCCTGCTGGGTCGGTGGGTGCAGTCTCCCCTCTGTTTTGCAGTGCATCGCCCTGAGGCATCCATGGTGATGCCCGGCTCTCCAATGTCTTCATTCCGGCGCCCTGCCAAGCGCCTCCGGCGCTGGCCCACCAGCGCTGGGGCTGCAGGGCGCCTCACCCCATTCCTTCCCGCAGCGGCTTGCATGCCGAGGGAGGCGAATCCCCTGCACGGATCAGCGCTGAGCCGATCGCAGGTGGCGCCGGCCAAACGCCGTGCCGATGTCCCGTACTGGAAACCGCCGGGAGGCGGGGCCGTGAGGCGCTCGGACGCGATTTGGCGACCGGCTCAACTTCAAAAGACTTGATCAAGGAGAATCACCATGGCAACTGCGAAGAAAGCTGCACCGGCCAAGAAGGCCGCAGCACCTGCGAAGAAGGCGGCTCCGGCGAAGAAGGCCGCGCCCGCGAAGAAGGCGGCTCCGGCCAAGAAGGCGGCGCCCGCGAAGAAGGCAGCTCCGGCGAAGAAGGCAGCTCCGGCGAAGAAGGCTGCGCCCGCGAAGAAGGCAGCTCCGGCGAAGAAGGCTGCACCCGCGAAGAAGGCGGCTCCGGCGAAGAAGGCTGCACCCGCGAAGAAGGCAGCTCCGGCGAAAAAAGCTGCGCCCGCGAAGAAGGCAGCTCCGGCGAAGAAGGCTGCGCCCGCGAAGAAGGCAGCTCCGGCGAAGAAGGCTGCGCCCGCGAAGAAGGCGGCTCCGGCGAAAAAAGCTGCGCCCGCGAAGAAGGCAGCCGCCGCGCCGGCCAAGAAGGCCGCTCCGGCGCAGACCAAGCTGAATCCGCAAGCCGCCTGGCCGTTCCCCACCAGCAAGCCCTGAGCGTTTGCTGCGCCTGCTTGCACCCGGACCGGGCGTAGTCCGGTGTCGGGTGTCTCGAGCCCGGGGTCACGCCCGGGCTTTTTTGTCGGCGCTGCCGTGACCGCCTTCATCATGCCCGGTGTCCCGGATGCCCCAGTCTGGCTTCGTGCCGAGGGCCAGGCCTGCATGCTCGACGTGCATGTGGTGCCCAACGCCCGGCACACCCAACTCGATGGCGAGCATGGCGGGGCGCTGCGCGTGCGCCTGGGTGCGCCCGCCGTGGATGGCAAGGCCAATGCGGCGCTGCTGGTGTATCTGGCCACATGCTGCGACGTGCCGCGTCGCGCCATCACGTTGATCGCCGGCCAGACCGCGCGGCGCAAGCGGGTGCGGATCGCCGCGCCGGTCGATGCGGTATGGTTGCGGCTTTCCGCCCTTTTGCGGCAGCCCGGTTGAGCCGAGCCGCATCGACATCATGAGCATCAAATCCGATCAATGGATCCGCCGCATGGCGCAGAACACGGCGATGATCGAGCCCTTCGAGCCCAGCCAGGTGCGCGAAGCCGACGGCCACCGCATCATCAGCTACGGCACGTCGAGCTACGGCTACGACATCCGTTGCGCCAACGAATTCAAGATCTTCACCAATATCAACAGCACCATCGTCGACCCCAAGAACTTCGACGAAAAGTCGTTTGTCGATTTTCGCGGTGATGTCTGCATCATCCCGCCCAACAGCTTCGCCCTGGCGCGCACCATGGAGTACTTTCGCATTCCGCGCAACGTGCTGACCATCTGCCTGGGCAAGAGCACGTATGCGCGCTGCGGCATCATCGTCAACGTCACGCCGTTCGAGCCCGAGTGGGAAGGCTACGTCACCCTGGAGTTCTCCAACACCACGCCGCTGCCGGCCAAGATCTACGCTGGCGAGGGCTGCGCGCAGGTGTTGTTCTTCGAGAGCGACGAGGTGTGCGAAGTCAGCTACAAGGACCGCGGCGGCAAATACCAAGGCCAGCACGGCGTGACGCTGCCGCGCGCCTGAGCGCCGTGGTCGGCGTAGCCGGCGATGCGGCTGCCTGGCTGCCTGAACTTAACCTCAACCCTCGCCGAGAGCGGCCTGCCAGCGCGTCACCTGGGCGCGGACCTGATTCGGCGCGGTGCCGCCCAGATGATCGCGTGCGGCCAGCGAGCCGCGCAGCTTGAGCGCCTCCGGGGCATCGGCACCGATCAGCGGCGAGAAGCGCCGCAGGTCGTCCAGGCCAATGTCTTCCAGGCCGATGCCGCGCTCCACGGCGAAGCGTACGGCCAGGGCCACGGCCTCGTGCGCGTCGCGGAAGGGCAGGCCCTTTTTCACCAGATAGTCGGCCAGGTCGGTGGCGGTGGAGTAGCCCTGCAACGCGGTGCGCTCCATGGCCTCGGCCTTGACACGGATGCCGCCCACCATGTCGGTGAAGATGCGCAGGGTGTCGAGCACGGTGTCGGCGGTGTCGAACAGCGGCTCCTTGTCTTCCTGGTTGTCCTTGTTGTAGGCCAGGGGCTGGCCCTTCATCAGCATCAGCAGGCTCATCAGGTGGCCCGTGACGCGGCCGGTCTTGCCGCGGGCCAGCTCGGGCACGTCCGGGTTCTTTTTCTGCGGCATGATGCTCGAACCAGTGCAGAAGCGGTCGGCCAGGTCGATGAAGCCGAACGCCGGGCTCATCCACAGCACCAGTTCCTCGCTGAAGCGGCTGATGTGCACCATGAGAAGCGCGGCCGCCGCGCTGTATTCGATGGCGAAGTCGCGGTCGCTGACCGCGTCGAGCGAGTTCTGGCACACGCCGTCGAAACCCAGCAGTTCGGCCACGCGCGGGCGGTTGATGGGGAAGGTGGTGCCGGCCAGGGCCGCGGCGCCCAGCGGCAGGCGGTTGACGCGGCTGCGGCAGTCGCGCAGCCGCTCGGCATCGCGGCCGAACATCTCCACATAGGCCAGCAGGTGGTGGCCGAAACTCACCGGCTGCGCCACTTGCAGGTGGGTGAAGCCGGGCATGATGGTGTCGGCGTGTTGCGCCGCGAGCTGCACCAACGCACGCTGCAGGGCGCGCAATTGATGCAGGCTTTGGTCGATGCTGTCGCGCAGCCACAGCCGAATGTCGGTGGCCACCTGATCGTTGCGGCTGCGGCCAGTGTGCAGGCGTTTGCCGGCATCGCCCACGAGCTGGGTCAGCCGGGCCTCGATGTTGAGGTGCACGTCTTCGAGTTCGAGCTTCCAGTCGAAGGTGCCCGCGCTGATGTCGGCACGGATGCGGGCCATGCCGTCCGCAATCGCGTCGCGGTCGGCCTGGCTGATGATGCCTTGCTCGGCCAGCATGGTGGCATGGGCCAGCGAGCCTTCGATGTCGAACAGCGCCAGCCGCTTGTCGAAGCCGACCGAGGCGGTGTAGCGCTGCACCAGATCGCTGACCGGCTCGGAAAACCGGGCGGACCAGGCTTGCTGCTTGTGTTCGAATTGATCGTGCATGGGGGCTCGCCGAGCGTGTGGGGCGCCAATGTGGAAACGTCCGATTTTAGAGAAGCCCATGGAGAGCGGCAGGCCCGAGCAGATGCGTGACGACACCCTCGCCCCCAGCGAGTCCGCGGTGCGGCTCGACATCTGCGGCGCTGGCAGTCTGGTGCGCGCCCTGGCGCTGGTCAACGCGCTGTTGGTGCTGGTCGTGCTGTTGCGCTGGCCGGCAGGCGATGGGCGGGTCGGCGTCCTGCTGCAGTTGTCGTGGGTGGAGCCTGCGGCCTTGCTCTGGCTGGCGCTGATGTGCATGTCGCAGCGGCTGTGGCGGCTGCGCGCCGCGCCCCTGGTGTTGGCGGTGGCGGCGGCGCTCGGCGGGCTGTCGGCGCTGGCGCTGAACCTGATGGTGCAGCCGCTGTTTGCCGCGCTCGCGCCGCAGTCCGGTGGCGCGCCGTGGCAGGCGGGTCTGGTGGGCGCAGTGCTGGCGCTGGTGTTCGTGCACTATCTGCAACTGCGCGCGCGCGCCTTCACCCCCATCGACATGCAGGCACGGCTGAGCGAGTTGCAGTCGCGCATCCGGCCGCACTTCTTGTTCAACACGCTCAACGCCGCCAGCGCCCTGGTGCGGGAGCAGCCCGAGCGGGCCGAGGCCGTGCTGGACGATCTGGCCGAGCTGTTCCGCGCCAGCGTGGGCAAGCCGGGCAGTCTGGTCAGCCTGGAGCAGGAGATGGATCTGGCGCGGCGTTACCTCGACATCGAATCGGTGCGATTCGGCGCCCGCATGCAGGTGCGCTGGACGGTGGACGCGTCGCTGCTGCAGATCCGCATTCCGGCGCTGACCCTGCAGCCGCTGGTGGAGAATGCGGTGCGGCACGGCGTGGAGCGCAGCAGCCGCGCAGTGCAGATCGACATCGACGTCGGCCGGCGCCTCGGTCAGATCGAGGTGACGGTGCGCAACGACCTGCCGGCGGTGCACGACGCGCCGCCAGCGCGCCGCGGCGGCACCGGCACGGCGCTGCGCAACATCCGCCAGCGCCTGCATCTGCTGTACGACATTTCTGCCGAAGTCGATCAGGGTGAGGTGATCGAGGATGGTGTCGCCCGCTGGCGGGCGCGGTTACGCTTGCCGTTATGAACGTGCTCCTGATCGACGACGAACCGCTGGCCCGCAGTCGCCTGCGCCGCCTGCTGGCCGAACTGCCCGAGACCGCGCAGGCCAGCGTGGACGAGGCGGCCGACGCTGCCGAAGCCTGGGCGCTGCTGCGCACGCAGCGCTTCGACGTGCTGCTGCTCGATATCCAGATGCCCGGACAAAACGGCATGGAGCTGGCGCGGCGGCTGGCGGGCGATCCGGGCATGCGGCATCCCGCCATCGTGTTCGTCACCGCGCACGAACAGCACGCCCTCGACGCCTTCGGCGTGTCCGCCGTGGACTACCTCACCAAGCCGGTGCGCCGCGAGCGTCTGGCGCAGGCCATGGGCAAGGCCGCGCTGTGGTTGCGCGCCCAGGGCGCGGCCGAACCGGCACCGGCAGCGGTGCAGACGGTGTATCTCACGGTGCAAGACCACGGCGCGCTCAAGCGCGTGCCGCTGGCCGACATCCTCTACTGCCGCGCCGATGCCAAGTACACCACCCTGCGCACGGCGCAGCAGGCGTATCTGGTGGA
The DNA here is from genome assembly GCA_021818065.1 of Pseudomonadota bacterium. Taxonomy (GTDB): domain Bacteria; phylum Pseudomonadota; class Gammaproteobacteria; order Burkholderiales; family Burkholderiaceae_C; genus Thiomonas. Next base: position 6,297 of record JAKAFC010000040.1, read on the forward strand.
CTATTCGCTGGTCGATCTGGAAAAACGCTACGCCGAGCATTTCATCCGCGTGCACCGCAGTGCGCTGGTGGCAGCGGCGGCCATCCGCGCATTGGAGCGGCCGTCGCAGGCCGAGGGTGATGGCACCGGGCCCGAGGCGGAGGCCTTGTGGACCCTGCACCTGCACGGCGTGCCCGACACCCTGCCCGTCAGCCGTCGCCGCGTGGCGGCGGTGCAGGCCTTGCTGCGGGCTCAACCCACCAGCAGAGCCATCGCGCCCAGCAGCAGGCAGTAGATGCCGAAAGGCCGCAGCGCCTTCATCTCGTGATCGCTGAACCAGCGCATCAGAAACCAGGTGGACAGCCAGGCGAACACCCCGGAAAGCACTCCCGCCAGGCCGATGATGCCGAGCAGCTCGTGCGGCACGCCAGCATGCAGCAGCTTGGGCACTTCCAGCACCCCGGCAGCGGCGATGATGGGCGTGGCTAGCAGAAACGAAAACCGCGCGGCGTCGGCGTAATTCAGTCCCAGCCCCAGCCCTGCCACCAGCGTGGCCCCAGAGCGCGAGAAGCCCGGAATGAGCGCCAGCGCCTGCGCCAGCCCGACCAGCACGGCGCGGCCCCAGCCCAGTTCCGGCAGGGCGATCAGGCCCTTGCGGTACTTGAGAAAGTCGCCACCCAGCAGCAACAGGCCATTGAGCATCAGCGCCACCGCGGCAAAGGTGAAGCCGCCGAACAGCGCCTTGATCTTGTGCGACAACAGCAGGCCCAGCAGCCCGGCCGGGATGGTGCCCGCGACGATCAGCCACAACAGCCGCGCGTCCGGGTTGCTGGCCTTGCCGCCCGCGCGCAGCCAGCCGCCGATCAACCGCGCCCAGTCGCGCCAGAAGTAGATGACCAGGGCGCTGGCCGTGCCCAGATGCAGCACCACGATGAAGGGCAGAAACCACTCGGCAGTGCGGTCGATGGGCCAGTGCAACAAGGCCGGAATCAGAATGCTGTGCCCCAGGCTGGAGATGGGGAACAACTCGGTCACGCCTTGAAGGGCGGCGATGGCCAGCAGGTAGAGGTGCATGAGGTGCGCAGGGTGGATTGAATTTGACGTGGCGCGGATTTTGACAGAGCGATGCTTAGGTTCCCCTGAGACTGCCGCGGTGTTGCACTTTTTTACCGTGACGTCGTCACAAGGCAGTCATGCAGCGTCTTTAGAGTGACCCCCTCTTTCAGGGGGGGTTATGCAACAACTGAGCTTGGACGACATCCTGCGCAAGACCGCAGCCGGGCGCAGCGAACAACAGCAGCGCAGCCAGATGCTGGGGGCGCGTCAGCGTCACATTCTGATTCTGTGCGACGGGCGCCGCGCGCTGCGCGAACTCTGCGGCTTGATGGGCGCGTCGACCGTGCAACTGGCGCAGGAGCTCCACGCCGCGGGGCTGGTCGAGGTGGTCCCACTGCAAGGGGCGGTACCCGCCAGGGCGACTGCCCCGCTGCCCGCGGCCGTGCCTGCGTCCCAGTTGGTGCAGGCCGTGGCGCCGCCGCCGCGGCGCTCCATCGCCTTGTCGCGGATGTACATGTTCGATGTCGTCGAGCGCGTGCTGGGGCCGCAGAGCGCCCCGGCGCGAGCGCGGCTGCGCGGGGCCGACCAGCCCGAAACGCTGCTGCCTGCACTGCAGGACTGCCTGAGTCTGATCGAAGAATTGGCTGGCTCGGCGCAGGCCGACAAGGTCAGAGACCAGCTTCGCACCATGTTGCCGGAGGACTGGGTGCGCGACTTCGAGCACGGCGATCGGCAGCTGCAAGTTACAACTTGATGCAAAAACATGGAGTCTGCGTTTTGTCAATTCAGGAACGCGTTAAGTCTTGACTGCGGCAAAATGACGCGATGCTATGCGCCGCCTCCCTATAATGAGGCGCTTATTCGTTGGCTCTCAACACATACGCGCCTGCAATGAAAAAAGTCCTCTTTCTCGCTTCCCTGCTGCTTGCGGCGTCGGCCCAGGCCCAGGCTGTGGTTGGCAATGCCGCTGAAGGCGCCAAGCTCGTGGCCACTTGCCAGGGCTGCCACAACATGGGTGGTGGCTATCGCTCCTCCTTCCCCGAAATCTATGCCGTGCCCATGATCAACGGGCAGAGCGCGCAGTACATCGTCGATGCGCTCAAGGAATACAAGAACGGCAACCGCCGCTTCCCCACCATGCGGGCCGTGGCTGCGTCGCTGACCGATCAGCAGATGGCCGACATTGCCGCTTACTACGCCGTGCCCAAAGGGCAGCCCATCAAATAACGCGCGGGGACTTCCACAATGAAAAAATTCTTCCTGCTGGCTGCGGTCAGCCTTGCCGCGGCGCAGGCCGCCCATGCGGCCGACATCAAAAAGGGTGAAGATCTGGTGAACAAGGGCGGCTGCATTGCCTGCCACGGTGCGGGCATGGACAAGCCCATCGCCCCCAACTATCCCAAGCTCGCCGGGCAGTACCAAAGCTACCTGTTCCACGCCCTGCAGCAATACCAGGCCAAGCACCAGACCCCGCTGTACGGCCGCAACAACGCCATCATGAGCGGCATGGTGGCGCAGTACAACACGCAAGACCTGCAGGACATCGCCGCCTACATCGCCAGCCTCAAGGGCGACCTGTACATCCGCGACGAAATGCACTGAGCCAGGCAAGCTGGCCCCAACAAAAAGCCCGGCATACGCCGGGCTTTTTGTTGGCCGCGCCTACGGGGCGCAGGCTTCAGGTTCAACCAGCCAGCTCGGCAATGATGCGGTAGAGCAGGCGTACGGTCAGGATCACATACACCGCGCCGAACAGGAAGATCAGCGACACGATCATGCGGATGGAATCGGCCGGCAGGGTGCTGAAAAAGGGCGACACCAGATAGCCCGCGGTGAACAGGGCGATGAGCAGCGTCAGCATCTTCCACGCCTTGCCGACTTGGCCGCCGGGGATCTTGCTGCGCAACAGCAGGATGTCCACCAGACCGTAAATCATGATGGCGATGCCTGCGGCGTTGATAAAAAAAGCGGTGTCAATCTGCATGGTCGTCTCTCTCCTGTGTGCGTGGGCTGCGACGCCGCACCCCCTGTGCGGCAAGCTTGAACGGGCCCCGTGCTGTTTTGTCGTTTTACATTGTTCGAAGCTGGGTCGGTCTCGCTGCTAAGGGTGAACCCCAGGCCCGGGCCGCACAACGGCCGAAAGTGTGAATTAAGTCGCAGTCTGCAGCGTGGCAAACCGAGGTGACGTGGGCCAAACGCGACACGGCAAGCTAGGGCCTGTTCACGCCATTTGTGTACCCGCGCCGGGGTCTGGGCGGAGGCAATGCGCGGCGCGGGCCGCGCCGTGGTGGTGTCCACCACAAGCGGACTGCAACGTGGCAGTGCGCCGCCCAGACCCCGGCCCGCAGGGTTGCCCCCAGGCGGGGCGCCTGCGGCGTTGTCGGTGTGGGGCAAGGCTGCCAGCCTTGCCACACACCTCCGCCTCGCATCCATCCCCGCCTGGGGACAACGCGGGTACACAAATGGCGTGAACAGGCCCTAATCGGCTTTACGGTTGGGCATCCGCCTGCGCCGGTGCGGCGCTCGTCATCACCTGGCGGGCGAAACACAGGTCGCGCCAGACCCTGGCCTTGTCCGCCGGATTGCGCAGCAGATACGCCGGGTGGTAGCTGACGACCACGGGGATGCCGTCGACGTGGTGCACCTGGTCGCGAAGCTGGCTGATGGGGGCGGTGCTGCCCAGCAGGCTCTGCGCGGCAAAACGCCCCAGGGCGAGAATGAGCCGCGGTTGCAGCAGCGCGATCTGCCGCTGCAGCAGCGGCGCGCACTGCGCCACTTCGACCGGCTCGGGGTTGCGATTGCCCGGCGGACGGCACTTGAGCACATTGGCGATGTACACGGCGTGCTGCGGCTCCTGGGCGTGTCGGTCGAGGCCGATGGCGTGCAGCATGGCATCGAGCAACTGCCCGGCAGCGCCGACGAAGGGCAGCCCCTGGCGATCTTCTTCGGCGCCTGGCGCTTCGCCGACGATCATCCAGCGTGCCGTGGTGGCGCCGCTGCCGAATACCGCTTGATGGCGGCTGCTGCCGAGCTTGCAGGCGCGGCAGACCTGCGTGGCGGCGTCGAGTGCGGGCCAGTCCATGCGGGCGATGGCCTCGGCGCGGGCGGCGTCGCCTTCGCTTGCCACGGCGGGCCTCGGCGCCGAACGCGGCGTGGGCGACGAACGCGTCGAGGGCGAGGGGGGGATGACGCGTGGCGGCGTCGCGGCGACCACCGGTGCGGGGGCCACCGGCGTGGTGGCGGGCGTCGCCATGGGTGCCGTGGTGGGCGCGGCCTGAGGAGCTTGCTGGACAAGCAGGGCGCGGCGGACATACAGCGGGCCGTAGCCCAGCGCCTGCGTCCATTGCGCCAGTTGCGGTGTGAGATGCGGGGCGTCGGGCGCAGTGGGCGCGGGTGGGGAGGGCGCAGCCATGGTGGCGGGCTCTGGGCGTTTCACGCCGGGTTCAGGCCGCGGCGTTGCAGCAGGTCGCCGACCTGGGCCGACATCACCAGGGCGTCTTCCTTGGCGGCACGGCCCTGGGCGTCGAGCGCCGGGTAGTAATCGCGGCGCCGGGCGATGGGGTAGAAGCCGTAGCGTTCGTACACGCGCACGGCGTGGACGTTGCTGGGCCGCACCTCCAGCCACAGCAGATGCGCGCCATCGGCGCGTGCCAGCAGGGTGACGGCGTCGAGCATCAGCAGGCTCAGGCCCTGGCCTTGGGTGGCCGGGGCCAGGGCGATGTTGAGCAGGTGCAGCTCCTCCACGCCGGGCATGGCGACGACGTAGCCGCAGACGGTGTCCTGGGTGTCGGTGAGCACCAGGGCGTGGTACTGCGCGCCGAGTGAGTCGGCAAAGTTGCCCCGGCTCCACGGGAAGGGGTAAACCGCGGCTTCGATCTGCGCCACGGCGTCGAGGTCGGTGGGCAGCATGGGCCGCAAGCCGTGGGCGCTGCTGGGCGCGGCGGCCGGGTCATCGCGGTCTTCGGGGCGCAGACGGGCGTTCATGCCGGGGCGCGGGCCAGCGCGCGCTCCGCCGTGGTCTGGGCCACCTTGTCGCGCACATAAATGGGTTGGGCTTGGGCAGCGGGCACGCTGCGCCCAGCGGCGTGGTGTTGCAGCGCCAGACGCGCCACCGCCGCGGCCGAGGGCGTGCAGGCCACGGCGCGCAGCACAGCGCGGCGCAACGCCGAAAGCCGAGGGTTGTCGGGCGACAGGCTGGCGAAGACGGCGGACAAGCCGTCGTCGTGCTCGGTCCAGGCGTTGCCGCAGGCCAGCAGCCGCGGCAGGCTGCCGGTGTCGAGGTGCTCGGGCAGGTCGGCCAGGACTTCCGCCCAAGCCAGCACGGCCTGCTCCGGGGCATGCACGGCGGGCGGATGCAGGCTGTGCCAGCCCTCCGGGCTGGCGCGCAGCAACGTCCAATACAGTTCGCCCATGCGGGCATCATTGGCCACCAGCACCACCGTACCAGGCTCGGCTGCGACGGGGTCGGGCCGCACGCTGCCGTCGGCCTGCAGCAAGGCGAACGCGGTTTCGGCCTGAGCCTGCAGGGTGCCGATGCGGGCCACAGGCAGCGCATGGGCATAGGCCAAGCCCTGGGCCACCGCGGCGGCGGTGCGCAGCCCGGTGAAGGCGCCGGGGCCCGCCCCCATGCCGATGAGATCGAGGTCGGCGAAGCGCAGACCGGCGTGCTGCAGCAATTCGGCGCACAAGGGCAGCAGACGCTGCGAGGCGCGCGGGCCCCCGGCCTCGTCACGGGTGTGGCAAACGCCGTCCACGCAGAGGCTGACGCTGAGAGCTTCGGTGCTGGTGTCAAGGGCGAGGACGCGCATGGCGTTGATTATCGGTGATGCCGCCGAGGAATAATGGGCACCATGCATCCCATCCCGTCCTCCGCATCTCCCGTACCGCAGGCGGCCTCGCCCGCCGCGGCGTCCCTTCCCGTCATCGCCTTCATCGGCGGCGGCAATATGAGCAGCGCGTTGATCGGCGGGCTGCTGGCTTCGGGCACGGCGCCCTCGGCGCTGCGCGTCGTCGAGCCGTTCGCCGCGCAGCGCGAGCGTCTGCAGCAGCGCTTTCCCGGCCTGACGGTGCTGGAGGCGGCTTCGTCCGCCCTCACCGCGGCGCAGGCGGTGGTGTGGGCGGTGAAGCCGCAACAATTCGCGCAAGCGGCCGCCGAGTGCCGACCGCATCTGAGCGACGCGCTGCAGGTCAGCATCATGGCCGGGGTGCGCTGCGCGGCGATTGCGCGGCAGACCGGAGCGCAACGTCTGGTGCGCACCATGCCCAACACCCCGGCGCTCATCGGCCAGGGCATCACCGGGCTGTTCGCCAGCACGCAGGCCACGGTCGCCGATCGGGCGCTGGCCGACGCCCTGCTGGCCCCGGCAGGGTCGCGGGTGTGGGTCGAGCGCGAGGAGCAACTCGACGCGGTGACGGCGGTGTCGGGGTCCGGTCCGGCGTATGTGTTCTATCTGGCCGAGGCCATGAGCCGCGCCGGCGAGGAACTGGGGTTGAGCGCAGCGCAGGCCCGCGAGCTGGCACTGGCCACGCTGGCGGGCGCGGCGGCGCTGGCGCAGGGCAGCAGCGAATCGCTGGCGACGCTGCGCGCCAACGTCACCAGCAAGGGCGGCACCACGGCGGCGGCGCTGGCCGTGTTCGATGCCGCGCAGATGCAAAGCACCATCGTCCAGGCCTTGCACGCCGCCGACCGCCGCGCCAAGGAGTTGGGCGACGCGCTGGACGCGAGCTGATCGCCGGATTCAGACGGGGCCGGTGAAGCGGCCGCGCTGCAGTTCGTCAAGGCTGTGGATGCGCGCGGCAATGAACGCCGGGCGGCCGTGCAGCCCGGTGCGCTCCATCGCCAGGTCGCGCCGTCTGCGCACGGCGCGGCGGGCGTAGCGCACCATCCAGGCGCCGCGCAGGCCGATGCGGCGCGCGGCTTGCAGGTGCCCTGGCGTGTCTTCCACCAGCACGCACTGCGCCGGGCGCAGCCGGTACCGGGCCAGCACATGGCGCAGCATGCGGGCGTCGGGCTTGGGGCGCAGGCTGCGGAACATCCACATGTCTTCGACGGCGAGCAGACCATCGACCAGCGGCCAGAGTTTGAGGTGTTTGAGCACGCGCCGGGCATAGTCGCGCGGGGCGTTGGTCAGCACCAGCTTGCGTCCCGGCAGGCGGGCCAGCGCGGCGCGCTCGCTGCCGTCGCAGCGCAACATGCGCGGCAGGTGCGGGAAGTCGTGGGTTTCGCGCAGAAACTGCGCGGCATCGACGCCGTGCTCGTGCATCAAGCCCAGCAGGGTGGCGCCGTAGCGCTGCCAGAAATGGGCGCGGATGTGGTTGGCCTCGTCGCGCGTCACGCCGAGGTGGCGCTCGATGAAGGCGGTCATCTCGGCATTCATCAGCGGAAACACCCGCCACGAGGCGTCGTGCAGGGTGTTGTCGAGGTCGAGCAGCCACACGATCTGCCGCGTGCGCTCAGGGGTCTGCCGCGTGCGCTCAGGCGGCATGGGGCAGATCCAGGTCGGCAAAACAGTAACGCACGGCGCCGAAACGCGCCGGGGCGGTCCAGGCACGCACGCCGCTGACGCGGTGGGCGACGGCATGGGCGAACGCCGGGCCGTCGAAGACGAAGGTGTGGAACTCGCCGTTCTCGCCGCAGGCGTCCACCCCAGGGGGCAGACTGGCGAGGAAGTCGGCGTCGAACAGGCGGCCGCAGAAGGTGTCGTCGAGGTACCGGCTGTCCACGCACACCACCCGGGCGCGCCAGCCCTGCGCCACAAACGCATCGACCAGCGCGCGACGCGCCTGGCCCCAAAGCGGCAGCTGCGCCTGCAGCCCGGCCTGGGCGCAGACTTGCTCCTCCCAGTCGCGATGGGCCTGCAGGTCGATGTCGCCGAACACCGCGGCCTGCGCCCCGCGCGCAGCCAGGGCGCGCAACTGGGCGACAAACACCTCCTGGTAGTTGTCCCAGCTTGCCGCGGCTGTGACCAACTCCAGCCCCAGGGCGTCGGCCTGGGCCTGCAGCAAGGCCAGCGGCACGCCGTGGCTGCGCAGGCGCTGCCCGCCTTCCTCCAGCATGGCCAGCAGCCAGCACACCTGCACACCGGCGGCGCGGGCGCGCTGCACGGCCAGCATCGAGTCTTTGCCGCCGCTGAACGAGGCCAGCGCTAGCGTGCCGACGGCGGGGGCGCTCAATGCGAGCGGATCATGGTGCCGAAGGCCTGCTCGGTCAGCACTTCGAGCAGGATGGCGTGGGGAATGCGGCCGTCGACGATGTGCACCGAGTTGACCCCGGAGCGGGCGGCTTCGAGTGCCGAGGAAATCTTGGGCAGCATGCCGCCGGAGATGGTGCCGTCGGCGAACATGGCGTCGATTTCGTGCGCGGTGAGGTCGGTGAGCAACTCGCCCTTCTTGTTCATCACACCCGGGATATTGGTCAGCAGCAGCAGCTTCTCGGCGTGCAGCACTTCGGCCAGCTTGCCGGCTACGACGTCGGCGTTGATGTTGAACGAGGCGTTGTCCTCGCCGAAGCCGATGGGCGAGATCACCGGGATGAACTGATCGTCCTGCAGCGCCTTGACCACCGAAGGATCGATGGAGGCCACTTCACCCACCTGGCCGACGTCGATTTCATGGTCGGGATTTTCGCGATCGCGCATGCGCAGCTTGCGGGCCCGGATCAGCCCGCCGTCGCGCCCGGTCAGGCCCACGGCCTTGCCTCCGGCGTGGTTGATCAGGCCGACGATGTCTTGTTGCACTTGGCCCGCCAGCACCCACTCCACCACTTCCATGGTTTCGTCGTCGGTCACCCGCATACCCTGCACAAAGGTGCCCTTCTTGCCCACGCGGCCCAGCGCCTCGTCGATCTGCGGGCCGCCGCCGTGGACCACCACCGGGTTCATGCCCACCAGCTTGAGCAGCACCACATCCTCGGCAAAGTCTTGCTGCAGCGCCGGGTCGGTCATGGCGTTGCCGCCGTACTTGATGACCAGGGTCTTGCCGTGGAACTTGCGGATGTAGGGCAGAGCCTGGGCGAGGATTTCGGCCTGCTCGCGCGGGGCGATGTGCGACAGGTCGGGAGGGGCGAGGGTGGTGTCGGCGCTCATGGGTGTCGGATGGGGTGGCGTGGAAACAGGCGATGTGCTGCGCCGCGCAATTCTAGGAGTCTGCGATGACGGCGGCGCGCGCCACCTGTGCATCGGTCGCGTCAACAGGCCCTACACTCCCGGCCCCATGATCAACCCGCTGCTCAGCCCGTACCGCACCCTGCGCAATCGCCCGCGGCTGAGCGCCTCCATCGCCCTGGGTCTGGCGCTGTGGTGGCTGTTGCGCCCGGCGCTGCCGCACGCCATCGCCCTGCTCTGGGCGTTCAACGCCAGCGCCTTGCTGTTTCTCACCACCACGGCGTGGATGATGGCGCATGCCACGACCGCAACCCTCAAGCGCCGCACCGAGCTGGAAACCGAGGGCCGCTGGACCGTGTTGTTGTTCAGCCTGGTGCTGTCCGGCGCGGTGTTCGCCGCGCTGTCGGTGGAACTGCACGCCGTGCACGGCCACCCCGGCGTGCTGGCGCTGGCGGGCAGCAGCATCGTGCTGGCGTGGCTGTTTTTCTCGGTGATCTTCGCCCTGCAATACGCCCACAGCGACTACACCGCGCGCAGCGGCGGTCAGCCGGCGCTGCTGTTTCCGAACAACCAGGTGCCCGATTACTGGGACTATCTGTACTTTTCCGTGGTGCTGAGCATGACCTTTCAGACCTCCGACGTGAACATCGCCGGGCGCCATGTGCGCCATCTGGTGTTGCTGCACAGCGTGGCGGCGTTCTTTTTCAATGTGGTGATTCTGGCGCTGACGGTCAATGCCCTGGCCGGCGCCTTTTGAGTTTGGAGATGGCAACGATGACGACGATCGGCACCCCCCTTTCTCCCGCGGCGACGCGGGTGATGTTGCTGGGCGCAGGCGAACTGGGCAAGGAAGTGCTCATCGCCCTGCAGCGTCTGGGCGTGGAGACCATTGCGGTAGACCGCTACGACCACGCGCCGGGGCAGCAGGTGGCGCATCATGCGCGCACCATCAGCATGACCGACCCCGACGCCCTGCGTGCCCTCATCCTGCAGGAGAAGCCCGATCTGGTGGTGCCGGAGATCGAGGCCATCGCCACCCCGGTGCTCGAAGAGCTGGAAGCTGCGGGCGTGGTCACGGTCATTCCCACGGCGCGGGCCGCACGCCTGACCATGAACCGCGAAGGCATCCGCCGCCTGGCGGCGGAAGAACTGGGCCTGGCCACCTCGCCCTACGCCTTCGCCGATTCGCTGCAGGAGTTGCAGGCGGCGATCGACGGCGGCATCGGTTATCCCTGCGTGGTCAAGCCGGTGATGAGTTCCTCGGGCAAGGGGCAGAGCAAGCTCGACGGCCCGGCCGACGTGGCTCCGGCCTGGGAGGCGGCGATGTCCGGCGGGCGCGTGGCGCAGAGCCGGGTGATCGTCGAGGGCTTCATCGACTTCGACTACGAAATCACCCAACTCACGGTGCGCAGCCTGGGCGCCGATGGCGCCGTGCGCACCGACTTCTGCGAGCCCATCGGCCATGTGCAGGTGGCGGGCGACTATGTCGAAAGCTGGCAGCCGCATGCCATGCACCCGGTGGCGCTGGCCCGCAGCCGCGACATGGCACGGCGCATCACCGAGGCGCTGGGCGGGCGCGGCATTTTTGGCGTGGAGCTGTTCGTCAAGGGCGAGCAAGTGTGGTTCAGCGAGGTCAGCCCGCGCCCGCACGACACCGGGCTGGTCACCCTCATCACCCAATGGCAGAGCGAGTTCGAGTTGCACGCCCGCGCCATCCTTGGCCTGCCGGTGGATACCAGCCTGAAGACGGCGGGCGCCAGCGCCGTGATCTACGGCGGTGTCGAGGCGCACGGCGTGCGCTTCGAGGACGTGGACGCGGCCCTGGCCATCGAGGGCACCGACCTGCGGTTGTTCGGCAAGCCCGAGAGCTTCAAGAAGCGTCGCATGGGCGTGGCCCTGGCCCGGGCCGAGTCCACCGACACGGCGCGCGCCAACGCCAAACGCGCCGCACAGCGGGTGCGGGTGGTGGCGCCCTGAGGTTCAGCGCCGCAGCGTGGTGTGCTGCCGCGATGTGACGAAACCTGCGGCGCGCGAATCTTCGCCCAGCTTGCGCTCTGGCATGGCGGCGGCCACGGCCGGCACGCTGGCGAGCACCAGGTTCCAGAACTGGTGGCGCACGATGCGGCTGTGGTTCTTGAGCTGGGCCGCCTGCACCGGCTCGATGGGATTGCGGGTGGACAGGTGCTCGCGCAGCCGGGTGTGGAACACATGCAGCTCGCGAATCAGCCGCAGGAAGGACGGACGGTCCGCATACTCGGCCTGGTGCGCCTGGCACCACAGCCCCAACTCGGTGTGCAGCGCCGCGCTGGGTTTGAGGAACTGCTGGCGCTCGGCGTCGCTCAGCGTGTCTTGCTGGGCGCGCATGGCCACGGCGTTGTGCCACACCAGGGCCTGAATCGCCTCGGCCGAGATCGGTCGCTGCTTGCTCAGCGACGCCGTCCACGGAATTTGCAGCCGCCACTGCTGCAGCCAGGCCTCGAAATCGGCCGCCGACAGCGGCGGTGAAATGGCATAGCCCTGAAACCGCCTGCAGCCCATGGAAACCAGCGCCAGCGCATGCTGGGCCGAGCTGACGCCTTCGGCCACCACCTGCAGGCCCATCAAGTCGGCGATGCGCAGCAGGCCGTAGGTGATGCTCAGCCCGGCGCCGCTGCTGAACAGATCGTGGGTGAAGCTGCGGTCGATCTTCACCGAGGTGATTTCCAGCTGCTGCAAATGAATCAGGCTGGCGCTGCCGGTGCCGAAGTCATCCAGAATCACCTGCACGCCGAGCTGGCGGCATTGCGCCACCATGAAGCGCGCCATGGCGCCGTCGAGTTCGGAACCGTGCTCGGTGAGTTCCAGCGCGAGCAGCCCCGGCGGGCATTGCGGATGCTGGGCCAGCACGCTGCGCAGGTCGGAGAGGAACTGCGGATCGAGAAAGTGCCGCGGGCTGATGTTCACGCTGACCTGCAACTGGCGCCCGGCCCCGAACCAGGCGTCGAGCTGCCGCATCGCCGTGGCCAGGACGAAGCGCCCCACCGCCACGCTCAGGGTGTCGTCGTCGAGTACCGATTCGAAAGTGGCGGCGCGGTGCAGGCCTGCGGCGTCGCGCAGCCGCAGCAGGGCTTCGACTTCGTGGATCTGCACCGTGGCCGGCGCTGCGGGGTCGGCCGCGTCGGCGCCCTGCAGCGACAGAATGGGCTGGTACTGCAACTCCAGCCGGTTGTCGCGCAGCGCCGCCTGCACCCATTGCAGTTT
>JAKAFC010000206.1 GCA_021818065.1 Pseudomonadota bacterium
GCCGCCACCTTGGACAGCGCGCCGCCGAACTTCCCCACCGCCGTGCGCACGGCGGACACGATGACAACTTCAGTCATGATGCAATTCCTTTCGAACGAAGAGAGCAAATTCCAGCCATCAGGCGCGCACCTTGACATAGCGTCCGGGCGCGGGCTCGATGGGTTTGTAGCGAGCGTTGCCGGGTTTTTTCGGCGCAGCGACGAGTGGCCCGGCTTGCGCCGCCAGCCAGCGCGCCCAGTCGGTCCACCAGCTGCCGGGCTGCTCGACAGCAGCATCCAGCCAGGCCTGGGCGCTGCCCGGCAGCTTGCGCTGGCCCGGGGGCGACAGCCAAAAACTGCGCTTGTTGCGCCGCGCCGGGTTGATGACCCCGGCGATATGCCCCGAGGCGCCGAGCACGAAACGCGCCGGCCCGCCCAGAATCTGCGTGGTGGCATACGCCGTCTTCCACGGCACGATGTGATCTTCGCGCGAGGCGTAGACGTACAAGGGCAGCTTCACCGCCTGCAGGTTCAGCGGCACACCCGCCACGGTCAGCGCGCCGGGCTGGCGCATGCGGTTTTCCAGGTAGGTGTTGCGCAGATACCAGGCGAACAGTGGCCCGGGCAGATTGGTGGAATCGGCGTTCCAGTACAGCAGATCGAAGGGCGGTGGCGTCTCGCCCTTGAGGTAATTGCCGACGACGTAGTTCCACACCAGATCGTTGGGGCGCAGGCTGGAGAACGCCGAGGCCAGTTCGCGCCCGGTCATCAGCCCGCCCTTGCCTAGCGTGGCCTCGCGCAGCGCCACCGAGGCTTCGTCGACATACACGCTCAGAATGCCGGTGTCACTGAAATCGACCATGGTGGTGAGCAGCGTGGCGCTGTGCGCCCAGGCCTCGCCGCGCGCCTGCAGCACGGCCAAGGCGTTGGCCAGCAGGGTGCCGCCCACGCAAAACCCCAAGGTGTTGATGCTGCCGTCATGGCGCGGCGCAGCGATGTCGCGGACCACGGCCATGGCGCGAATCACGCCATCCTGCACATAGTCGTCCCAGGTCAGGTGACCCATGCTGGCATCGGGGTTGCGCCAGGAGATGACGAACGTACGGTGCCCCTGCTCCACGGCAAACCGCACCAGCGAGTTGTCGGGCTGCAGATCGAGGATGTAGTACTTGTTGATCGACGGCGGCACGATCAGCAGCGGCCGCGCATGCACCTGCGGCGTGAGCGGGGCGTATTCGATGAGCTGGAACAGCGCGTTCTCGAACACCACCTGCCCCGCAGTGGTGGCGACGTTGCGACCAACCTCGAACACCGACTCGTCGGTCTGCGTCATGCGCCCCTGTTTCAGGTCGCGCAGCCAGTTGGCCACCCCGGCGCGCAGGCTTTCGCCCTGCGTCTGCACCGCCTTGTCGAGGGCTTCGGGGTTGAGCGGCAGGAAGTTGGACGGCGCCGCCGCGTCCACCCACTGCTGCACGGCAAAGCGCAGCTTCTGCCGCGTGGCTTCGTCGGCCTGCACACTGTCGGCCAGGTCGAACAGCGCCCGCGCGCCCAGCAAGTAGAGCGCGGCGGTGTAGCGTGCGATGCGGTTCTCGGCCCAGGCGTTGCCTGCGAACCGCCGGTCGGCTTCAACCGGGGCGGATGCTCCTGGAGCGTCGGCCGCGAGCAGGTCGCTCCACAACTGGCGGAATTCGTCGGTGTAGCGCCGCTGCAGCGCCTGCAACTGCTGCGCATCGACCGCCAGGCGCGGGTGCGCCTGCAGCATCGAGGCCCAGACTTGCGAGACATCGGCCCAGGGGCCTGACTGGGTTGCCGCAGGCGGCTGCGACGCGGCGTTGTTGCCGGTCGGTGGAGTGTGTGCCATGGGAACGGGAGCCGCAGTGGAATGGTGCGCCGCGGTCATGCGGCCGGGCGAGGATTTCAGGCATTCTTGAACACGCCGCGGGCAGTGTCAACGTGACTGCCTTCGATCACAGTCTAGGCTTGGGTCGTGTCATCCACCCAGATGCACCCGGCCTGCCTGCCGGTCACCCGTTGCCTGCGGAAGGAATAAAAACGGTGGGGGGTATGCACGGTGCAGAGCCCGCCGCCACCGATGTGGTGGGCCTGCATCCCGGCGCGTTGCAGCCGGATGCGGGCAAGCTGCCCAATGTCGGCCAGCCATTTGCCCGGCTGGCCCGGTGTGAAGGCGCTGGCGGTCTGGGGATGCAGATCGACGAAGGCGGCGCGAACCTCGGCACCGACCTCGAAGGCCTGCGGACCGATGGCCGGGCCCAGCACGGCCTGCACCGCGTTCGCCGCGCACCCGGCGCGCTGGCACACGGCGTGCAGACTGGCCTCGAGCACTCCCGCAGCCAGTCCACGCCAACCGGCGTGCGCGGCGGCCACGGCCCGGCCCTCGGGCGCGGCGAACAACACGGGCAGACAGTCGGCGACCAGCACGGTGGCGGCGATGCCTGGGCGGGTGGTGCAGGCAGCGTCGGCCTGGGGTTCGGCCCCGTCGACCAGGGTATCGAGATCGGCGACGGCCACGCCATGCACCTGCTGCAGGTAGCGCGGCTGGGCGCCGTTCAGCACAGCCAGCAGCCGCAGGCGGTTCTGCGCCACGCGCTCGGGGTCGTCCCCCACATGGGTGCCGAGGTTCATGCCGCCCTGCGGCGCCGATGCGCAAGCGTAGTCCCCCCGGCTGACGCCGCCCGCGCAACTGGTGAACACGGCGCGCACCCGCGGATTACCGGGCCACCGCACTTGCAGCCAGGGCGCAGCCTCGGTTGCGGTGTCGAGCCGCAGGGGGACGAAGTCGACAAGCTGCGGGCTGGTGTCGGTCATGCGCGTGGGTCAGACAAAACTGGGCCAGCGGCGCGGGTCGATGGCGTCGGCATCACCGTCGCAGGCATCCCAGAACGCCGTGATGTCGGCAGGAATGGGGGCGATGCAGTCGAGGGGCCGATCGCCGACGGGATGCAAAAAGCTCAGCCGCGCCGCGTGCAGCGCCTGCCTGTCCAGGGGCAGACCGGGCCGGGGGCGTCCGCCGTAGATCGGGTCGGCCACGAGATCGAATTTGGCAAATTGCAGGTGGACGCGGATTTGATGCGTGCGGCCGCTGTGCAGCTTGCAGCGCAGGGCGGTGACCGGGCCCCAGCGCGTCTCGCAAACCGCCAGGGGGGTGAAGTCGGTGCGGGCCGGTTTGCCACCCTGCACCACGGCCATGCGTAGGCGATCGCGCGGGTGGCGGGCAATGGGAGCGTCCACGCTGAACGCGCGCTCGACCTCGCCCCACGCCAGCGCCAGGTACTGTCGATGCACGGTACGCGCCTGCAGGCGGCGCACCAGTTCGGTCTGCGCCTGCAGCGTGCGGGCCGTGACCATCAGGCCGCTGGTGTCCTTGTCCAGGCGGTGGACGATGCCCGCGCGCGGCAAAACAGCGGTTTCGGGATAACGCGCCAGCAGACCGTTGAGCAGGGTGCCGCTCCAGTTGCCCGCGGCTGGGTGCACCACCAGACCCGCGGGCTTGTCGATGACGGCGAGCGCGGCGTCTTCGTGCACCACGTCCAGCGGCAGGTCTTCGGCGGCGAAGGCCGTGTCTTCCGGCAGTTCGGGCACCTGCAAGCGCAGGACCTCGCCAGGCCGGGCCTTGTCGCGCACCCCGGCGGGCTCGCCGCCCATGGTCACCAATCCGGCCTCGCACCATTGTTGCAGGCGGCTGCGGGAGAACTGTGCGAACTGCGCCGCCAGCACCTTGTCCAGCCGCTGCCCGGCATCGGCCTCGGGCACGGTGGCTTCGAGCACTTGCGACTCGACGGCGGCGGGATCGTCGTCGAGGTCGGCCAGGTCGGTGGGCAGGGAGGTGGTCATGAACGGGGGAGGCGCGGCTCCCTATAATCTGCAGGCTTTACACCACCCTGGGCG
>JAKAFC010000207.1 GCA_021818065.1 Pseudomonadota bacterium
GAACCCATGTCGAGTGCGAAGAAAAACAAATTCAGCAAAGCCTGGCTGCAGGATCATCTGAATGATCCCTACGTGAAGCTGGCGCAGCGCGAGGGCTATCGTGCCCGCGCCGCCTACAAGCTCAAGGAGATCGACGAAGCCGAGGGGCTGTTGCGGCCCGGGCAGGTGGTGGTCGATCTGGGCAGTACGCCGGGATCGTGGTCGCAGTATGCGCGCAACCGCTTGACGCGCGGTGGGGCGGTGCAGGGGACGATCCTGGCGCTCGACATGCTGCCCATGGAACCAGTGCCCGATGTGCATTTTCTGCTGGGCGATTTTCGCGAAGAGGCGGTGCTGCGCCAGCTCGAGGAACTGCTGGCGGGGCGCCGGGTGGACGTGGTGCTGTCCGACATGGCGCCCAATCTGTCAGGCATTCCCTCGGCCGACGCCGCGCGGATCGAACACCTCAGTGAGCTGGCGCTGGATTTCGCCCAGCGCTGGCTGCAGCCCCAGGGAGCGCTGGTCATCAAGACCTTTCATGGCAGCTATTACAGTCAGATCGTCAAAGCCTACAAACAGGTGTTTGCGCAGGTCAAGGCGGTGAAGCCGCAAGCATCGCGCGATAAATCGGCCGAGACCTTTTTGCTGGCGCGGGTTTTGAAGAATCCGACCGCGCAACCGGCCGCGACCGCAGCGCGTTGATCGGAGTAGAGTTGCTTTTTGTCAATTTCGATTGGATTGGCGAAATCAATAGCCCATTTTGTCGGATCGGCTTTGGCCATTCGCTGCACCCCGCCCTTGAAATGCCTAAAATGAGGCGCATGTTTTCCGCCTGTGCTTGCCCTGCGTCTGGAGGTTGGTTTTGAATAATCAATGGTTTTCCAAAATTGCCATCTGGCTCGTGATCGGCCTTGTGCTGTTCACGGTGTTCAAACAATTCGACCGTCCGCAGCAGGCATCGGATGCCGTGAGCTACACCCAGTTCATGCAGGACGCGAAAGCTGGCCGGATCAAAAAGGTCATCGTTCACCAGAGTGGCATTCTTGATGTCACCACCAGCGAAGGCCGACGTTTCAACCTCACTTCGCCCGGCGACCTGTGGATGGTGGGCGATCTGGTGAAGGACGGCGTCGAGGTGGTGGGTGCCCCGCGCCAAGAGCAGTCCTTCCTGTCGCAAATTTTCATCTCCTGGTTCCCCATGCTGCTGCTGATCGGCGTTTGGGTTTACTTCATGCGCCAGATGCAGGGCGGCGGCCGGGGCGGTGCGTTCAGCTTCGGCAAGTCCAAGGCACGTCTGCTCGATGAGTCGAGCAACAACGTGACCTTTGCCGACGTCGCCGGTTGCGACGAGGCCAAGGAAGACGTCAAGGAACTGGTCGACTTCCTCAAAGACCCGCAAAAGTTCCAGAAGCTCGGTGGGCGCATTCCGCGTGGGGTGCTGCTGGTCGGGCCACCAGGCACCGGCAAGACGCTGCTGGCCAAGAGCATTGCTGGCGAAGCCAAAGTGCCGTTCTTCACCATTTCCGGTTCGGATTTCGTCGAGATGTTTGTCGGCGTCGGCGCCTCTCGGGTGCGCGACATGTTCGAGAACGCCAAGAAGCATGCCCCCTGCATCATCTTCATCGATGAAATCGACGCGGTCGGTCGTCACCGCGGCGCTGGCCTCGGCGGCGGCAACGATGAACGCGAGCAGACCCTCAACCAAATGCTGGTCGAGATGGACGGCTTCGATACCAACCTCGGTGTGATCGTCATCGCCGCAACCAACCGGCCCGACATTCTGGACCCCGCGCTGCTGCGTCCGGGTCGCTTCGACCGTCAGGTGTACGTCACGCTGCCCGACATTCGCGGCCGCGAGCAGATCCTGCAAGTGCACATGCGCAAGATCCCGGTCGGCACCGACATTCGCGCCGACATCCTGGCGCGCGGCACGCCTGGTTTTTCGGGCGCCGATCTGGCCAACCTGGTGAATGAGGCCGCTCTGTTCGCCGCGCGTCGCAACGCCCGCGTCGTCGAGATGGAAGACTTCGAGCGCGCCAAGGACAAGATCATGATGGGCGCGGAGCGTAAGGGCATGGTCATGCCCGAAGAAGAGCGCCGCAACACCGCGTATCACGAGTCCGGCCATGCGCTGGTGGCCATGCTGCTGCCCAAGACCGACCCGGTGCACAAGGTCACCATCATCCCGCGCGGTCGGGCCCTGGGTGTGACCATGCAACTGCCCGAGAACGACCGCTACAGCATGGACCGCGACCGCATGCTCAACATGATCTCGGTGCTGTTTGGTGGGCGTATCGCCGAGGAGGTGTTCATGAACCAGATGACCACCGGCGCCAGCAACGACTTCGAACGTGCCACGCAACTGGCACGCGACATGGTCACCCGCTACGGCATGACCGAGTCGCTGGGCCCCATGGTGTACGCCGACAACGAGGGCGAGGTGTTCCTGGGCCGCTCCATCACCAAGACCACGCATGTGTCCGAGCAGACCATGCAGAAGGTGGATTCCGAGATTCGCCGCATCATTGATGAGCAGTATGCCCTGGCACGCCGTCTCATCGAAGAAAACAAGGACAAGATGCACGCCATGGCTGCGGCCTTGCTCGACTGGGAAACCATCGACGCCGACCAGCTCAACGACATCATGGCCGGTCGCGAACCGCGTCCGCCCAAGCTGCCGCCCAGCAGCGGCCCGACCTCCGCGCCGCGCACGCCCTCGGCACCAGCCACGGGCACGGCAACCGACGCCCCCTCTGCCACGGCGGCCTGAGTCGGTTTCGGTAGCATTGGCATCAAGGCTCGCAGTGATCTGTGGGCCCGCACTGGCCCGGTTTGCACCGGGCCATTTTTTTGGAGCACGCGCAAGTGGCAACGCATTGGCAAGCGGGCAGGTTCTGTCTGCAACTCGATCGCCCGCTGATCATGGGCATCGTCAACGTCACGCCCGATTCCTTCTCCGACGGCGGCCAGCATGGCAGCCCCTCGCAGGCGCTGGCGCATGCACAGGGCTTGCTCGAAGCGGGGGCCGACATCCTCGACATCGGCGGCGAATCCACTCGGCCCGGTTCGCCGCGTTTGACGCCAGCGCAGGAGTGGGAGCGCATCGCCCCGGTGATTGCCGAGGCGGTGCGCTGGAACGTGCCCATTTCAGTCGATACCTACCAGCCCGAGACCATGCGCCGGGCGCTGGACTGCGGCGCGGACATCCTCAACGATATTCACGCCCTGAGCCGACCTGGTGCGCTGGAACTGGCTGCGGCATCGCAGGCTGGCGTGTGTCTGATGCACATGCAGGGCGAGCCCGGCACCATGCAGCAGGCGCCGCAGTACGACGATGTGAGTCGTGAGGTGCGTCAGTTCCTGCTCGACCGTGCGGCGGCGCTGCGGGCCCTGGGTGTGGCTCCGGCGCGCATCGCCCTCGATCCGGGGTTTGGCTTCGGCAAGACGCTCGACCACAATCTTGTGCTGGCGCGTACGCTCGGCACCTTGTGCGCGCAGGGCTACCCTGTGTTGGTGGGCGTGTCGCGCAAGTCCATGATTGGTGCGCTCACCGGGCGGGGCATTGCCGACCGACTCGCGGGCAGCCTGGCGGCAGCCCTGGCTTGCGTGGCCGCCGGGGCGCACGTTCTGCGCGTGCATGATGTCGCTGCCACCGTCGACGCCGTTAAAGTATGGCGCGCCATGCATGCTTGAGCCTCACGGTGGGGCCACGTGCGCAAACCCTAATTTGGAGAGGTGATGAGCAGACAGTATTTCGGCACCGACGGCGTGCGTGGTCATGTGGGCAAGAGCCCTATCGTTCCTGAATTCGGCTTGCGTCTGGGGCATGCGGCGGGCAAGGTGCTGCGGGC
>JAKAFC010000208.1 GCA_021818065.1 Pseudomonadota bacterium
ATCTGTCGTACACCGGGTCCACCGAAGTCGGCCGCATCCTCATGGCGCAGTCGGCGCCAACCATCAAGAAGCTGTCGCTGGAACTCGGCGGCAACGCACCCTTCATCGTGTTCGACGACGCCGACCTCGACTCGGCCATCGAGGGCGCCATGGCCAGCAAATACCGCAACGCCGGTCAGACCTGCGTCTGCGCCAACCGCCTGTATGTGCAGGACGGCATCTACGACCGCTTCGTCGAACGCTTGGCGCAGGCCGTGGGCAGCCTGAAAGTGGGCGACGGCTTCGAGGACGGCGTGAACCTCGGCCCGCTGATCGACGATCAGGCCCTGGCCAAGGTGGAGAAGCACATCAGCGACGCCACATCCAAGGGCGCCCGCATGGTGGTGGGCGGCAAGCGCATCGAGGCCGGCCCCAACGCCGGGCGTTTCTTCCAGGCCACGGTGCTGGCCGACGTGACCGCCGACATGCTGTGCGCCCGCGAGGAAACCTTCGGCCCGGTGGCGCCGGTGTTCCGCTTCAAGACCGAAGCCGAGGCCATCGCCGCAGCCAATGCCACCGAATTCGGCCTGGCCGCCTACTTCTTCAGCCGCGACGTCGGCCGCATCTTCCGCGTGGCCGAAGCCTTGGAATACGGCATGGTGGGCATCAACACCGGCCTGATGTCCAACGAGGTGGCGCCCTTCGGCGGCGTCAAACAGTCTGGTCTGGGCCGCGAGGGCTCCCACCACGGTATCGACGAATACGTCGAAATGAAATACCTCTGCCTGGGTGACTTGAACAAATAATCCAGCCCGTTTTTTGCTCCAGCTTCACTCATTCAAAGCCCACCCCGCAGATTTTCGGGGCGGGCTTTTTTTTCGCGTGGCAAATGGCGGCATCGCCAACTGATTTACTCGCCCCAGTATATGATGTAATCGAATGTATCTTTTACGACGGCATGGTGCAGATTGTTACCAGGTCGTGCAAATCATCAGGGTTTCCACCGGGACATGACACTTGAGCCCCCTGGGTGCGTTGCAGCAAAATGCACGGCTTCAAGGGGAACAAGCTCATGCCAAACACGGCCATTTTGCGCGCAGAAGGACTGAGCAAACAGTTTTACGGATTTGCCGCGGTTCAGAATGTGAATTTGCAGGTGCGCGAGGGTTCGATTCATGCCCTGGTCGGACCCAACGGCGCCGGGAAAACCACCTGCTTCAATTTATTGAGCAAATTCATCACGCCCACCTCGGGCGCGGTGTATTTTCAGGACAAACCCATTACCCATCTGCAACCGGCCGATATTGCTCGGCTCGGCATGGTGCGCTCGTTTCAGATCAGCGCCACCTTTTCCCGCATGAGTTTGCTGGAAAACGTGCGCGTCGGTCTGCAGCGGCAGGCGGGGTTGGCGACCCAGTTCTGGCGTTCCACCCGGGCGCTCGATCGGCTGAACGACGAAGCCATGCGCTTCCTCGACCTGGTCGGACTGGCCAGCCAGGCGCGGCGCACCGCCGCCAGCCTGCCCTACGGCCACAAGCGGGCGCTGGAACTCGCCACCACCCTGGCGATGGACCCCAAACTATTGCTGCTCGATGAGCCGACCCAGGGTCTGGGCCACGAGGACGTGCAGCAGGTGACCGAACTCATCCGCCGCGTGGCGCAGGGGCGCACGGTGCTGATGGTCGAACACAATATGTCGGTGATTTCCAGCATCTGCGACCGCGTGACAGTGATGCAGCGCGGCCAGGTGCTGGCCGAAGGCAGCTACGCCGAGGTGTCGCGCAACCCCGAGGTCATCGCCGCCTACATGGGCGAGGCCGACGAGGAGGTGGCGGCATGAGCCTGGTCGCGGACATCCCCGCACAAGCCGGGCCGGCAGCGGCCTCCGCACCCACCGCCCCGGGCAGCGCGACACCCGCGCTGGCCATCGACAACCTGCACGCCTGGTACGGCGAGTCGCATGTGCTGCACGGGGTGAATCTGACCGTGGCGCCGGGCGAAACGGTGTGCCTGCTCGGCCGCAATGGCGCCGGGCGCACCAGCACGCTGCGCGCCATCATGGGGCTGACGGGTCGGCGCACGGGCAGCATTCGCGTGGCGGGTACCGAGGCCATCGGGCTGCCGCGCCACCGCGTGGCGCCACTGGGCGTGGGCTATTGCCCGGAAGAGCGCGGCATCTTCGCCAGCCTGTCGACGCGGGAGAACCTGTTTCTGCCGCCCGATCTCAAGACCGGCTTTTCCGGCCTGAGCATCGACGAGATCTACACCCTGTTCCCGAACCTGAAGGAACGGGCGCACAGCCCGGGCACCCGGCTCTCGGGCGGGGAGCAGCAGATGCTGGCAGTGGCGCGCATTCTGCGCACCGGCGCGCGCCTGCTGCTGCTCGACGAAATTTCCGAGGGCCTGGCGCCGGTGATCGTGCAGGCCCTTGGGCGCGCCATCACCGCGCTCAAGGCCAAGGGTTTTTCGGTTCTGCTGGTAGAGCAGAACTTCCGCTTTTCCGCCCATCTGGCTGACCGCTTCTATGTCATGGAGCGCGGCCAGATCGTGCTGGAAATCCACCGTGCCGACTTGCAGGCCAACCAAGCTGCCCTGCAAAGCCTGCTCGGCGTTTAAGCGCGCGCCAAAGCGCAAACACTTCTGGAGACTCCCATGAAACACAAAACCCTTGCTTCGGCCCTCGCTCTGGCCCTGGGCACGCTGGCCTCGGCCAGCGCTGCCGAGCCGCCGGTGAAGATCGGCTTCGTCACCGACCTGTCCGGCGTTTACTCCGCCGTGGACGGCCCCGGCGGCGTGGCTGCCATCAAGATGGCCATTGCCGACTTCGGTGGCAGCGTGCTGGGCCGCAAGATCGAACTGGTGAGCTTCGATCACCAGAACAAGGCCGATCTGGCAGCGGGCAAGGCCAAGGAATACCTGTCGCAGGACGGTGTGAACATGCTCATCGGCGGCACCAACAGCGCCACCGCCCTGGCCATGGAGCCCATCGCGGCGCAGTACAAAACGCCGTTCTTCGTGGTCGGCGCGGGCGCGTCGAGCATCGTGGGCAAGCAGTGCACCCCCTACACCGTCATGTACGCCTACAACACCACCGCGCTGGCGCGCGGCACCGCCAGCGCGGTGATCAAGAACGGCGGCAAGAGCTGGTACTTCCTGACCGCCGACTACGCCTTCGGCAAGTCGCTGGAAGACGAAGGCGCCAAGGTGGTGAAGGCCGATGGCGGCACCGTGGTCGGCCAGGTTCTGGCGCCGCTGGGGGCGTCGGACTTCTCGTCGTACTTGCTGCAGGCGCAGGCCTCCAAGGCGCAGGTGCTCGGTCTGGCCAACGCCGGCGGCGATGCCGACAACGCCATCAAGCAGGCCAACCAGTTCGGTGTGACCAAGACCATGAAGCTCGCCGGTCTGCTGCTGTTCATCACCGACATCCACAGCGTCGGCCTGCCCGCGGCGCAGGGCCTGTACCTGACCACGCCGTGGTACTGGAACCAGAACGCGCAGTCGCGCGCCTGGGCCGAGCGCTATTTCAAGGAAATGCACGCCATGCCCACCTTCCTGCAGGCCGGCGACTATTCCGCCACCATGACCTATCTGAAGGCGGTGAAGGCCGCGGGCACGACCGATGGTGCCAAGGTCATGGCCGAGCTGCACAAGACCAAGGTCAACGACATGTACATGAAGGACGGCACCCTGCGGCCCAGCGGTCTGATGATCCACGACATGTACCTGGAACAGGTCAAGACCCCGGCGGAGTCGAAAGAGCCCTGGGACTACTACAAGTTGGTGCAGACCATCCCTGGCAACGATGCCTTCGGCCCGACTTCGGCCTACGGATGCCCGCTG
>JAKAFC010000209.1 GCA_021818065.1 Pseudomonadota bacterium
ATTGGACAGCCTGCCGCAACTGTGGTCGCGGCTGCAGGTGGAAAGCGGTCTGGAAACCGCGCTCGAAGCCGTGCTGCGCGAACGTCTGGCGGCGCGCGAGCTGCGCCAGCTCGACATGGCCGCAGGCTTCGGCAACGACGCGCCCCCTGCCAAGCTGGCGTTCTATTCCGCCGCCATACAGCCCGGCGTCGCCGTCGCAGGACCGCCCCCCGCCGGATGCCGACCGCTGCGCGACGGCGTGCGCAGCGGCGGCGATGCCGCCTTGGCCAGTCTGCTCGACGACTGGCTCAGCGCAGCGTTCGTCGCGCCCTCGCTGCAGCAGGCACTGGCGTTGCGCGGCAGCCTGCCGCCGCAGGCCGTGCTGCTCACGCCCGAAGGCCACGCCGTGTCGCGCGCCAGCGTCAGCTTCTACGCCCCCGATTCCGAGCAGTCCGGCGTGCTGGCGCGGCAGCAAGAGATCGACAACCTGGAGCGCCAGATCAAGGCTGAGCAACTCCTCGCGGAGCAAAGCCGTGCCCAGTTGCATCAGGCCGAGCAGGCGCTGGGCCAGGCGCAGGAGCAGCTCGCCGCGCTGCAGCGCCGCGAGCAGCACGACACGCAGCAGTTGCACAGCGTGCAGGTGGAACTGCTCAAACTCACGCAGCAGGCCGAGCAGACGGCGGCGCGTCACAGCCAGCTCCGCGCCGATCTCGATGACCTTGGCGTGCAACGCGAAGATCTGCAGGCGCAATTGGCCGAGAGCGAAGCCCGTTTCGAAGAACTCGACGCCCGCTTGGCCGACCAGCAACAGCTGCAGGCCGATCGCGACACCGTGGTGCTCGACGCGCAGCAGGCGTTGGCCGACGCGCGGGCGCAGCAGCGCCAGCTTGAATCGCAGGCGGCCGAAAGCAGCTACGCCGTGCGCAGCCTGCGGCAACGGCTGGCCGATCTGCAGCGCGAGGCGCAGACCGCCCAGGAGCAGATCGCGCGCCAGAGCAGCGCCCGCGAGGCAGCGCAGGCCGAGCTGGCGCGGCTGAGCGAGGAAGGCGCGCAGACCGGGCTGCAGTCGGCGCTGACCGAGCAGGAAAACGCGCAGGCCGTGCTGGCGGCGCGCCGCAGCGAAGCTGATGACATCGCGCAGCAGTTGCGTCAGCGCGAGGAAGCCCGGCTCACCCTGGACCGCGATCTCGAACCGCTGCGCCAGCGCATCACCGAATTGCAGCTCAAGGAGCAGGAGTTCCGCCTGCAGGCCGAGCAGTTCGCGCAGCAGCTGGCCGAGGCCCAGGCCGATGTCGAGGCGGTGCGCGCCGCTCTGCCCGAGGGTGCCCATGCCCCGGCGCTGGCGCGCGAGCTCGAACGACTGCAGCGCGACATCGCGGCGCTGGGTGCGGTCAACCTGGCGGCGCTGGATGAATTGGGGCAGGCGCGCGAGCGCAAGCAGTTTCTCGACGCCCAGCACACCGATCTGCAGACCGCCATCACCACCCTCGAAGACGCCATCCGCAAGATCGACGCCGAAACCCGTGACATGCTGGCCAGCACGTTTGCGCAGATCAACGATCACTTCGGCCGCATGTTCCCGCTGCTGTTCGGCGGCGGCAGCGCGCGCCTCATCATCACCGGCGAGGAGATTCTCGACGCCGGGGTGCAGGTCATGGCGCAGCCGCCGGGCAAGAAAAACGCCTCCATCCACCTCCTCTCCGGCGGCGAGAAGGCGCTGGTGGCCATTGCCCTGGTGTTTGCCATCTTCCAGCTCAATCCGGCGCCGTTCTGTCTGCTCGACGAAGTGGACGCGCCGCTGGACGACGCCAACACCGAGCGCTTCGCCCGGCTGGTGAAGGACATGGCGGACCAGATTCAGTTCCTCTTCATCTCGCACAACAAGATCGCCATGGAAATGGCAGACCAGCTCATCGGCGTGACCATGCAGGAGCAGGGCGTGTCACGCACCGTTGCCGTGGAAATGGACGCGGCGCTACGCTTTGCCCAGGCCGCCTGAGCCTCACACCATCACACCCCGAAGGATTCTTGGATGGGACAGTTGCAAACCGCCCTGATCGTCATTGGCGCCATCATCATTGCGGCCGTCATCGGCTACAACACCTGGCAATCGAGCAAGTTCAAGCGCCAGCGCGCCGCGACCGGCGAGACCGTGCCCACGGCGATCGAGCCCGCCGGGCTGGACACCCTGGTGCACGACACCCAGGGCGACACGCTGGAGCCCGTGGCGCTGTCGCCCGAGGCGGGTCCGCGGCCACGCTTGCTGCCGCTGCAGATCGATCCGCTGATCGACGCCATCGCCAGCTACCTGCTCGACCCACCGCGCAGCGGCGAGGTGCTGCTGCCGCGCCTGCCCAAGACGGCGCGTGCTGGCGCCAAGCGCATGCTGTTCGAGGGCCGCAACGCCAGCACCGGCAAGTGGGAGCCGCTGCAGCCGCAAGGCCAGTA
Source organism: Pseudomonadota bacterium (assembly GCA_021818065.1). GTDB lineage: Bacteria > Pseudomonadota > Gammaproteobacteria > Burkholderiales > Burkholderiaceae_C > Thiomonas. Next base: position 2,428 of record JAKAFC010000209.1, read on the forward strand.
CGCCGAGTTGCAGGCCGCGGTGCAGTTGTGCAACCGCGCCGGGCCGATCAACGCCATCGAGTTCTCCGAGTTCATCGCCAAGTGTCACGAACTGGGCGAGGCGCTGGGCGTGGCGCCCGATCTGCCCGACATGGCCGAGGCGCTGGAGCAGGCACGCTCGCTCGACAGCTTCGCCAACGACAACGACGCCCAGCTCTCCATCACCCTGCGCGCCCGCAGCGTGCCCTGGGGCGTGGACTTCCTGCGGCAGCGCGCGCAGGCCGCGGGCTTCGTGCCCGGAACCGAGGCGGGGCGCATGGTGCTGCTGTACCAGGATGTGGAGCAGCCGCCCATCCCGCTGGTGCATCTGCAGTTCGACGCCCGCGCCGACCTTGCCGACAGCGCCTCGGCCGTGAGTCACGCCACCCTGCTGCTCGAAGTGCCGCAGGCGCCCGCGGCGCAAAAACCCTTCGCCCGCATGCGCCAGGCCGCGCGCGAGCTGGCCACCGCGCTCGACGCCGCGGTGGTGGACGACAACAACGCGCCGCTGCCCGATGCCGCGCTCGACCATATCGAGAAGCAGCTCGACATGTTGTACGACGTGCTCGAACACCGCGGTCTGCCCGCGGGCTCGGCCGCCGCGCAGCGGCTGTTTTCCTGAAGCCGGATCGCTGCCATGGCCCAGACTGACGGCCTCGCCGCGCCCGCCGAGCGCGCGGCGGCTCTGCGTGCCGAGATCGCCCGTCTCGATCACGCTTACTACGTGCTCGACGCCCCGCTGGTGCCCGACGCCGATTACGACGCACTGTTTCAGGAGCTGCAGCGGATCGAGGCCGAGGACCCGGCGCTACGCACCCCTGATTCGCCCACGCAGCGCGTCGGCGGCGCGCCGCTGCCAGGGTTCGCCCCGGTGCGGCATGTCGTGCCCATGCTGTCCATCCAGACCGAGACCGACACCACGCCCCAGGGGGCTGTGGCCTTCGACCAGCGCGTGCGCAACAAGCTCGGCCTGGCCGCATCCGACCCGCCGCTGACCTACTGCGCCGAACTCAAGTTCGACGGCCTGGCCATCAGCCTGCGCTACGAGCGCGGCGTGCTGGTGCAGGCCGCCACCCGGGGCGACGGTGAAACCGGCGAAGACGTGACGCAGAACGTGCGCACCATCCGCAGCGTGCCGTTGCAGCTGCGGGGACGGGCGCCCGAGGTGCTCGAGGTGCGCGGCGAGGCGCTGATGCGTCGTGCCGATTTCGAGCGCTACAACGCGCGGCAGCGCGAGCGGGGCCTGCCCACGCTGGTCAACCCGCGCAACGGTGCAGCCGGCAGCATCCGCCAGCTCGACCCGGCCATCGCGGCGCAGCGCCCGCTGGCGTTCTATGCCTACGGCTGGGGCGAGATCACGGGCTGGGCC
>JAKAFC010000210.1 GCA_021818065.1 Pseudomonadota bacterium
GCCACCCTGGCGTCCACCGGCACCCCGGCCTACTTCGTGCATCCGGCCGAGGCCAGTCACGGAGACCTAGGCATGGTGACCAAGGACGACGTCTTCCTGGCCTTGTCCAACTCCGGCGAAACCGAAGAACTCACCCGCATCGTGCCGCAGGTGAAGCGGCTGGGGGCGCTGCTCATCAGCATGACGGGCCGCACCGACTCCACCCTGGCGCGGCATGCCGACATCTTGCTCGACTGCGCGGTGGAGCAGGAGGCCTGCCCGCTGAACCTCGCGCCCACCGCCAGCACGGCGGCGCAGCTCGCCCTGGGCGATGCGCTGGCCGTGGCGCTGCTCGACGCCCGCGGCTTCGGCCCGGAAGATTTCGCCCGCACCCACCCCGGCGGCAGCCTGGGGCGCAAGCTGCTCACCCATGTGCGCGACGTCATGCGCAGCGCCGACGCCGTGCCCAGCGTGCCGGGCGATGCCCCCTTCACCACCGCCCTCATGGAGATCACCCGCAAGGGCTTGGGCATGACCGCCGTGGTCGATGCGCAGGGAGAGCTGGTGGGCATCATCACCGATGGCGACCTGCGCCGCCTGATCGAGAAGGGCGCCAACCTCAACACCTTGCAGGCGCAGCAGGCCATGCACCCGCAGCCGCGCACCATCGGCCCGGACGCGCTGGCCGTCGAGGCCGTGCAGCTCATGGAGCAATACCGCATCAACCAGTTGCTGGTGGCCGACGCCCAGGGCCGCCCGGTGGGCGCGCTCAACATGCACGACCTGTTCGCCGCCAAAGTCATTTGAGAGCCCGTTCCATGGATACCGCGCCGCGCCAGAACTTTGCGCCCGAACTCCTCCTCGCCGCCCTCGACGTGCGCTTGCTGCTGCTCGACGTCGATGGCGTACTGACCCCGGGCGACCTGCTCTACGGCGCCCAGGGCGAGGAACTCAAGCGCTTTTCCACCCTCGATGGCCACGGCCTGAAGCTGCTGATGAGCGCGGGCATCGAGCCCGTCATCATCTCCGGCCGCGACAGCCCGGCGCTGCGCGCCCGGATCGCCGAGCTCGGCCTGCAGCACAGCGTGCTGGGCAGCGTGGCTAAGCTTCCGGCAGCGCAGGCCCTGCTCGACCGTCTGGGCTTGGGCTGGCAGCAGGTGGCCATCGTCGGCGACGACTGGCCCGATCTGGCCCTCATCGCCCGTGCCGCCTACAGCGCCGCGCCCCCGACCAGCCATCCCGAAGTGCTGGCGCGGGTGCATCACGTCACCCACGCCCCGGCGGGCATGGGGGCGGTGCGCGAAGTCTGCGACGTGTTGCTCACCGCCCGCGGGGCCTACGCCAACCTGTTGCAGGACGCGCTCGACGGCAAACCGCACACCCCGCCGCGTGCCGCCACCGTCTTGACCGACCCCGTGGTCGGTACGCTGGCCGAGCCCGGCGCGGTGTTGCCCAGCGGGCGCTGAGACGGTGACCCCCATGCGCTGGAATCTGCGTCAATTCTGGTTGCGTCTGAGCGCCTGGACGCCCATTGCGCTCCTGGCCGTGGCCGCCGCCTTCAGCTGGTGGGTGGCGCAGGTGGTGACGCGCTCCGAGCAGGCCGAGCGACCGAGCCAGCCGCCCTCGACCTTGCCCGACTACCTGCTGCACGACTTCTCCGCCGCCAGCTACAACGCCCAGGGCCAGCTCGGCGCCACCCTGCGCGGCAGTCAGATGGCGCATCTGCCCGCCACCGACACCTTCGCCATCACCGCGCCACAGTTGCGCGCCGTCAGCCCGCAGGGGGTGGTGACCATTGCCCACGCGCAGCGCGGGCTGTCGAACAAAGACGGCAGCAACGTGCAACTGCTGGGCCAGGCCGTGGTCGAGCGCAGCGGCGCGCCGGGGCAGCCGCCGCTGGTGGTGCGCAGCGAGTTTCTCAACATCTTTCCGAATGCGCAGATCGTGCAGTCCAACCGGCCCACGGTGGTGGAGCAAGGCCAGACCCGCCTGAGCGGCAATACCCTGGACTTCAACGCCATCGACGGCACCGCGGCGCTGCAGGGGCGGGTGCGCGCGGTGATCCCGCCCGGCGGCGCCACGCCCAGCCCGGCGCCACGGCCATGACCCAGGCCGCGCCCATCGTGCTGCTCACCGGCGCCTCCAGCGGCCTGGGTGCGGCGCTGGCTGCCGCGTATGCCGCGCGTGGCTGGCGGCTGGCCCTGGTGGCGCGCCGCGGCGAACTGCTGCAGCAACTGGCCCGCGACTGCGGGCTGGACCCCGACGATACCGACCGGGTGCGCCTTATCGCCCTCGACGTGCGCGACACCGCAGCGTTGCATGCCGCTGCCGCCACGCTGCTGCACGACTGGGGCTGCCCGCAGGTGGTCATTGCCAACGCCGGCATCAGCCACGGCGTGGACTTGGCGCAAGAGGCTGATCTGGACGTGGCCATGGACATCATGGACGTCAACTGGGGCGCGGCGCTGGCCACGCTCGCGCCGTTCATCGCGCCGATGCGCGCGCGCGGCAGCGGCGCGCTGGTGGGCATTGCCAGCGTCGCCGGGGTGCGCGGCCTGCCGTGCCATGCGGCGTATTGCGCGAGCAAGGCGGCGCTGATCCGCTCGCTCGAAAGCCTGCGCGTGGAACTGCGCCCCAGCGGGGTGAAGGTGGTGACCATCAGCCCTGGCTACGTGGCCACGGCGATGACCGCGGGCAACCGCTTTCGCATGCCGTTTCTGCTCACCCCGGAGGTGTTCGCGCAGCGCGCGGTGCGCGCCATCGACGCCGGGCGGGCGTATGCCACCATCCCGTGGCAGATGGCGGTGCTGAGCAAATTCCTCCACGTCGTGCCGCGGGCGATTTTCGACCGCTACGCCGGACGCTACGGCCGCAAACCGCGCAAGGACGCATGCGCGCCGTGCCAGGGGATGACGCGGCGCAACCGCATCCGCCGCGGCGGCCGCTGACGCTCAGCCGCGCGCTGCGGTGAGCGACGCATCGAGCACGTCCAGCGCCTCGTTGAACACCGGCTCGGTGATGGTCAGCGGGAACAGGAAGCGGATGACGTTGTAGTCCACGCCGCAGGTCAGCAGGATCAGCCCGCGCTGCAGCGCCTCGGCCTGCACCCGCTTGGTGAACGCGGCGTCTGGCGCGCCGCTGGCCGGGTCGTTGAACTGCACCGCGACCATCGCACCCAGCCCGCGCACGTCGGCGATGTTCGGCACGTCGGCGCGGCGGGCGTTCAGCCGCGCCTTCAGCGCATCGCCCAGCTTCTGCCCGCGTGCGGGCAGCGCTTCGTCGCGCATGACGTCGATGACCGCGTGCGCCGCGGCGATCGCCAGCGGGTTGCCGGCGTAGGTGCCGCCCAGGCCGCCGGGGGCGGGCGCGTCCATGATCTCGGCGCGCCCGGTCACCGCCGACAGCGGCGTGCCTGCGGCGAGGGATTTGGCGATGGTCATCACATCGGGCAGCACCCCGGTCTGCTCATGGAAGTGTTCCATCGCAAACAGCTTGCCGGTGCGGCCAAAGCCGGTCTGCACCTCGTCGGCAATCAGCACGATGCCATGCGCGTCGCACAGCTCGCGCAGCCACTTCACCGCCTCGGCGGAGATGACGTTGAACCCGCCCTCGCCCTGGATGGGCTCGAAAATGATCGCCGCCACCCGCTTGGGTTCGATGTCGGCCTTGAACAGGTGCTCGACGGCCTTTTTTACTGCGCCGAGATCGCTGCCCTCGGCCGGGAACGGCGCGTGGTAGATCTCGGGCGGAAACGGGCCGAACCCGGCCTTGTACGGCTGCACCTTGCCGGTGAGCGACACGGCAAACAGGCTGCGGCCGTGGAAGGCGCCGCCG
>JAKAFC010000211.1 GCA_021818065.1 Pseudomonadota bacterium
TCTCATCACCATGTTTTCGCGGATGGAGTCGATGGGCGGGTTGGTGACCTGCGCGAACAACTGCTTGAAGTAGTTGTACAGCGGCTTGGCGCGGTTGGACAGCACCGCCAGGGCAGCGTCGTTGCCCATGGAGCCCACGGCCTCGTCGCCCTTCTCGGCCATCGGCGCCATGAGGAACTTGAGGTCTTCCTGGGTGTAGCCGAAGGCCTGCTGGCGGTCGAGCAGCGGAATGGGCGAGGGCTCGGCGTGGCCCAGGTGGTCGAGGTCGTCGATGCGGATGCGCAGGTTCTCGATCCACTGGCCATAGGGCCGGGCGCTGGCGAGTTGGCTCTTGATCTCCTTGTCGTCGATGATGCGCCCGGCTTCCATGTCGATGAGGAACATCTTGCCCGGCTGCAGCCGCCACTTTTTGACGATGTGGCTCTCAGGAATGGGCAGCACGCCCGACTCGGACGCCATGATGACCAGATCGTCGTCGGTGACGATGTAGCGCGCCGGGCGCAGGCCGTTGCGGTCGAGGGTGGCGCCGATCTGGCGGCCGTCGGTGAAGGCGATGGCAGCGGGGCCGTCCCACGGCTCCATCATCGCCGCGTGGTATTCGTAGAAGGCGCGGCGGCGCGGGTCCATCAGGGTGTGCTGCTCCCAGGCCTCGGGGATCATCATCATCATGGCGTGGCTCAACGGGTAGCCGGCCATCAGCAGCAGTTCCAGACAGTTGTCGAAGCTTGCGGTGTCGCTCTGCCCGGGATAGATCAGCGGCCAGAGTTTTTGCAGGTCGGCACCGAGCACGGGCGAACTGACCGCGCCTTCACGCGCCCGCATCCAGTTGTAGTTGCCCTTGACGGTGTTGATCTCGCCGTTATGCGCCACCAGGCGATACGGGTGCGCCAGCGGCCACTCGGGAAAGGTGTTGGTGGAAAAGCGCTGGTGCACCAGGGCGAGGGCCGAGACCACGCGCGGGTCTTTGAGGTCTTTGTAGTACTCGCCGACCTGGTCGGCCAGCAGCAGCCCCTTGTAGACGATGGTGCGCGCCGACATCGACGGCACGAAATACTCTTTGCCATGCCGCAGGTTGAGCTTTTGGATGGCATGGCTCGCCGTCTTGCGGATGACGAACAGCTTGCGCTCCAGCGCGTCGGTCACCATCACGTCCGGGCCGCGTCCAATGAACACTTGGCGGATCACCGGCTCCTTGGCGCGCACCGTGGGCGACATCGGCATCTCGGCATCGACAGCCACGTCGCGCCAACCCAGCAGCACCTGCCCCTCGGCGCGCACTGCGCGCTCGATCTCCTGCTCGCAGGCCAGGCGCGAGGCCTGTTCGCGCGGCAGAAAGATCATGCCCACGCCGTATTCGCCCGGGGGCGGCAGGTCCACGCCCTGCGCCGCCATTTCCTCGCGGAAGAAGGCATCGGGGATCTGGATCAGGATGCCGGCGCCGTCACCCATCAGCTTGTCGGCCCCCACGGCGCCGCGGTGGTCGAGGTTCTTGAGGATGAGCAGGCCGTTCTGCACGATGTCGTGCGACTTCACCCCCTTGATGTGCGCCACGAAGCCCACGCCGCAGGCGTCGTGCTCGTTCTGCGGGCAATAAAGCCCGTCGCGGGACAGTGCGGCGATTTCGGCGCCGGAGGCGGACGGTTGGGGCGAGGACATGGCAGGCTCCGCAATGAGTCGACAAGAGGTGGGCAATTTACTGCATCGCAGCAGGGGATGCAAGGAAAGTCACTTAATCTGTCCCTATTTTTAGGCGAACAAAGCCGCGAAAAATAAAAATAAGGGACAGATTAAAAGACGGGAGCCCAGAGCCTCAAGCAACTTTCGTGCGCGGCCTGCCCCGCCGTGCCTGCAGCATGCGGCGCCCGCTTTCATCCTGCAGTTGCCGCAGAAAATCGGCGTCACCCACGGCACTGCCGCTGCGCAGCGCGGCGTCGAATGCCGCCGCGTCGTGGCTGAGATCGGCCTGCTGCAATTGGGCGCGGTAGGCGGCTTCACGCGCAAACGGCGTGTTGCCCAACTGCCAATAAGCATCGGGGGCGGCCAGGGCCGGGCGGGCGCCGCTGGGCGCGGCTTCGCCGCAATGCACGGCACGGCTGCTCCAGAGGGCGGCGTGCGCGGCATCGGTCTCGCCCAAGTGCTCTGCGGCGGTGCGGTCGATCCATTGCATGGCCGCGAGCACCCAGTTTCCGGGCTGCACCAGGGCGCTCTGAAAGCGGCCCGCCCAGACCGTGGCAGGCGCGCCATCGTGCACTGCAGGCGTGGCGCTGGCGCGGCTGGCTTGGCGCGCCAGCGCTTGCACATAGCGCGACAGATCGGCCGCCGTCTGCGGTGTGAGCAGCAACAGCACGGTCTGCGGCAGCACGGCATAGGCGTGCAGCCGCACGGCCTCGCCGTCCTGACCCCGTCGCAGCCACTGCACAAAGCGGTCGCGTTGCGCGGCGCTGGCCAGAGGGGTACGGCCAACGGCGGCCTGCAATCGCACCAGATGGGCCTGCCCAGGTTGGCAGAAGCGCGCCTGTCGCGCCATCGTCGGGGCCCGAGCCTCAGCGGCCCAGAGCCTGGCGCAACGCGGCAACCTCGTCGAGCAGGTCGAGCACCAGCGCGGCGGCTGCCGGCGTGAGATCGAGCTCGCGTTGCAGCCGAGCGGCACGGCGCGCGCGCGCCAGCGCGGCGCCGCTGAAGCGCCACTGCGCCACCGACGCCGCCCCGGGCGGCAAGGGCAGCGGGTCGATCACGCCTTCTTCCACCAGATGCACGATCTGCGTGCGCTCCAACCGGCAGATGGCGCAGGCCTCGTCCACGCCGATGTCGATCTGTTCTTCCAGCACGATGCCGACCAGCGGCGCGGAAACGTTGGATGCGTCGCTCATGACTTGGCTCCTGTTTGCAGATGGGCGCGGGGATTGAAGCTGGCGAACTCGCTCTGCAGGCGCCGATAAGCGGCACGCGCAGACTCGGATTCCGCCGCAGGCAGCGCGAGTTGCGTGACCACATACAGATCACCCGGCGTGGCCCCGGGAATGCCCCGGCCCTTGAGCCGCAGACGCCGCCCGGCCTGTGTGGAGGGCGGAATTTTCAACTCCACCAGGCCCTCGGGCGTGGGCACCTTGAGTTCGGCACCCAGCGCCGCCTCCCAGGGCGCCAAGGGGAGATCGAGAAACACGTCGCGACCCTCGACCCGGTACAGACCGTGGGGGTTGAAGCCAATTTCCAGATACAGGTCGCCCGCCCCACCCTCGCCCAGGCCAGGCGCCCCCTGCCCCGCCAGGCGGATGTGCTGGCCGGCGCGCACACCCTTGGGGATTTGCACCTGCAAGGTGCGCTCGCGCGCCACCACATGGCCTTGCGCATCGACCTCGGGCATGCGCAGGGTGAGGGTGCGCGTGGCGCCACGGTAGGCATCCTCCAGATCGATCAACACCTGCGCGTGGTGATCCTGGCCGCGCATGTGCATGCCTTGCGCCCCGGCTCCGGCGCGGCGCGCGCTACCGCTGCGGGCAAACAGCGATTCGAAGAAGTCGCTGAAGTCGGCCTCGTTGTCCGGCATGCCTCCCCGCTGCTCGAAGCCTGCGCCCCAGCCCGGCGGCGGCTGGAAGTCCTGACCGGCGCGCCAGTTACTGCCGAGTTGATCGTAGGCGGCGCGCTTTTCCGGGTCTTTGAGCACCTCGTAGGCCTCGCCCAGTTCCTTGAACTTGGCCTCGGCTCCGGCTTCCTTGTTCACGTCCGGGTGGTACTTGCGCGCGAGCTTGCGGTAGGCACGCTTGATCTCGTCCTGCGTCGCGCTGCGCTCCACGCCCATGACTT
>JAKAFC010000212.1 GCA_021818065.1 Pseudomonadota bacterium
CTCGCCCAGGGTGGCGTTGATGCCGTTGGCGTTGGCCTCGATGGCGCTGCGCAGTTCGCGGTCGAGCTGATCGACGCGCGCCAGCAGGCGCTCCAGGTCGGCGCTGTGCAGTTGCCGCAGCTCGTCGAAGCGCGAGGCCTCGGCCTTGTCAGCCAGGTCGCGCTGCGCCTTGAGCTCCTTGGCCACGCGGCGCGATTCGCTCATCATCGCGGCCTGCAGCACCACGATGTAAATGAGAAACACCGCGGCCAGCAGCACGATGAGACCGAGCATGATCAGCCCCAGCGGCGCCTTCACCGCGGCGAAGCCCAGTGACAGATCGGTGGGCGCCATGAGCACGCTCCAGTTCAGTGCCGAAAAGATGCCGATGAGCACCAGAACAATGATGACCAGCCCACTGCGTAAATTCATGTCTGCTCCCTGCAACCCGATCGGGTGGATGGTGGTGGTGTTCGCTACAGTTTAGGGAATGATGCGCTGCGGCATGCGGCTTGCTAGGGCAGCGGACATCGCACCCACGGAGACATCCCCATGAGCACACGCATTCCCGCCACCCTCATCGCCGGCGACGGCATCGGCCCCGAGATCATGGACGCCACGCTGGCCGTGCTCGACGCCCTCGACGCTCCCTTCGACTGGGACGTCCAGGTCGCCGGATTGGGCGGGGTGAAGACCGCGGGCGATCCGCTGCCCGCCGCCACGCTGGCCAGCATCCGCACCACCCGGCTGGCGCTCAAGGGGCCGCTGGAAACGCCGTCGGGCGGCGGCTATCGCTCCAGCAACGTGCGGCTGCGCGAAGCCTTCAAGCTCTACGCCAACATGCGCCCGACCAAGACCCTGATTCCGGGAGGGCGCTACGACAACGTCGATCTGCTGGTGTTCCGCGAAAACGTCGAAGGCCTGTACATGGGCTACGAGCACTACATCCCCATCGACGACGATCCGCGCGCCGTGGCCATCGCCACCGGGGTGAACACGCGCCAGGGCGCGCGCAACATCCTCGACTACACCTTCCGCACCGCCATCGCCCTGGGGCGCAAGAAGGTGACGGTGGTGCACAAGGCCAACATCATGAAGGCGCTGACCGGCATCTTCCTGGAAACCGCCTACATGCTGCACAAGGAGAGGTACGCCGACCAGATCGAGCTCAACGATGTCATCGTCGATGCCTGCTGCATGAAGCTGGTCATCAACCCCTGGCAGTTCGACACCCTGGTGACCACCAACCTGTTCGGCGACATTCTGTCGGACCTGGCCGCGGGCCTGGTGGGCGGGCTGGGCATGGCGCCGGGGGCCAACATCGGCCAGGACGCGGCCATCTTCGAGGCGGTGCATGGCAGCGCGCCCGACATCGCGGGCAAGGGCATCGCCAATCCCATTGCGCTGATGCTGGCCGCCGCGCTCATGCTCGACCACGTCACCCTGCACGACAAGGCCCGCCGCCTGCGTCAGGCCATTGCCGATACGCTCAACATCGACACCATCCGCACCGGCGATCTGGGCGGACGGGCCACCACCCAGATCTTCACCGATGCGGTGGTCAGCCGCATCCGCAACGCCTGAGGAAGCTACAGCCCGGTGAAGCGGCTGACGATGCGGAAATACAGTCCGCGCGGCAACAGCCGCAGCAGCTTGAGCCACAGCGTGAAGCGGCGCGGGAAGTGAATGTCGAAGCGGCCCGCCTGCAGCCCGGCGAGGATGGCGCTGGCCGCCTGCTCGGGGCTGATGAGCGCGGGCATGGCAAAGGTGTTCTGCGCCGTCAGCGGGGTTTCGACAAAACCCGGATTGATCACGTGCACGCCGATGCCCAGCGGATGCAGATCGAGGTACAGCGTTTCGGCCAGGTTGATGAGCGCGGCCTTGGTCGGGCCGTAGGCCAGCGCCTGCGGCAGACCGCCGAAGCCGGCCACGCTGCTAACCAGCGCAATGTGCCCGGCGCGCTGGGCGTTGAACACCGGCAGGGTGGCATCCAGCGCATGCAGCGCCCCGCGGTAGTTGACGTCGTCGTGCTGCAAGGCGTTGGCGAGGTAGAAAGCCGTGGCGCGCATCGGCCGGTAGGTGCCGGCGCAGTACAGCAGCAGGTCGAGGCCGCCCCAGGTGGCTTGCAGCGACTGCATGGCCGCACGCAGCGCTGCGGCGTCGGTCACGTCCAAAGGCAGCGTCACGGCGCCCTCGATGCTCTGCAGCGCCTGGGCGTTGCGCGCCGACACCGCCACCCGTGCCCCGCGCTGCAACAGCGCCACGGCCGTGGCCCGGCCAATGCCGGTGGAGGCGCCGATGACCCAGACCCGTAGGCCGGTCCAACTGCTGATCCGCGGGTTCAGCGCCATGGTCGTCAGGGCTTGTTGAACGACAGGAACACGCTGCCCACCTTGAAGCCGAACTTGGTGATGACCGAATGGTTGAGCAGCACGTGGTCGTCCATCAGGTACATCCAGTCGTCGAACTGCACGTTGTAAACCGTGCCGTCGACCGGCAGCGCCAGGGTGTAGTGCCAGTTCAGCGCATTACCCGCAGCGCGGCCGATGGCCTCGCCCACCACATCGCCCGCGGTGCCGACGTAGCGCTTCTCGCCGTCTTTCTCCGGCAGTTCGCGGATGGTCCAGATGCGCTCCTGCTTGGCGCCGTCGTTGTAGACGAAGTGCTCGTCAAGCGTGCCCACGTCGCCCTTCCACGAGGCGTCGATGGTGACGTGAAAGCGCCGCGTCATCTTGCCCGAGCGGTCGAACACGATGCCCACGGCGGTGAGCCGTCCGTTGAAGTACTGCTTCAGATCGAAGGTGGGCGTCTGCCCGCGGTAGGCCAGCGGCGTGACGCTGGCGCAGCCCGACAGCAGGCTGATGCCCAGGACGGCGGCGAGCAGCCAGGCGCGGCGCAGCGCCATCCAGGAACGCAGGGCAAAGGGGGATGACATGAGAGCACTCTCCATTCAGGAAGCCAAGGAAGCCGAGCCGGAGCGGCCGCGCACGAAAAACTGCCAGAGCAGGGCGGCGGACACGAGCTTGAGCAGCGAGGGCAGCAGGCAATACGCCACCACCAGCGGCGGCAGCACGCCAGTCTCCAGCGTGCCCGACCGATAGCCGAACATCGCCAGCAGCGGCAACGCCAGGCCCGCAGCCAGTGCGAGGTTGAGCTTGGTCGCAAAGTTCCACACGCCGAAGTAACTGCCTTCGAGCCGGTTGCCGTGGCCGCCGGCGCGGATCACCCCGGCCAGCAGCGCTGGCGGCATCACCAGATCGGGACCCAGCGCCGCACCCGACAGCACCACCACCAGCGCATAGCCCCAGCGGTCGCCCGGTTGCAGCAGCGCGGCCCAGACGAATGCCGCCACCGCCAGCGCCATGCCCAGCAGCCAGCAGACAGCAGCCCCCCAGCGGCGCACCGCGCGCAGCCACAGCGGCACCAACAGCGCGGCCGCGGCAAAGTAAGCGAACAGATAGGCGCCCGCCAGCGCCGCGGCATCGAGCCGGTCGCGGATGAAAAACAGCACCAGTGTGGCCGGAATCGCCGCGGCAATGCCGCTGGTGACGAACACCGCCAACAGGGCGAGAAAGCGCCGGTTGCGCAGCGGCTCCAGCAGGGTGCGCCAGTGCAGCGCCGCGCCCGCAGGCTGGTGCGGCGCCGGGTCCGGCGCGCGCCACACCAGCGCCAGACCGATCGCCAGCGCGAGGGCGAACACCGCGACGAGGGCGCGGGCTCCGCCGAGTTGCGGCAGCAGCGCAGCGAGCAACACCCCGGCCAGGCCCAGGCCCTCGCGCCAGGCCACGGTGCGGGCGAGCTGGG
>JAKAFC010000041.1 GCA_021818065.1 Pseudomonadota bacterium
CGGTGTGCCAGCCCACGGTGCCGGTACTGGGCGCCATTTCCCTCATGGCCAGCGCGGGTGAGATCGCGCCGCGCAGCATGATCATGATGGGCGGGCCCATCGACGCGCGCAAATCGCCCACGGCGGTGAACAACCTGGCGATGAACAAGAGCTACGCCTGGTTCGAGAACAACGTCATTTACCGCGTACCCGCCAACTACCCCGGTGCAGGGCGGCGGGTGTACCCCGGTTTTCTGCAGCACAGCGGCTTCGTGGCGATGAACCCCGACCGTCACCTCACCTCGCACTACGACTATTTTCTCGACCTGATCCGCGGCGACAACGACGACGCCGAGGCCCACCGCCGCTTCTACGACGAATACAACGCCGTGCTCGACATGGACGCCGACTATTACCTCGACACCATCAAGCTGGTGTTCCAGGACTTCGGCCTGGTCAACGGCACTTGGACCGTGGACGGCAAGCCGGTACGGCCGCAAGACATCCACCGCACTGCGCTGCTGACCATCGAGGGCGAGTTGGACGACATTTCCGGCGCCGGTCAGACCGAAGCGGCGCATGCCCTGTGCACCGGCATTCCCGCTGCCGACCACCAACATTATGTGGCCGAGGGCGCCGGGCATTACGGCATCTTTTCCGGGCGGCGCTGGCGCGAAAAAGTCTACCCCGTGGTGCGCGATTTCATCGCCGCGCACCCCCACGGCGCCACCGCCAACGCGCCGCGCAGACCGGCACGCTCCCGCGCCGCGGCCTGATCAGTATTGCCCATGCCGAACGCGAGCGGCGCGCTTGCCGCGCAGATCGACGCCCTGCTGCCGCAAACGCAGTGCACGCGCTGCGGCTACCCGGATTGCGCCGCCTACGCCCAAGCCATCGCCGATGGACTGGCCGAGATCAACCGCTGCCCGCCTGGCGGTGCCGAAGGGATTGCGCAACTCGCGCAGCTGCTGCACCGCCCGGCCCTGCCGTTGGACCCCGAATGCGGCACCGAGGGTCCGCGCCAACTGGCCGTGATCGACCCGGCGCAGTGCATTGGCTGCACCCTGTGCATCCAGGCCTGCCCGGTGGATGCCATCGCCGGAGTGGCCAAGCGCATGCACACTGTGATTACCCCCTGGTGCACCGGCTGCGCCCTTTGCCTGCCGCCCTGCCCGGTAGACTGCATCCGCATGGAGGCGCTGCCCGACCCCCGTCTCGCCGCGCGCACCGGCTGGAGCGCCTGGAGCCGGGCGCTGGCCGATGAAGCGCGGCAGCGCTACGCCCGCCATCGCGAGCGCCATGCGCGCGTGCTCGCTGCGGAGGCTGCAACGGAGCAGACCACGCCCGCCGAGCCCATCCAAACCGCAGTGTCGTCCGCCAAGCGCAAGGCTGCGCTGTTGCAGGCGGCGCGCGAGAAGGCCCTGCAGCGCCGGGCCATCACCCCTGAACCACCCACAAAAGCCGCGTTATGACGACAAAACCCAGCAAATCGCTACAAACCTTCCCGAACCCTGCGCCAGAGCGTGACTATCATATTCACATGCAGGTGCCCGAGTTCACCTGCCTGTGTCCGCTCACCGGCCAGCCGGACTTTGCCCGGTTCGATATCGACTTCATCCCCGACAAGAAGTGCGTCGAACTCAAAAGCCTGAAGCTCTACATGTGGAGCTACCGCGATGAGGGTGCGTTTCACGAAAAGGTCACCAACACCATCCTCGACGATTTAGTCAGAGCGATGGCGCCGCGCTTTCTGCGGGTGACGGCGCGCTGGTATGTGCGTGGCGGCATCTACACCAATGTGGTGGTGGAACACCGCAAGCGCGGCTGGAAACCCGCGCCGCGCGTCGATCTGGCCCAGTTCGACGCCGCCGACCCGGCGGCTTGAGCGACGAAGCGCCGAAAAATTCAAGATTTGAGCGGCGTTGCCGGCTGAATGCGCAAAATAGCGTTCAGCCCGGTTACCAGCACCGAACCATCGGCCAGCGCCTGCACGCCGTAGGGCAGATGCAGTGTGCCCGGCAGCGCTCCGGTGGTGACCTTCTCCCCTTCGCCAGTGCCCGCCAGGGTGCTCACCGTGCCGTCGGGCGCCACCCGGCGCACCCGGTTGTTGCCGGTATCAGCCACGATCAAGCTGCCATCAGGCGCGAACGATAGGGTTTGGGGGTGCAAAAACAGCGCCTCGGACGCCTTGCCATCGGCAAACCCGCCTTTGCCGGGTTTGCCCGCGAAGGTGCTGACCACGCCATCAGGCGTGATCTTGCGGATGACGTTGTTGAAGTATTCGCTGACGTACACCGCGCCATGGGCGTCGAGCGTCAGGCCCACCGGGGTGTTGAACCGGGCCTTGGCCCCGGCGCCATCGCGCCAGCCGGTATCGCCCGGCGAGCCAGCCAGGGTGCTGACCACGCCTTTGGCGCTGATGCGGCGCACCGTGCTGTTGTAGGCGTCGGCCACATAGACCACGCCCTGGGCATTCACCCCCAGGCCGACCGGGTGGTTGAACCGCGCCTTGTCCCCCGGGCCGTCGGCGAAGCCTTCCACCTCCAGCTTGCCCGCCCAGGTTCGCACCATGCCGTCGCGGCCGATACGCCGCACCGTGTTGCTGCCGGAGTCGCTGACGAACAGCGTGCCGTCTGCAGCCACGGCCACGCACTCGGGCGAGTAGAAGCGCGCCTGCAGCGCCGGGCCGTTGCGGGCGTCGCGTTGCTCCACCTGCCCGGCGACGATGCTGACCTGGCCATCGGTGCCCAGCTTGCGCACCACGCTGTTGACATAGTCGGCGACGAACACATTGCCCTGCGCATCCACCGCCATGCCGCGCGGATCGTGAAACCGCGCCTGCGCCAAGGTACCGGCGTTGTATTCGCCCGGGCCGATGGCGCCGGCAAACACGTCCAGCGTGCCTGCGGCTTGCGCAGCGCGCGCCTGGGATACCAACAGGGGGAACAGACCGCCGGACAGAGCCAGCACCCCGGCGGATTGCATGAATTGACGTCGCTGCATGATGGTTCAGGAGTGTGTGCCCGCATCGGTGCGCGGGTCGAAGAAACAGGTGCTAGCGTATTGCAAGCGCCGCAAGCCTGCTCAAGATGACGCGGAACCAGTCGATCAGGTGCCGCGCCGGTCCACCAGGGCGCGGGCGATGGTGCCGAGATCGACGTATTCAAGCTCGGCCCCCGCAGGCACGCCGCGAGCCAGGCGCGTGACGCGCAGACCGCGCGGCCGCAGGGTTTCGGCGATGACGTGGGCCGTGGCTTCGCCTTCGTTGGTGAAGTTGGTGGCCAGAATCACCTCCTCCACGGCGCCGTCGAGCGCGCGGGCGATGAGGCGGTCGAGGCCGATTTCCTTCGGCCCCAGGCCGTCGAGCGGGCTGATGCGCCCCATGAGGACGAAGTACAGGCCGCGATAGGTCAGGGTCTGCTCCACGGCGGCCAGATCGGCCGGGCTTTCCACCACGCAGAGCTGGCGGGCATCGCGCCCGGGGTCGGCGCAGATGCTGCACACGGCGTCTTCGGTCAGGGTGTTGCAGCGGGTGCAGCGTTGCACCGCGCCCAGGGCGGCGTCGAGCGCGCGGGCGATGTGCTGCGCCGCCTCGCGGTCGTGTTCGAGCAGGTGATAGGCCATGCGCGATGCCGACTTCGGGCCGACGCCGGGCAACTGCCGCAAGGCGTCGATCAGGGCGTCGAGCGCGGGAACATGGCCGGGGGCGGCCTCATGCATGGCGTGGCGCCGCGTTTCAGAACGGCAACTTCATGCCCGGAGGCAGCGGCATGCCGGCGGTGGCGGCGCCCATCTTCTCCTGGGTGGTCGCCTCGGCCTTGCGCACGGCATCGTTGAAGGCGGCGGCCACCAGATCTTCCAGCATGTCGCGGTCTTCGGCCACCAGGCTGGGGTCGATGCTCACGCGCTTGACGCCGTATTTGCAGGTCATCTGCACCTTCACCAAGCCGGCGCCCGACTGGCCTTCGACCTCGATGTGCGCAAGTTCGTCCTGCACGCGCTTGAGGTTGTCTTGCATCTGCTGGGCCTGCTTCATCAGGCCGGAGAGTTGTCCTTTGTTGAACATGGGGTGTCCTTCGATCGAAAAATGAGAGCGCCAAGCGCACGGCAAGGCGGCATTGTCGGTCAGGTCGATGACGGCGCCGACGACGGGGTCAGAGGTTTGAGACTGCCGGGCACGATCTGCGCGCCCAGATCCTGCATGAGCTGCTGCACCAGCGGATCGCTGCGGATCGCGGCTTCGGCATCGGCCTGTGCCTGAGCCTTGGCACGGGCGTCACGTTGGGCGGCGCTGTCGGTCACTTCGCCCGATTCGGCGCGCAGGGTGATGTCGCGGCCCAGTGCGGCGCGCACCGCGGCTTGCAACTTGTCCAGCGATCCGGCGCGGGTGAGCTGCTCAGTGGGCACGCGCAGCAGCCACGCGTCGCCGTCCATGGACCGCAATTCGCTTTGCAGCGCCAGGGCGCGCGGCAAGCCTGCGGGCAGGTCCAGCCGTTGAACCAGCGCGGGCCAGTCGGTGTCGGGGGCAACCTGCAGTGCGGGCTGGGTGTCGGCGGCACCGGCTAGCGTGGGGGCCGGTGCGGCTTGCTGCGCTGGCAACGGCTCGGCTGTCAAGCTGGAGGGCGCACGCGGGGGGGCTTGCTGCACGGCAAGAGGCGACGCGGCGGGCTCCAGCGGCGCGCTGATGGTTGCTGCGGCGCGGGGCATGGCCTTGGCGGCGGTTTGCGGCATGGCCGAGCCTGGCGGTGGCTGCCTGGCGGCAAGCGGCGGCGTCTCTGGCGCTTCACCAGGCGCAGGCGACGCGGCGGAAGCGAGCCGCGCCACGGGCGCTGCCGCACTCGTTTCGGCCTTGGGCAGGGCAATGCCGCCTGGGGGCAGGCTGCCCGCCACCACGGGCGCGAAGGCCAGCAGGCGCAGCAGGGTCATGGTGAAGCCGGTGCGCTCGTCCGGTGCCAGCGACAGCTCGCTGCGGCCGTGCAGCACCGTGGTGTAGGCCAGTTGCACCAGCTCGGGGCTGAGTTGCGCGGCCAGCGCCGCGAGGGCTGCATGGTGCGGGTCGTCGGCCTCGGCGGCTTCGGGCACGAGTTGCAGCAGGGCAATGGTCTGCAGCAGCGCCGCCAGTTCTTCCAGTGCTGCGCCGAAGGACAAGCTGCGCGCTTCCAGCGCGTCGGCCTGCTTGATGAGTGCCACGCCGTCCTGCGCCGCCAGCGCCTGCAGGATGTGCAGCAGATCGCTGCGATCGACCGTGCCCAGCATCTGCTGCACGGCCGCGGCGTCCACCCGCCCGGCGCAGTAGGCCAGCGCCTGGTCGGTGAGCGACAGGGCGTCGCGCATGGAGCCGTGCGCGGCGCGGGCGATGAGGCGTAGCGCGGCAGCGTCCGCCGGGACGTTCTCGGCCTGCAGCACCGCGTGCAGATGGCCGACGATGGCCGCGGGCAGCATGGGCTTGAGGTTGAACTGCAGGCAGCGTGACAGCACGGTGACCGGCACCTTCTGCGGGTCGGTGGTGGCGAGCACGAACTTCACATAGTCGGGCGGCTCCTCCAGCGTCTTCAACATGGCGTTGAAGGCGTGGTTGGACAGCATGTGCACTTCGTCGATCATGTAGACCTTGAAGCGCCCCGCCGTGGGCTTGTACACCGCCTGCTCCAGCAGGGTGGTCATGTCTTCGACCCCGCGGTTGGAGGCGGCGTCGAGTTCGATGTAGTCGACAAAGCGCCCGGCGTCGATTTCGGTGCAGGCCGGGCAGACGCCGCAGGGCTGGCTGGTCACGCCACCCTGCCCGTCCGGCCCGGTGCAATTCAGCGCCTTGGCCAGGATGCGCGACACCGTGGTCTTGCCGACGCCGCGCGTGCCGGTGAAGAGGTAAGCGTGATGCAGGCGGTTGTGGTCGAGCGCGTGAGTGAGCGCGCGCACCACATGGTCTTGCCCGACCAGGGTGGCAAACGATTTGGGGCGCCATTTGCGCGCCAGCGCGACGGAAATCATGGCCCCGATTCTATGGAGACTGCCCGAGCCGGTCCGGCTGCGGACTTCGCGGCAGGTCGAGCGTGGCAGCAGGCCGAGGCGCGCGACGTCATGTATCGTTTTGTATCATTTAATACGTTATAACGTTTTTACCGTGCCGCCATGCCTGCAATCCGTCTGCCCCACGCCACCCTGCTCGCCACCCTGCTCGTCACCGTCGCCACCCCAAGCTGCGCCACCGAGCACGAGAGCGACGCGCCGCATGTCACACCGTTCATCATCGTCGGCGGTGTCGCCAACGACGACTCGGCGCAAGGCCGTGGTGCCGAGTTTCTGCAAAACGCCAATGGCTTGTTCAACGTGCACAGCGACGCCGGCGGTGCGCACAGCCACGGCGGCAGTTTCCGCCGCGGTCTGAACCTGCAGACCCTGGAAGCCGGGCTGCACGCCCATGCGCCCGGCTGGGGCGAGGCCGGGTTGCGGCTGTCCAGCGACGGCCACCATGTCGAACTGGAAGACGCCTGGCTGCGCAGCCGCGTTCTGCCCGGCGGCCTGCAGGCGCAGGGCGGGCGGTTTTTCAGCGCCATCGGCCTGCAGAACGATCTGCATCCCCACGCCTGGGCCTTCGTCGATCAGGCGCTGCCGTATCAACTGCTGCTGGCCGGGGGCCTGCGCGGCGACGGCGCGCAACTGGCCGTGCTCGCCCAGCAGGCAGGACCGTGGCGGCTGCGGCTGGGGGCGGAAGCGTTCCAGTCCGACAACGCCGCGGTGGCTGCGCAGACCGGCCCGGTGTCGGGCTACGTCACCAGCACCGGCAAGACCGTGAGCATTCCCATGCGTGATAGCGCCGCCTGGCCGCAGGTCTGGACGGCGTTTGCCAAGGCCGAATGGATGCCCGCCGAAGGCCAAAGCCTGTCCGGCGGCCTGGCCACGGTGCGCGGCCGACAACACCAGGAATTGCACAGCTATCACCCCGGCATCAACGACGCCGACCACGCGCTGCAGGGCAGCACCCGCACCGACGTGGTGTCGCTGGGCTGGCAGGCCGAGGGCGCAGGTGACCAAGGCGCTGGCGACGTGCAGCTCACCGCCGAGTACTTCCGCCAGACCAAGGACTTGCAGCTCACCTACCACGACACCAAGCCGTGGAACATCGGCATGCCGCGCCAACTGCGCATCGACGGCTATGCGCTGCAGGCGCTCTACGGCAGTGCGCCGCGCTGGCAGCTCGGGGTGCGCGTAGACAGCGTGGGCAACGTGCACGAGGCCGTGCGCAGTGCCTCACCGGTGTTCTGCGCCCCGCCCTACCAAACCCTGCGCTGCCCACGGCAGACCAGTGCCTTCGACGCACTGCAACGCGCCAGCCTGGTGGCCACCTGGGACCTCGACAGCCACCAGCGGTTGCGCGTGCAACTGTCTCGCGCCCGGGTTCCTGTGGCCGAAGACGTCAACGGCGACGGCCGACTGGACGCCGTGCGCAAGGGCTTCAACCAGGTTTTTCTGCAATATCAGCTCAGCTTCGGCGGCCAGCACACGCATGCACACTAGGGCCTAGCAATGGGCCACATAGGCCGAATACTGGCTCAGCGGCACGGCTGCCACCTTGTTCGGCGCCGTGGCTTGGAAATGCGCGGCGCCGAACTGGCGGATGAGCTGCAGGCGATAGAGCTTGAAAAAGTGCTCGAAGGTGGGGTGGCCAATGACCCCGGTGGCGGTAAGCGAATCGTCGCTGGGGTCGTGCTTGAGCACCATGGCTGCCAGCGGGTGCGGCGCCGGGCCGCTCATCACCTTGGCGCCCTCGGAGGGGTCGTACACGCTCTGGTGCGCGCAGCACACGATCATGCCCGGCTTGCCCGAAACCTGGGTGGCGCTCGGGTCATACGAAATCACGCTGCTGTCCTTCTCGGGATAGGAGAGCTGATGGGCGCAGATCGCGGTGTAGGCAACGATGGTCTTGTCAGCGCCGACGCCACCCGGCCAGTCGTAGCTCTGGCCGTCGGCGGTCAGCTTGGTCGGCTGCGCGGCGGCCTTCAGGCGGATGAGAAACGCCGGCGTGCTGGCGTAGGGATACGAGAACACATAGGCCTCGCTGCTGCTCAGCGACGAAGCCTTGAGCGGCGCGCCCTGCGCATCGGTGAGCAGCACCGGCGGCTGCGGCACGTCGGGGACGTCGGCAGCCCAGGCGGGCAGTGCGAGGCTGGACAGATCGACGGCAGCACAACCGGCTGCGGCGGTGGAGCAGATCTGGATGAAGCGGCGGCGTTGCATCGAAGCACACTCCCTGGAATAAAAAATCGGGGGGCGAGGAGACCGACCCCCGAGGGAAAAGAACGGTGTTGAAGAGCCGACACCGTCCGTCACGATGGTTGCGGCCCACCACCGGCGGGCCGGCCCTGGGTCAGGTGAACATCTCGGTATAGAGCCCCTTACCCCAGGCCAGATAGGCCGCGGCGTTGGCGACGCTGCGGGTGTCGTCTTCCTTCACGTTGGTGAAGCCAAAGGTCTTGGGGTCGTAGTACGCATCGACGTAGATCGCCTTGTTGGGCTGCAAGTCGACCATCGAGTAACACAGGGTGTTGGGGCTCTCCCACGGGATCTTGGCCTCCTTGTCCTTGACCCGCGAGGCGATGACCTTGGCGACGTACTTGGCCTCGGTCATCGCGGTGTTGCCGCTCTTGGAATACGGCATCCAGCGCGAGTCGCCGCTGACGTACACATACGGGTCGCCGATGATGTTGTAGTGGTACGGGTCGATGTTGGCCTCGCGCTGGGTGCTGTCGGGCTTGACCAGACCCATCTGCTGGATGATGTAGGCGCCCTGCACTCCGGGGTAGAGCGTGGCGTCGTCGAACTTGATGTCGTCGGTCTCGGTCTTGATGATCTTTTTCCACGGATCGACACCGCGGATGGTGGACGACGGCCGGTACTCGATGATGTCTTTGTAGAGTTGGTCGAACGCCTCATGAAAGCCCTTGGCCTTGATGATGATGTCCGGGTTCGGGTCGATCAGCAGCACCTTGCCCTTGACCCCGGTCTTTTTCATCCAGCCCGCCACCACGCAGGCCCGCTCGTACGGCGAGGGCAGGCAGCGGTAGTTGCCCGTGGGCACGGTCACGACGAAGGTGCCGCCGGCAAAGCCCTGGATCTTGTTGCGCACCGCCACCTGCTCGGTCGGCTGGATCCAGCCGCCCGGAAATTTCTGCCGGATGGCGAATTGCGTCTCGTAGTCGTCGGCCGGGATGCCGAAGCGAGTGAAGTCGTAATCGATGCCCGGGGTGATGGCGAGGAAGTCGTACATCACCTGGCCCATATTGGTGTAGAGCCGCTTGGCGTCGCGGTCCACGCCGGTGACGGTGCAGTTGTAGTAGATGTACCCATCGGTGTTGGCGGCGTCCAGATAGCTGTAATTGGCCAGATACTCCATGTTCACCACGTCGGGGTACCAGAGGTTGCTGCAGAAGCAACTCTGGTATTGGCTGCGTTTTTCCAGCAGCAGCACGTCCAGCTTCGGGTTTTCCTTCTTCAGGTACTTGGCCAGCGTGAGCCCGGCGGTGCCGCCGCCGACCACCACCACGCGCGGTCCCTTGGCCTTGGGCACGGGCAGCCAGCCGCCACCGCCCAGCATGGGTGCGGCCTGCGCGGTCTGGGACATGACGGCGCCCAGACCGGCGGCCCCGGCGGCTGCGGCCGCGGTGGCCAGGGTAGTGTCGCGCATGAAGCGGCGGCGTGAGGGGTTTTCTGCGGGTTTGTCGTGTGCATCCATAGACATGTCATCCTCCGATGGTGTGGACGCCGGCTCTCAGGCAGCCGGTTGCCCTCCCTCTTGCAAGCTCTGGGCCATGCGCCAAGTGCTTGATTTTTCGAGAAATGAAAGACTTTGTTACCACTTTGTCAGGTCATTCCTGCCATGCGGTCCTGACACGTCACAAAATCTCGATCTGACACCAGACCGTCGGCAAACGACGGCGGAGGAGACACTGACATGGATTACGACGCCCAGACGCTGATCGACGCGCGCGAGCAGCCGTTCGTGCTCATCGACCGCAACTACACCGTGGTGGCCGCCAACCGCGCCTACCGCGTGGCTTATGGTCTGGAGAACGCCGACATCACCGGCCGCAAGTGCCACGAGTTGTCGCACCGCTCGGCCGTGCCCTGCCACCTCAAGGGTGAGCACTGCCCGCATGTGCATGTGATGCGCAGCGGCGAGTCCGACGAGACGGTGCATGTGCATTTCGACGCCCAGGGCCGCCCCGAGCATGTGCGGCTGCGCGGCTACGCCATCACCGACGCGCAGGGCAACCGGCTGCTGGGCGAGGAAATCCATCGTCTGCCGGCGCAGACCGCGGCCGGACCAACCGCCGTTCCGGCGCTGCTGTTCGGTCAGTCACCGGCGCTGCTGCAGGCCTTGCAGCGGCTGCAGGTGGCGGCGCAGACCGACGAGCCGGTGCTGATCGAGGGCGAGAGCGGCACCGGCAAGGAACTGGCGGCGCACAGCCTGCACCGCGCCTCGGCGCGCGCCGAGCGCCCCTTCATCACCCTGGACTGCACCACCATTCCCGAGGCGTTGTTCGAGTCGGAACTGTTCGGCCACGAGAGCGGCGCCTACACCGGTGCCACCGGCCGCAGGCCCGGGCTGTTCGAGCAGGCCGACGGCGGCACGCTGTTCCTCGACGAAATCGGCGAACTCAGCCTGCAGCAGCAGTGCAAGCTGCTGCGCGCGCTGGAAAGCGGCGAATTCCGCCGTGTCGGCAGCAATACCGTGCGCCGTGCCGACGTGCGGGTGGTGGCCGCGACCAACCGCTGCCTCGAGGACATGGTGCGGCAGGCGCGGTTTCGCAGCGACCTCTACTTCCGCTTGAGCGTGTTCACCGTCGCCTTGCCGCCGCTGCGCGAACGACGCGACGACATTGCCCCGCTGGCGCGACACCTGCTCGGGCGCATGGCGCTGCGGCCGCGTCCTGCGGCGCTGGGCGGTGCCGTGCTGGCGCCGCTGTGCGGCTGCGGCGCCGCCTGCTGGGACATCAGCCCGCAGGCGCTGGCGCTGTTGCAGAACCACAGCTATCCGGGCAATGTGCGCGAACTGCGCAACATTCTGGCGCGCGCCGCGGCACTGGCCGTGGGCGGACGCATCGAGGCCAGCGACTTGCTGCTGCCGGCCGGGGAAAGCGCCACGCTGGACGACGCCGTGCCCGCCTCCCCCGCGGAGCGCGAGGGCGCGTGCAGCGACGCCGACATCGCCGCCGCGCTGGCCAGCTTCCGCGGCCATCGCGGCCGCGCGGCGCAGGCACTGGGCATCAGCGAGCGCACGCTGTACCGCCGCTTGCGCGAAGCGCAGCGCGGCGACAACCCGGCTCAGTCGGCGCGCGACACCCCGCGGCGACCGAGCAAGGCGTAGAGCAGAATCGCGCCAAAGGTGGCGGTGCCGATGCCGCCGAGCGCAAAGCCGCCGAACTTGAGGGTGAAGTCGGCCGTGCCCAGCATCAGGGTGATGGCGACGATGATGAGGTTGCGGCTGTCGGCGAAGTTCACCTTGTTGTCCACCCAGATGCGCGCACCCGACACCGCAATCAGCCCGAAAATCACAATCGCCACGCCGCGCAGCACTGGCGGCGGAATCAGGTGGATCAGCGCGCCGAACTTGGGGCTGAAGCCGAGCACGATGGCGATGACCGCAGCGGTGGCGAAAATCAGCGTCGAGTAAATCTTGGTGGCGGCCATGACGCCGATGTTCTCGGCGTAGGTCGTCACCCCGGTGCCACCGGCCGCGCCCGACACCATGGTCGCCAGGCCGTCGCCGAAAAACGCGCGGCCCATGTAGCGGTCGAGGTTCTGCCCGGTCATCGCCGTGACCGCCTTGATGTGGCCGAGGTTTTCCGCAATCAGAATCACCACAACCGGCACGATCAGCGCGATCGCATGCGCCTGAAACACCGGCTTGCCAAACGCCGGCAGGCCGAACCAGGGCGCGGCCGCCAGCGCGGCAAAGTCCATCGGCTTGCCCAGCCCCAGGCCGTTGGTCAGCAACGCATAAATGATGCTGGCGGCGATCAGCCCGACCAGGATCAGCAGCCGCTGCACCATGCCGCGGGTGTAGACCGCGACCAGCCCGACGCAGACGAAGGTGACCACCGCCATCCAGTCGTCGAAGGTCGAGCCGCTGCTGGCCTTGATGGCGATCGGCGCCAGGTTCAGTCCGATGACCGCGACCACCGAGCCGGTGACCACCGGCGGCATGAAGCGCTCGATCCAGCCCACTCCCACACCCATCACGATCAGCCCGACCGCCGCATACACCGTTCCGCAGGCAATGATGCCGCCCAGCGCGACGCCGAGGTTGGGGTTGGGGCCGCTGCCGCCGTAGGCCGTGGCGGCGATGACCACGCCGATGAAGGAAAACGACGAGCCGAGATAACTCGGCACCCGGCCGCCGACGACCAGAAAAAAGATCAGCGTGCCCACCCCGCTCATCAGGATCGCGATGTTCGGGTCGAAGCCCATCAGCAGCGGGGCGAATACCGTCGAACCGAACATCGCCACCACATGCTGCAACCCCATCGCCGCGGTCTGCGGCGCGGGCAGGCGCTCGTCGGGAGCGATGACGCCCTCGGTCTTCAATCGCCAGCGGGGAAAGTAGCCATCGGCCATGGTGCGAATCTCCTGTCGGGTGTGTTCTGGTTGGACTTTGTGGACTTTGCGGTTGGCGTCAACACGGCCTGTCTGCTCAGGCGCCGGATTGTTGCGGTACAACGTGGCGTTGCACGGGTTGCAAACCGATGCGATTGTGCGCGAAAGCGCGCGCCCACCCCACTGCGAGGAGCCTTTGATGAACCGCCCGGCCACCCAAGACATCCGCATCATCCGCCCCATCCGCCTGCTCCACCGCGCCGCGTTCGTCGCCCTGCTGTTCATGTTGGGCAGTTCCGCCGCCCTCGCCGCCGGGCTCGACGGCACCCGCTGGCGTGCCCATAGCGTGGCAGGAGAGACCCCGCCTCCCGCGATCGCCCCCACGCTCGACTTCCACGATGGTCGCGCCAGCGGGCGCGACGGTTGCAACCGCTACATCGCCAGCGTCGAGCAATCGGGTGATGCGCTGCGCTTCGGCCAGGCAGCCGGGACGCGCATGGCCTGCCCCGAGCCGCAAATGAAACTCGGCGACGCCTTCGCCCGCGTGTTGCAGGCCACGCGCAGCATGCGCCGCAGCACCGACACCCTGGTGCTGCTCGACGCCGACAACCGCGAAATCGCCGTGTTCACCGCGATGCCGCCGCAGCGGCCGAAGGAGGCGAAGTACACCTGCGGCGACAAGTCCTTCGTCGTCACCACCCGCGACGCCGATCATCTCGTGCTGCTGGCCGACGAGCTGGTACCACTTGAGCGCGTGAAGTCGGCCACCGGCGAAAAATTCGTCGGCATGCACGACCCGTCCACCATCCTCTGGTACTACGGCGACAAGGTCCTGGTGCAATGGCAGGGCGCACGTCTGCCGCCCTGCGTCGGTCCTTAAAACCGCGCGACACGCAGGGCGTGGCTTGACATCGCCACGACTGCCGGGACAATGGCGGAAAAATCGTTAAAAACGTAAAAACGTGGTCGGCGTCGCGGCGGACAGCGCGCCGACCACGTCAAACGTTACGCCAAACGCTGCCCCGTGCAAGGCGGCAACCGACTACGCGGTCCCAGCACCGGCCGGCACTGACGAGGAGAGGACGACATGGCTTCCTGGCTCAAACGCCTGCTGTTCCGCGACGACCCGGCCACGGCCGCGGCCCCGGGCGCACCTGCGGCCACGGGCCATGCCGCGCCCGCTGACCAGCCGCCCGAGCGCGACGGCCTGAACTTCGAAACCGCCATCAGCGCCCACATGGCGTGGAAAAAGCGTCTCGACGACCTGCTCGACGCCGATCTGCGCGACGTGCTCGACCCCTTGCAGGTCTGCCGCGACGATCAATGCGAACTCGGCCGCTGGCTGCACGGCCCCGGCGCGCTCAAGCATGGCCAGCGCGAGGGCTACCAGCGGCTGCGCGCCGTACACGCCGATTTTCACCAGGCTGCCGCGCGCGTGGTGACGCTGGCGCAGGCCGGTCAGGACGCGGCGGCCCGCGAAGAAATGACACGCGGCAGCTTTGCCAAATGCTCGGCGCAGGTCAAGGCCGAACTCGCCAGGCTCTACCTGGACATCGGCCACTGAGCCGCAAGCAGACCCCGAGGCAGCGCCCTGCCCGCTGAGGCGCGGAGGCGCCCCGGCGCGCCTTATTTGGTGCCGAAAATGCGATCGCCCGCGTCGCCCAGGCCGGGGACGATGTAGCCGTGGTCGTTGAGCCGCTCGTCGATGGCGGCCAGAGTGATGGGCACGTCGGGGTGCGCGGCGCGCACCGTGCGCACGCCCTCCGGCGCGGCCAGCAGGTTGACCAGCTTCAGCGCCGTGGCGCCGGCGCGCTTGAGGTGGGTCAGCGCTGCGGCGGCCGAGTTGCCGGTGGCCAGCATGGGGTCGACGACGATCACCAGCCGCTCGGCCATGTCCTCGGGCACCTTGAAGTAGTACTCCACCGGCTCCAGCGTGGCCGGGTCGCGGTACAGCCCGATGTGGCCGACGCGGGCGTTGGGCAACAGGTCAATCATGCCGTCGAGCATGCCGTTGCCCGCGCGCAGGATGGACACCAGGCACAGCTTCTTGCCAGCCAGGATGGGCATGCGGCAGTCGGCCACCGGGGTGCTCACGTCCACCAGCTCGGTCGGTAAGTCGCGCGTGGCCTCGTACGCCAGCATCGCGGCGATTTCGCGCACCAGGCGGCGGAAGTTGTCGGTGGTGGTGTCCTTGCTGCGCGCCAAGGTGAGCTTGTGCTGCACCAGCGGATGCTGCACGACGTGGACTTGCGGATCGTTCATGGCGAAGGGTGTGGGCTTGTGACGAGGTGGAAACAAAAGCCATTTTGCGTCATTTGGCTGTACCCGCCTGCAACAACGGCAACCCTTGGTGTGCAAGCGCACAAAAAAGCCGCATTCGGGTTTGCACTGACCTCGGCTCCGAACCATACTGCAATGCAGCAAGACGTGCCGCCGCCTGAGGTCGGCCGTCGTCACAACGATCGGAGATGTCGATGCACCTTTCACGCCTGTATCTGGCAGCCAGCGCCGTGCTGTGCCTGCAATCCGCCTGGGCCGCACAGCCCACCCCCAACGACCCCGAGGTTCTGCGCGGCGCCTACCTCGCCCGCGCCGGCGACTGCATCGCCTGCCACACGGCGCCGGGCGGCAAGCCCTTCGCCGGCGGGCTGCCCATGCACTTGCCCATGGGGATCGGCACCGTGTATTCGCCCAACATCACCCCCGACAAGACGGACGGCATCGGCACCTGGAGCTTTGCCCAGTTCGACGCCGCCGTGCGCCACGGCAAATCGCCCCGGCTCGGTTACCTCTACCCCGCCATGCCCTACCCCTCGTATGCCCGCATCACCCCGCAGGACATGCAGGCGCTCTACGCCTACTTCCAACACGACGTGCAACCCGTGGCACAGGCCAACAAGCCGGAAGATGTCCCGTGGCCCCTGAACATGCGCTGGCCGCTGGCGATCTGGGACTGGATGTTCGCCCGCGACGGCGTGTACCGCCCCGAGCCGCAACAGACCGCGCAGTGGAACCGTGGCGCCTATCTGGTCGAGGGCCTGGGCCACTGCGGCGCCTGCCACACGCCGCGCGGCCCCTTCCTGCAAGAGAGGGCGCTTGCACCGGGCGGACCGGACGGCAGTCTGTACCTTTCCGGCGCGCGCATCGACAACTGGTACGCCGCCAACCTGCGCGGCGATCGGTCTGACGGCCTGGGCCGCTGGACACCGGCCGAACTGGTGCAACTGCTCAAGACCGGGCGCACCGCCACCTTCAGCATCGTCGGCAGCATGCGCGACGTGGTGCACGACAGCACGCAACACCTGACCGATGACGACCTGCAGGCGATTGCGGTGTTTCTCAAGTCGCTGCCACCGGTGCGGCCCGACAGCGCTATCAACCAGCCCCAGCCGCAAGTGCTGACGGCCAGTGCGAAGGCAGGTGCGCCGTTGTATGCCGCGCATTGCGCCATGTGCCACCAGGCGCAGGGCCAGGGTCTGCCCAATGTGTTTCCCGCCCTGGCGCACAACCCCACGGTCAACACCCCCGACCCGCTCAACACCATTCGCATGATGCTGCAGGGCGGCCACACGGTGAAAACCCAGGGCAACCCCACGCCCATGGCCATGCCCGACCTGGGAGCCACGCTGAACGACACGCAGGTGGCCGAGATCGCCAGCTATGTGCGCAGCAGCTGGGGCAACGACGCGCCGAATGTCAGTGCGCAAGAGGTGGGCAAGATCCGCAAGATTGCCCTCTCCAAGTAGCGCGTGCCTCGCGGTTGAGCCACCGGCGCCGCATCAGACGGGCTGAGCGATCAGCCCGTTTTCTTTGTCTGGATACGAGCCGTTGCAATTCAACGCACTTGTTCACCGCTTCACACAAAGTCCCGACAGAGAATGTTTTGTGACATTCGCAGAAGCGCGATGCACGCAACTGCCCATCCACCGGAGACTCGTATGCCCATCCCCTCGCCCACCCCCACCCTGCGCAAGATTGCGGCCGGCCTGGCCCTGAGCGCCGCCGCCATGGCCGCGCATGCGGCAACGGCACCGTCGCAGATCAAGATCGGCACGCTCTATGCCAGCAGCGGCCCCTTCGCCGTGGCCTCGCAAGGCCAGTACGAAGGCTTGAAGTTCTGGGCCGACGCCATCAACAAAGACGGTGGCGTGTTCGTCAAGGCGTTCAACAAGAAGATCCCGGTCAAGCTCGTCGCCTACGACGACCAGAGCTCGACCTCCACCGCCACCACCCTCTACAACCAGCTCATCACCCAGGACAAGGTGGACGTGCTGGTGGCCGACTTCGGCTCGGTGCTGACCTCGGTAGCCGTGCCGCTGGCCGCCGAGCACCACATGCTGCTGATCGATCCCACGGGTTCGGGTGCCAACTTCTTCACCAAACCCACCAACTACTTGGCCGACGTCAGCATTCCGTCGAGCACGGTGTGGCCGGTGCCGCTGGCCAACTACCTGGTGCAGCAGAAGATCAAGAAGGTCGCCATCATCTATGGTGCCAACGACTTCGACGCCTCGCAGGCCACCACGCTCAAGGAAGTCTTGGCCAAGGCCGGCATCAAGCCGGTGTACGACCACAGCGTGCCGACCACCGAGTCGAACTACACCATTCTGTTGCACGCCATGGCGGCCACGCAGCCCGAGGCCGTGCTGGAGTTCGGCTATGCCCCCAACGACATCGCCTTCCTCAAGGCGCTGGACCAGAGCGGGCTGCACTTCCCCATGACCTTCACCATCTTCCCCGGCCAGCTCATGGCGCTGCTGACCAAGAACGTGGGCGAGAAGGCGCTGGCCTACACCTACACCTACCCGACGCCGCCGCTGGTGGCGTACGACAAGGTGACCTACGGCATGAACACCCAGCAGTTCGTCGACGCCTTCAAGGCCGCGCAGAAGAAAGAGCCCAACTTCCTCGATTGCTCGGGCTACAACACCGGACTGATCGTGCAGCACATGCTCGACATGGCCCCCAAGTTCGACCAACTGGCCTTCCACCAGGCGGTGATGGACATGTCGGGCAAGACCACCACGCTGCTCGGGCCGTTTGACGTCAACGCCAACGGCGCGCAGCTCGGCCAGCCCTTCCCGGTGGCCCAGCTCCAGCCGAAGAACGGCAAGCTCGACGTCGTGGTGGTCTATCCGCAGGACAAGGCCACGGGCAAGGCGATCTATCCGGCGCCCAAGCCCTAATGCCGAGGGGCGGCGGCGCCACGGGCGCCGCCTGTCCCCTGTGACACCCCACGACATCACGCTGGAGCGCGAGTGGAACTGCTGGCCTACGCCGTCATCGGCGGCATTCTGTATGGCATCTTTTTCAGCCTCATCGGTATC